>JACRIL010000224.1 GCA_016235825.1 Planctomycetota bacterium
AAGTACGTGTTCAACATCGGCCGCAACTGCTGAATCTGTTTGACATCCATGCCGTAGCTCCTTTGCTGTCAAGGCGTCCTGTAAGGAACCATCGGATGGCTGGATGAATTTTCTTGAGCTAAAGTCTCGTTGTAGTGTTAGACAAGAGTTGGAAGTTGAAGGCGTCCGGCAATGGCCGTGTGATTCCGGATCGCGAGCAAAGTGTCTCTCGGCCCGCCACAGCTGGCGCAAAAGATAAGATGAATGACGCAACTACCGCCGCCATTAACTATGAAGATAACATGCTGCTTTCCGGCCCGCCGAAAATCTTTGCGGCAACCCCTGAAACGATGCCAACCATCCAAACCGCAACTGCGCCCGCCAGTCAACCCGCGGACGCGTTTGCGCTTAAGTTGCCTGATCCATCCTCGAAATTGCACCCCGATTACAGGTTCTTGCCCATCGACAAAAGATGGAGGGTCGAGGAGAACTTCCTTGAGCCATGCACGAACTATTTCACCGTGGTCAAGCCCGCGGATCGCGAACCGAGCAAAAAATACTATCGAGAGCTGAATTATTTCGCGTCTGAGAGATCGGAGCCTAGAAAGATCGTACAGTTCGATCCATCCGGAAGGTTTTATCACGAGATCGACCGCGACATTTCCGTCATCGATCAATCCAAAGGTACTCAGCACGATCGGGGATTTCGGCCGAACGGATCGATTCGTTCCTATTCCTTCTGGAAGGACGGCCGGAATGAGGAAAAGTTGGCGGTGGGCACCGACGGAAAGGTCGAGAGACTTGAAAACGGTAGGGGCGTCCTGCACGGTGAACTGCTGGATGGGGTTCTGACGGAGACCTGGTATATCGATGGGCTTGAGTTCCTGATCAAGTGGATAAAAGATGGCAAGTGCATCAAATTGCAATTGAATCTTGGCCATGACGACATAATGTGTATCGACTGCGAAGGAGAGAGGTTGTTTTTAAACGGATGGCACTGGACAAGAAAGACTGGTCAGGATGGGAAATTGTGGGTCAATACCATACCAAGTTTGCATGAGAATGGTTGGTCAATGCAACTCGAAATATCCGAAACAGAAAAATTGGAACGCAGCCGGGAGGAAGCCAGACGTTACGTACAACTCCGGCATGATTTTTTAAAGGCATTTGCCGCCAAAGCAGCAAATGCCGGCTATAAGGCCGATCAACTCGGTCTGGGCCTGCTTGTCCCGGATTTTGAAAGAATCGCAAACGAACCGGCGACTATGCCTTCCACAAAGCCGGCCAGCCAGCCAACGACGCAGTCTGCCGGCGTAGGCATCGGCGTCCGTTGAAAAAGTAGCATGGGCATCTTGCCCATGAGTATCACGGCCGTCCCGGCCGTGGCTTTTGCTGTTTCCCGGATTTTCAGGGGCAGGATGCCCCTGATACTCACGGGCGAGACGCCCGTGCTACTGTGAGACGGCCTTTTTCAACGGACTGATAGGTGTCAAATGATTTCCAGGTAGTCCTTGTCCGGCAGGGCGGGGAACTTCGCCGTCGGCAGGGTCTGGTACCAGAACGCGACCGATGCGATGTCGTCCTGGAGCGGCAGGTATCGTCCATCCTTCCGCCAGCCGAGCGCCTGGATGGTAACGCGCAGGTCGCGCTCGAATCGCACCGGGTCGGCGATGTGCCAGCGGTACAGGCCGAACCGCTGCTGGCACTGGTAATGCCCGTCGCCGCGGAGCACCTGGCAGAGTCCCGCGTAGGGCGTGGTGAATTCCTGGTATTCGGTGGTTTCGACGCCCGCCTCATTTTTGCGTTTCACGTCAAAATCGTACGAGCCGCAGAAATAATCCTCGGTGCCGGTGCCGCAGATGGTCGGGAACTGCCCGTCGCCGTCGAGGAAGAACTTGATCTCGCCCTCGCCCCACCAGCCGTTGTTGTTGACGCCCCAGGCCATGTAGGTTCCGACGTAATGTCCGCGCCCTTTCACGCCGTCGAGGATCGTAAACACCTGCTTGTAGGGCAGGGGGTTGACCCGCCGGAACTGGGCGTGGAAATAGGCCGCGTCGTCCGGCACGTCGGTCAGCGTGTAATTGACCTGATAGAACAGCCTCATGGCCTCGGGGGCGATGTTGGTCAGGGTGATTCGGCATCTTTTGCGGAATGGCATCTCCCAGTAGCAGTTGAAAGCGCTGCCGGGATTTACGCAGATCGCCAGCGACGAGACCTGCGCGTATTTATTCCATCCGCATGCGAAGAAGTCGCCGACGGGACATTCGACCGACGGCTGTTCCTGATCGTCCCAGTAGATCCGCAGGATGCTGAATCGCCATGCCCCGGTCGGTGTCATCCATATCTGCTGGACAGCGCCCGGGCCGGCGATGTCGGCCACCGTGAATGTGGCGTTTGGCTCGATGCTGACGCACGGCCGGACCTTCCACCCCTGACCCAGTTCGCGCGATGGGCCGTGCGTAGGGTCGATGGCCATGCCGCCCTTGCCCTTTTCGCCGGTGGGGTTCTCCGCCGAGATGGACCGCGTCTTGGCCGACGACAGCCGGCAGAGGTTGCCCATGTTCATTCCGAGTCCGTTGAATTTCGACATCGCATTGTTCCTTCAAAAAAACCGCATTCTGATTTCAGACGTTCTGCCAGACCCGCAAGGCGATGCTCGCGAATCGCCTGATGATGTCCTGGTTGCTGAACCACTCGTGGCCGTTGATGTAGGTGCGGCAGCGGTCGCCGAACGGCTTGTACCAGTGCGGCGCGATCTTGCTTATGCCCACGACCGCCCCGACGATGCTGCCGGCGGTGGCGGCGGTGCAGTCGTTGTCCCAGCCCATCGCGACGACCTGGCTGGCGACCTTGGTGAAGTCCGTTCCGCCGATGCCCAGGCCGAAGATGGTGCAGGCGGCGTTGATAATTGTGTGCACGCCGCTCATGTCGGGATACCTCTTCTTGATCGTGGCGATGGCGTGCTCGTAATCTTTTATTTTGGGCGCCTGGCGGATCATCCAGTCGAATTCATGGTAGGCGCGGCTCTTGGCGGGTATCTCGCTCAGTGCGATGCGGCAGGCCTCCAGCGGGTGATCGACGGCGAACGCGGCGGCGATGGCGGCCGAGAAAAACATCGAGCCGTAAAGCCCGCCGTAGCGGTGCGAAATGAACGCGTCGTTGTAGGCCATTTCGGCGGCCTTTTCCGGCAGGCCCGGCGCGGCGTAGCCCCACGGGTCGCTGCGGATGTCGGCCCCGATCCACTCGATGAACGGGTTGTCCTTTTCGCCGGCGGTCTTCCAGTTCACGCGGGCCTTGAGGTTCTCCAGCGCGATATGCTCGGCCGTGCACGCCATCGGCAGATATTTCAGCCACGCCTTGCCGATGTCGGCCGTCGTAAAGTTAGCCCCGTAATCTTCCAGTATCAGCAGCCCCAGCAGCGTGTACGTCAGGTCGTCGTCGCAGGGGATGTGGTCGAGGTTCTTGCGGACATAGTCTCGGCGTTTGCTCTTGATGTACCTCGATTCCCACGGGTCGCGGATGATCGTCCAGTAATCCACCGGGGGGTAGGCCTGGCCGGAATATCTCGCCATCTCCTTCATCACGCGGACGTCGTGGAACTCCACGGCCGCCCCAAGCGTGCATGCCGCCGCACGGCCAAGCCAGGCGCCCGCGAGCTTTTCCGTGTAGAGGACCGGCGAGAATTCCTTCCACAGCTTCCGCGGACCCTTGGTCCGCTTGGCCTTGATCGCCTTGAGCGAATTAGGCTCGTCGCGGGCGACTGCGGGCGAGGGGCCGAGTCTGGCCAGTTTCTTTATCTGGCCGTCGAACTGCTTCATCAACTTCTGGAACTCCGGCTTGAGGTTCCTGCCCTCGTCGTCGCGGACCTCCAGCCACCTGACGACGTTCTCGAACTTCTTGTTAAGCAATTGATAGTTCATGTCTTGCTCCTGAAAAATTGACTGTTATTTTGCGTGTCCGATTCAACAATACGATAAAAGAAATTTTGCCCGTCTGGTTGGCGAATTCAACCTTTATTTCGCCCCTGCAGGGCTTTGCTTTCGTGTTTTTCGCTGTTCCCAGGGCGTTGCCCTGGGCTGTAATATTGCCGCCCTTTCAGGGCGAAACAGTCCTCATCTGGAACATCACGCATCGAATCGCAGATTTTTCAACGTTGGCGAAAACATGCAGCCCCAAAGGGGCTTAATATTGATAGCCTGGGGCAACGCCCCAGGAAATCTGTCCATTTAATATTCAAGCCCTGAAGGGGCGAAATAAAATCTCGTTTGCGCCCGTCAAAACCGCCTGCCAAATGTCGGAAAACTCAATGCAATTTTCCTCCATGGCGTTGTGGCCCTAATGCAGCCTGTATGGCGGCCTTTACATGGACTATATTTGAACCAACTCGGGGTCTGAAAACCATCTTTTTCTGAAAGGCTGTCTGTTCAGAATTCGCCGGAATTGGCTGCAATGCGACAGAGGGCCTCGGCGACGGCGTCGAGGCTCGCCTGGCGGCAGCGGACGACGCCGACGTTGTAGTCTCCGCCGGTGCAAGGGATGCCCAGGAAGAAAGTGTGCGGACATTTTTCGACGTAGACGTCCGACTCGTCGCAACTGGCGATTGGGTCGGGGCACCCCTCGAACAGGTCGTATTTCATACCTTTGAGCGTTTTATCGAGAAATGCCTGCACTTTCGGGTCGGGGCATTTCTCGATAGTAAAGTCGTTCTCCGTCGGCGCGCCGGTTACGTCCACCACGGTTACCAGGTCTTTGGGATCCAGCGAACCGACCAGTTCCTTTGCGCCCAGCAGGCCGGCCTCCTCGCCCCAGGTCAACTCGATGCGGACGTGATCGAAATCCATCCTGCCGGAAAAGTACGCCTGCATCACGGCGTAACAGCCGGCGAAGTTGTCCAGATTGCCCTCGACCACTCCGCCCGGCAGACGCCTCAGTCGGTGGCTTTTAAACCCCGTATCGGCATGGCATGAAATTACAAACATGTTTCAATCTTCTTTTTCCGGATTGATGTATAAATATTTTCCCCTGTTTTCCTTGGCGATCTTCCGCAGGATTTCCTCTGCAATCTTGTCTTTTTCACTGTAAAGGAAGCCTGAAGTATATCCGTCCGGCAAGGCCGGAATCAACAGCCGATATTCCGGAACATTTTCATAGATCGCCAATTCCGGTGGCACCCTCAAGTGCAGCGCCTTGTCCGGCGTAGCACTCCGTAGCCTTGGCGAAGGAGGGGCGAAGCCGGAAGCGGAGAGTTGGGAAATGGTTGCACCAGGTTCTGAGTCTCTTGCGGATTCAGCGTAACCATGTTTAAGGCCCACAGGGCCGGAAGAAAGTAGCCCCGGGTGCAGCGAGTCCGCCGATGAGGCGGACGCAGCGAAACCCGGGGTGAAGGCGTTATTTATTAAGATTCAAAATCTTCGCTCGTGCCACGGCAGACGTACCGAAATCCTGAATACCATAGCCAATAGGCTTTGGCAAGTCATTATATTGTCGTGGAAAAAATCAGCACCCTCACCCTTGATGAAGAGGAGTTTTATGCAGGCGGGCTTGCCCGGCGCATCCTTTTGGCGAAGCTGGATGAGGGTTTTGGTTTTCCATCTTTGAATAATTGACGCGCCACAAATATTGGCCGGAGTGTCTCAGAATCCAGGATCATCTGCCAGTGGCGCGAACCAGAATTCGGAAACACCATGAATGACGAATTTTCCCAGGGTTCCGCTTCGTCCGCTGGGGCGGACTGCGTTTTACCCTGGGCTACTATCTTCCGGCTTTTCCGGCTTCGCCAAGGCTACGCCGGACGAGTTAGCGAAATCAGATGAATGATTTGACGAAAAACATTCGCCGGATTGTTCTGGAATTTTGGATCATCTGCCAGAGGCGCAAGCGGGAATTTGGAAACCAATTGAATGACGACCGTACCCCGGGTTCCGCTTCGTCCGCCTGGCGGCGGACTCGCTGCACCCGGGGCTACTTTCTGTCGCATCTGCGATGCTGAAATTGGCGTTACAGGAAAATCGCCCGCATTCCGGTGTAATCCTCCTATATCTGATCCATCACTACCCGTTTCTGCCGGTGAAAACAGGAAAAAGTCAGCCCATGAGCGTCCCAAGGGCCGTTCCATCTTTTGCTTGTCTTACGAATAATCTTGCCCAGGTATGCCATAGAACATTTCTCACAAAACAGATTCATGTTATCAACGCACCCCCAAGCTTCGCCGCACCGCAGCTTCGCTTGAGGGTGCCACCAAAATCGATCAGTTTGCCCTCAGCAATCGAAGATTTTGCCGGGGTTGAGGACGCAGTTGGGGTCGAGGGCCAGTTTGATCGCCCGCATCATGTCGATGAAGGCGGCCTGGCAGACGAGGGGCATGTATTTTTTGCGTTTGTGGCCGATGCCGTGCTCGCCGCTGATCGTGCCGCCCAGGCTGGCGGTGAGCTTGTACATGTCCACGAGTATCTGTTCGAGCCTGTCGTGCCATTGTTGATCGCTCCATTTTGGATTCATCACGGGTGTGGCGTGCAGGTTGCCGTCGCCGGCGTGTCCGTAGCAGGGGATCTGGCAGTCGTGTTTGCGGGACAGTTCCTCCAGGCCGGCCACCATCTTGGGGATGCTGGCGATTGGCACGACGATGTCTTCGAGGCTCTGGCGGGGGCTTTGCACCTTGAAGGCCTCGGCGATGTTCCGCCGGACCTTCCAGACCCGCTCGGACGTGGTGTGGTTGTCGGCGACATAGACCTCGATGGCCTTTGCGGCCAGGCACTGCTCGCCGATGGCCTCGTACTGCTGCATGACCTGCTGCTCGTCGGGGCCGTCCACGGTTATCAGCAGCATGGCCCCGGCGTCCTTGTAGTCGAGCGTTTCATTGAGGTACTTGCATGCGGCGTGGGCGGAAAGGCGATCCATGAACTCTATCGCGGTCGGGATTATGCCGCTCTTGGTCATAATCTCCGGCACGGCGGCGATAGCCTCGTCGGGCGTGCGGAACAGCACAAGCAGGTCCACGCTGGCCTTGGGCAGCGGCATGAGCTTCAGGATGATCTTCGTGAATATCCCCAGCGTGCCTTCCGAGCCTACCATCAGATGGATCAGGTCATAGCCGGTTACGTCCTTCACCAGTTTGCCGCCGAGCTGCACGATGTCGCCTTTGGGCGTTACGACTTCGAGGCCCAGGACATACCGTGCGGTTACGCCGTATTTGACGGCCTTTCCGCCTCCGGCGTTCTCGGCCACGTTGCCGCCGACGTAGCAGGTCTCCAGGCTCATCGGATAGCCGGCGTAGAACAGCCCGGCCGGCCGGACGATCTCGTTGATCTCGTTGGTAACCAGGCCCGGCTCGACCGTGATGGTCATGTTGGCCTTGTCGAACTCGATTACCTTGTTCATGCGGTCGCAGAGCAGAACGATGCCTCCAAAGACGGGCACGGCTCCGCCGGAAAGCCCGCTGCCGGCCCCGCGGGGCGTAACCGCGATCATCTCGCGATTGGCCAGCTTCATGATCTCGGCGATCTCCTGCGCCGCGGCCGGCCGGACCACGCAGTCGGGCATGTGGGCGTATTCCTTCTCGGATATCTCGTCGTGGCTGAACGGCTCGAGCTTCTCGGCGTCGCTGTGGATGACGTACTGCCGGCCGACGATCTTCTCCATCTCGGCGATTATCGCCGGCGTGAGCGGCTTGTATTTCGTCGCGGCGGCTTTTTCGGTTTTCTTCTTCGCCATGATCTTCATCCCAGTTATGTAAGTTTATTGTCGTTTCAATAACCACCCCCAAGCTTCGCCGCACCGCAGCTTCGCTTGAGGGCGCCACCAATTCTGGCGCTGTCTTGAAATCACAAGTTGTGATTTCAAGTCATCCGGTTTTCTTCGCCTGTTTCAGCTTTTCAATCAGGACCGGCACGACGTCGAACAGGTTGCCCACGATGCCGACGTCGGCGACCCTGAAGATCTGGGCCTCCGGGTCTGTGTTGACCGCCACGACGGTCTCGGAGGTCTGCATTCCGGCCAGGTGCTGTATGCTGCCGGAAACGCCCAGCGCGAAATAGAGCTTGGGGCTGACGGTCTTGCCCGACAGTCCGATCTGGTGCGGATAGCTCAGCCAGCCGCGATCAACCACGTCGCGCGACGCGCCCAGCGCTGCGTCCATCGCGCTGACGAGCGGCTGGACGACCTTGAGGTTCTCGCCTTTCTTTATGCCGCGCCCGACCGCGACGATCACATCGGCGTCGGCCAGGCCGTGCTCCTCGGCGCTCTTGACGAAATCGACTCGCTTGACCCTGCTGGCAAGCAGCGACGGATCGGCCTTGAGACGGACGACCTGGCCCTTTCTGCCCGGCGCGCGGATGGCGGGCTTGGTGCTGTGGGGCCGAACGGTCGCCATCTGCGGCCGGTGCCTGGGCGTCTTGATCGTCGCCATGATGTTTCCGCCGATGGCGGGGCGGGTCTGAAGCAGATTGCCCGTGCCTTCCTCGATGTCCAGTCCCGTGCAGTCGGCGGTCAGGCCGGTGGTCGCTTTGACCGCCACCAACGGCATGAGCGTCCGGCCCGCGCTGGTCGCCCCGGCGATCATGATCTCCGGCCGATATTCGCCGATCAGCTTCATCAGGCAGGCCGAATATGGCTCGGGCAGGAAATGCTCCAGCCCCGCCGCTTCCATCGCCAGCACCCTGTCGGCACCGCGCTCGATGAGTTCGTTCAGATCGCCTTCGTTTATATTGTTGCCGAACACCACGGCCGTCAGGTCGGCCGCCCGTTTATCGGCCAAGGTCCGTCCGCGGGTCAGCAGCTCGTGGCTGATCCGCAGAATCCGTCCGCCGGACTGCTCCGCCAGTATCCAAACGCCCTTGTTATCCATAATGCTCCTTTTGGCCCGTCAATCCGCCTTGCCCGAGTGCTGAAGGCCGTAAATTATGCTTTTCAGGTTGTCGAGGCTTTTCTGAGCCTTTTCCCGCGGATGGACCTCGATGCAATATTCAAGCACGTCGGCCTCTGCCAGGCGGGGCAGGTACCTGCTGAAATCAATCTCGCCGCTGCCGACCACGCAGTAGTGATTCCCGTCCCGGACGTCGTGCAGATGCACCTGTCTGACCTTCGGGAGGTTGCTCCAGAAATATTCCTCGAGTTGCTGGTTGCACATCATCTTCTGGTTGTACATCCTGGCGATGTCCCAGCAGAGGAAGACCTTGCCCGCGTCAAGGAACGGCTGGAGGATGTCCATCGCGGTCAGGTTCAGGTCGAAAAGTTCCACGCATACCGTGAATCTTCCGGCGACCAGGTCCACCAGCCTCTGGAAGTTCTCCCGCAGCGTCGTCCGGTAGAATGCCAGCATGTTTCTCGGCATCTGGAGCGAAGGGGCGTCGTCGCTGCGAAAGGCGGTTGTCGAACCCAGGTGCAGGACCAGCGTGCCGGCCCCGATCTTGTGTGCGAAGGTGCACATCGCCCGGAAATAGTTGAATATTCCCTGGCCCAGGTAGAGATTGCCCTCGTAGAGCGAGCACATCTGGCTGGGTCCGTGCAGCGAGACGAGGGATTTATGCCTGTTGCGGACGCCGACGATCTCGGCAAGCTGCTGTGGGGCGTACTTCTCGAAGAAGAACTGCGGGGCCTCGAGGGCCACCTGCACGCCGGCAAAACCGCTCTCCGCGGCAAAGCTCAGGGCGTCGGCGAGCGAATCGTCATATGCGGCGTGGTAGGTAACCTTTTTGAGGATATTTTCGAGCATGGAATCCCGTGCGGTCAGATAAGGTCCTTGCCGGCCAGGAATTTTACAAGCCCTTCGACGGCCTGCTTCACGCCCGCCTCGTCGGTGGCGGTGAACTTCTGGCACTGCCGGGCGACCTTGGGTTTGAATATTTTCACCACGCGGGTAGGCGAGCCTTCCAGGCCGAGATATTCGGGCTTCACGTCAAGTTCCCTGGGCCCCCAGGTGGGCACGTCGGTCTTTTTTGCCTTCTGCTTGCCGCGAAGCGTGGGAAGACGCGGGTCTGCGACCTCCTTGACGACCGTCAGCACCGCCGGCAGTGCAACATCGAGAATCTCGTAGCCGTCCTCGACGAGGCGGTGGACGCGGCAGGATTTTTCGTCGATCGACTCAAGTTTGCCGATGTAGCTGGCCACGGGCAGGTCCAGCCATGCTGCGATGCCGGGACCCACCTGGCCGGTGTCGCCGTCGGTGGCCCGCTCGCCGCAGATTATCAGTTGGTAATCGCCTATCCGCCTGATGGCGGCCGAAATCACGTAGCTGGTCGCCCAAGTGTCGGCCCCGGCGAACGAGCGGTCGCTTATCAGCGCCGCCGAGTCGCAACCCATCGCGATGGCCTCCTTGAGGGCCGAAATCGTCTTGGGCGGGCCCATCGAGACGGCGACAACCTCGCCTCCCCTGGCCTCGCGCAGGCGGATCGCCAGCTCGATGGCGTACAAATCCAGCGGATTGATGATCGCCTCGACGCCCTCGCGGATCATAGTGCCGGTCGTTTCATCCATCCGCACGGCGTTGGTCTCTGGCACCTGCTTCATCGGAACTATTATTCTCATGTCTGCATCTCCATTGTGGTTGCGAGGAATTGCTGACATTGCGGCAAACCATGATTTTTACGGCCCGCCGCCGCGCCGGTCAAGGAAGAAACGATAAAACACCAGCATGTAGATCGCGCAACTTGTTGCGCTACAGGATATCTCGCGTGCAACCCTGGCACGGCAGACGTGCCGTGGCCTGACGGCAAGTTGCACGCCCTACTTTTTATTGTGGTGCGGGCGTCCCGCCTGCATGTTTTTGTTTCTGTGAAGGAGGCTGTTAAGGTAAAATGCCGCCATGTTGGGCAAGGTCAAACGGAGATTGGTCTGGTGTGCGGTTGTTGCGGCGGTTATCGGCCTGGGGTCGGCCGGGTGGTGGTTCGTTACGGCACACAAACTGGAAAGAAGAAGCCAGTCGCTTTCCTCGGAAATTCAGGATGAAAAACCCGGCAAGGCCGCCGATTTTTTGATCAAACTTGGCCTGATGCAAAAATCGCAGGCCCGGCCGTGGGACCAGATCGAGCCGGATTTTATCGCACTGGGGAAGGAAACGGCTGAGGCGTCGGGCATTGCGGATGAATCCCAACTCTTCAAGGCCATGCTCGGACAGTTAAAGGATGAAAAATCCGAGCGCCGGATTCTTGCCGCAGCCGCGCTGGTTTACCTCGACGACGTGGACGCCATGCCGCCGCTCATGCGACTGGCGGCCGAGGATGCCGATCCCGGCGTCCGAACCGCCGCCGCCATGGCAGTGGTTGTCATTGCGCCGCGTACGGATGATGAAATGTGGGTTAGGAAAAGAATGTTTGAACGGATAGCATGGCCGGGTGGAAAGATGAACTTTAGCGATGCAATATATTATATTTGC
>JACRIL010000221.1 GCA_016235825.1 Planctomycetota bacterium
AAGTACGTGTTCAACATCGGCCGCAACTGCTGAATCTGTTTGACATCCATGCCGTAGCTCCTTTGCTGTCAAGGCGTCCTGTAAGGAACCATCGGATGGCTGGATGAATTTTCTTGAGCTAAAGTCTCGTTGTAGTGGTAACGTACATCGATATATTGACGGCGGCCTCGAAATTCCGCCTGCCGGTCGCAATCGCATATGTCTGCCACGAGACCGACAGGTCGGCGTCCGTGTGAATCACCAGAGGACGGATGCCGTTGCTGAGGATTGAGAACGCCGGCGTGCCGGGCAGTATATATTGGCATATGTTCAACGGGTGGTCCTTGCCAACTGCCGTCAATTCGTATTTCGGGAAGAGCTTTTTGTAAAGGTTTTTCATGGCGGTTGAGAACGCGGCGCCGCCGCACTGTGTCATGACAAAGAGCGTCCCTCCCTGCTGAACATATGTCCTGAGCTTTGCAACGTCCTCGTCGGAGAACTCGGGCTTGATCGATCCGCCTATGTAGACAATCGGCGCGTCGTGCCACTCGCCCACCTCGGATTTGAGCGTGATGATCTGCCAGTTGAAATCCTTTTCCATGGCCTTGGCCATCCACCGGGTGAGATTTGCACAGTCGCGAGGCCTGTTATTCCAGTCCCCCTTGTATTCGAGCTTGTTGAAGATCACAGGCCGCTGGCCGCGGATCATGAACAGCAGGGCAAATGATGTGGCGTCGATGGTCTGATTTATCCCGCCTGTCCTTGTGCCGTCAAATGCGTATCCGCCCCGCCTCCAGAAGCCGCCTTCCTCCTGTTCGCTCAATATTTTTTTGACGCCCTCTTTGAACCAGTTGATCTTGCCGAAATACTTGTATCCGCTTGCCAGGCCGACACGCTCGATGCAGTAAAGGTAGTAATAGGCCGCACTTTCTTCATATCTGACAGGCGACGCGAGCGTCCTTGCCAGGTTCTTGTCGAACCAGTCCAATCCTTTGTTGATGGAGGCTGCTTCCGCCGGTTGGTTGCATTTGACGAACTTATCTGCCATCAGCGCGTCCACGCAGACAAACATCGTAGCCACGCCTGCCGCAGCCATGTTTCCGTAGGATGCGTCTCCCGCCTCATAGTAGGCCCATCCGCCGTCGGTATTTTGCCTCCTGAGCCAGAATTTCATGCATTTGTCCCAATAGTCGCGGGGTATCTCCATACCGGCTCGCTGCCCGGCCCAGACGCCCAGCACGCCGTATTGGCTGTTGGAATTGTCCATGGCATCGCGACTGCGGGATACCGTGTCTTTGCTTGGCACGATATAACCGTAACCGCCGTCATTGGTCCCGTTAAGCAGCCAGTTGACGTCCGTTTCAAAATTCTTTTTGTACTTGTTGTTGGTGCTTTTGTTTGCCAGCATCCAGACGTTGCAGCGCAAGCCGACGGCATATGTTCGCCAATCGGTTGTTTCCGGAAGGCTATCTTTCAGTTCGACGTACTTTTCCTGGGCCGTTGCCAGCCATTCCAGCGCCTTTTGCATTCTTGGATCTTTGGGATCTGCGCCGCATTCCAGCAGGGCATAGCATGCCAGGGCCGTTAGCCCGGTTATGGTGTAGGATTGCGAGCTTTGGCCGCGATCGTTTATGGGTCTGCCCATCGGCCCCCAACTGCCATCGTCCATTTGCAGCGACCAGAGATACTTGACGCCTTTTTCGATGGCCTTGCTGACGTCCTCGTCGGTGAATGACGCCACAAGTCTGCCCCTCTGCGCATGGGCGGGTTGGGAAAAAACGACGATCAGTGCTGCAATCGCGATGGCGGTGAAAAGTTTTCTCATAGTCATCATTTCCTTTTGGCCACAACATCATGCGACATCCGGATTTAAACTGTTAACTTGTATTGTTGCACAACGTGAAAATACGGAACATTGCATATTGACGAGCAATTAAAAATTACTTGTGAAAATAACTGAAAAACCGGGCCGACTTATTTCAGCGTTCCATTGCCCGTCAGTTTGGTACCTTCAAAACAATCGAACGTCAGAACGCCGTTGGCCGCCGTGCCTTTGAACCCGTAGGGACGGCCGGCTCCGTGGCCGGAGGGTGGGGTCGCGGAGCAATTGACCTCGCCGTTCTTCAGATTGCCGGTTATGGTGCCAATGAAAGTACATGGCCGGCTGGTCCATACAAAGGTGAAGGTCACCTTCCATTCATTGGCCCCAGAGGGCGTCAGCACGGCCTTGAGGGCGGTGGGGCGCTTATCGCCGTCGCGGTACACGAACGAGCCGTTGAGCGTGATATCTCCACCCGCCGCCGGCGGGGTTGTCGTAACCGACGAGGTTGAGGTTGAAGCGTCCGCACGGATGTCGCTGAGCCACTGCTTGCCGCCTTCCTCGGCCGACTTGAACAGAACCGTCTGATCGGCCCTGAAGGCCCGGACCTTGGCCAGCATGGCCGGGTCGGAAGCCCCGCCGGCAGCGCCCGGCCGAACATACAGCACGACGGATTTTCCGTCGGCCTTGACTTCAATCGTGCTCAGGGGAGGATTCGCCCCGCTTTCAGGCGCGTTGATCTTCACGAATGACGCCGACTTGGGCGCCTCGTACGGCTTGACGGATTTGATGAACGTGCTGCCGCCGGTAAGCGACGTCTCCACGTCCACGTAGTCG
>JACRIL010000222.1 GCA_016235825.1 Planctomycetota bacterium
CACCGAGACGCAGAACCGCAATCGGCGCGCACGGCAGTCCCACGTGAAAGCCAAACTCAGGCGGTTACGCAGACTTGGCGTCAAGTTGTATAAGCTGCGATGCTGCATCATGCCAGAGGAAGTTTCGTTGTAGTGCTACTATCACCTGCCTATCGAGCGGCAGGACGGCTCGCTGATCGGCGTGAACGCATTCTGGAAGGACTACGCTGCGTTCGGCGGGGAAGGCGAATTCCTGAGCGGCAACTTCGCGCAGGCCTGCGGCAGCTTCGCCGAGATGATGCTGGCCCTTTCTGTGCTTGACCTGCCGTTCGAGGCCGGCAAGCATGAGAGTGCCGCAAAGGATGCCTCAATCACCATCAAGGCGGCCAGCCCGATGATCGTCTTCCACAAGGAGATCAGCGAGGCCCCGCAGGCAGACGCCAGGACGCCCATCCTGGTCAGCCAGAACTACTTCCGGGCCGACGACCGCTACACGTTCGTCGACAACGAGCGGACGGACAAGTACGTGGCCGAAGAGTTCCTGACGTTCGTGGTCTACGGCTGTCAGGTCGTGGTAACCAACCCCACCAGCGCACCGCAAAAGCTGGACGTGCTGCTGCAACTGCCTCGCGGCGCGATGCCGGTCAGCAACGCCCAGCTCACCCGCGGCCTGCACATCGACCTTCCGCCGTACAACACCAGGACGGTCGAGTATTTCTTCTATTTCCCGCGGACGGGCGAGTTCCCGCACTTCCCGGTTCACGTCGCCAAAAACGAGAAGCTCATCGCGCTGTGCCCGCCGGCGACGCTCAAGGCGGTCGCCCAGCCGAGCAAGCTCGACACCGCAAGCTGGGACTACATCTCGCAGTTCGGCTCCGACGACGACGTGGTAAATTACATGCAGGCCAACAATCTCGGCCGGATCAATCTCGACCGCGTCGCGTGGCGGATGGCCGGCAAGGAATATTTTCAGAAGGTGCTGGCGATACTGTCCGCCAGGCACGTCTATAACCACACGCTCTGGTCGTACAGCCTCAAGCACAACGACCTGCCGGCCCTGCGGGAATATCTCCAGCACTGCGACGACTTTGTCGCCCAGTGCGGCTCGTACCTGGAATCGCGGCCGCTGACCATCGACCCGGTGCTGCGGACCAGCTACCAGCAGATGGAATACGCCCCGCTGGTGAACGCCCGCGCGCACAAGCTGGGCAAGGGCAGGCAGATCGTCAACGAGCGGTTCTTCGGCCAGTACATGCGGCTGATGGACATACTTTCGCACAAGCAGGCCCTGGACAACGACGACCGTATGGCCGTGGTCTACTACCTGCTATTGCAGGACCGCATCGAGGAGGCCAAGGCCCAATTCGACGCGGTCGATCCGGCCAAATTGGCGACCGCGATCCAGTACGACTATTTTGCAGCGTACCTGGGTTTCTTCGGCGAGGATGTCAAGCCGGTCCGAGCGTTGGCTGAAAAGTACAAGGATTACCCGGTCGACCGCTGGCGGAACCTGTTTGCGGCGGTTACGGCCCAGCTCGACGAGCTTGAGGGCAAGGGCGCCAAGGTGGTCGACGCCGAGGACAAGGCCCAGCAGCAGGCCAAGCTGGCGGCGACCTAGGGGAGCTTCGACCTGAAGGTCGAGAGCCGCAAGATCGCCCTGACCTACCAGAACCTTCCGGAGGTCCGGGTGAATTACTACCTGATGGACGTGGAACTGCTATTCAGCCGCAACCCGTTCGTCCAGCAGGTGTCGGGCCAGTTCTCGTTCATCCGGCCCAACGAGACGGCGGTCGTCAAGCTGCCGGCCGACCGCAAGGACTTTTCGTTCGACCTGCCGGAGAAGTTCCGCAACTCCAACGTTCTGGTCGAGGTCGCGGCGGGCGGACAGGGCAGGTCGCAGGCGTACTACGCCCACTCGCTGGCCGTGCAGATGATCGAGAACTACGGGCAGGTCAAGGTCGCCAGCGACAAGAGCGGTAATCCGCTGCCCAAGGTCTACGTGAAGGTCTACGCACGCATGAAGGACGGCCAGGTGCAGTTCTACAAGGACGGCTACACCGACCTCCGCGGCCGGTTCGACTACACGTCGCTGAACACCAACGAGCTGGACAACGTCGAGCGGTTCTCGATCCTCATATTCAGCGAGTCAGACGGCGCGGTGGTCCGCGAGGCGGCCCCGCCGAAACAATAGATTTCAGCCTTTTGAAAAAGTGGCACGGGCATCTTGCCCGTGTGTTGCATGGGCGTCTCGCCCATGTCCGTTCAGAAGTTTCCCACGGCCGGGACGGCCGTGGAACACACGGACGAGACGTCCGTGCCACGGGCTACGGCGACCGGGGATTTGAAATTTCAAATCAGTCTTGGCACGTCGAGCCAGACGCCGCCCTTCATCGCCGCCTCGTGGGCGATCAGGCCGGGCACGGTCATGTCCATCCCTTTGACGTAGTCGATGGGCGGAGGCGTGTCGTTTTCGATGGCGTCCAGAAAATCCTGGACGAGGTAGAATTCCGATGTGCCATGCCCGCCGAGCAGGGCCTCTTTGGGCGCGTCGATGTCGGATGAACTGACGGCGATCTGCCGGCCGTTCTTGTTGTCGATATCCTCGAAGTATCTCAGGCCGATGTTGTCGTACCCTGTCCGGCCAGTCTCCAGAAAGCCCTTCGTGCCGTAGATGCTGTAAGCGCACGCTGCCGGCCGCCTGGTCGCCACGGAACTCCTGAGCACCTTGATGGTCGCGCCCTTCTTAGTCTCGAACAGTGCCACCTGCATGTCTATCGCGCCGATGCCGACATCCTTGATGATCGTCGCCTTGCTGCCGGACGCCGTCGCCCGGACGATGTAGTCGTCCATCCAGAACAGGATCGGCCCCAGGCTGTGCGAGCAGTAATGGATGGGGGCGCGGTTGGCCCGCCACTTGTCCAGGACAAGCTCGCGGATCTCGTGGACGTAGTCGGCCTCGGCGTAGTGAAGCCGGCCGAGCCTGCCATTGTCGATATGCCGCTTCCACTCCCGCGCAAAGTGCATGTAGTTGCAGTTCTCGGCGAGCATGTACCTGGCCCTGGATTTCTTCGCCGCCCTGACGATGTCCTGGCAGCCTTTGAGCGTGTCGGCGGCGGTTACCTCGCAAAGGACGTGCTTGCCGGCGGCAAGGGCCGCGACCACCTGCCCGGCATGGCAGGGGATCGGCGTGCCCAGCACCACCACGTCCACGTCGGAATTCACGAGGTCTTCGTACTTCAGAAACAACTGCGAGTCCTTCAGCCCGAACTCTTTTCCGCTTTTGGCAAGGCTCTGGCTGTTCACGTCGCACAGGGCTGTTACGCGGGTCCTGGTGTGGCGGGCGAAGACGTTCCCGTAGGACGTAGCCCTGCCTATCCCGACCATGCCGACCTTCAGTTTTTTCATGCCGTTCTCCTGTTGTTGACTGGCACCCCAATGCTACGAGGGTCGTTTTGCCAATTTATATCGGTTTAATCAACTTCGCCTTATTTCGCCCCTTCAGGGCTTTATGGTTTTATTTCGCCAATTCCCAGGGCGTTGCCCTGGGCTATCATATTTTGCCCTTTCAGGGCTAACAGCCTGTTGAAAAAGACATTTTTTGTGTCGCGGCCATCTTCATCATACTTTGAATCGCCAATTTTACAAATCCCGGCAAAATCGTTCAGCCCCAAGGGGGCGCAATATTACAGCCCAGGGCAACGCCCTGGGAACTGGCCGCCCCGACATTCAAGCCCTGAAGGGGCGAAATAAATCTTTCTGTAAATCCGCCAAAAACGGTAGATATTAGCGTTGAAGGAAGACACTGTATTTTTGTGGCGACTTTAACACGACAGCGCGGCTTTTGGTTGAAACACACGAGAATGTTAGGAAACTCAAATAGTCGTCTGTCAAGTTTGAACGGTAGAATAAGGACTTACGATCAAAGTCGCGCTGTCGTGTTAACATCAACTGCTTTTCCCGCACAGATAATTACCCGGCACGGGCGAATTTATCAAAATTAAAAAGCCTTCAACAAATATGAAATAAAATCCGGAAAGCGTAAATCCAACGATGCACTTTTGGCGTCTAACGGTTAGAACAGACGGCTCGGGAGGCCGTGTGGCCCAAGAAGAAGTACCGAAAGAATTGCCTGGCGAGGGGTTTGCCGGGCGGGACGAGGAGCGAGTCTGGGCCGGACTGGCCGAGACGGCGCCGGCGGTCCGCAGATACCTCTTCGGCCTGTGCGGCGACTGGCACCAGAGCGAAGACCTGTCGCACGAGGCGCTGCTGAAGGCCTGGCAGAACCGCCATAGTTTCGACGGCCGGGCCAGCCTGAAAACGTGGGTCTTTACAATAGCACGCAATGAATGGCTGACGGGTTTGAGGCAAAAAGCCCGCCGGCCGCAAGAGGAAGCATTGAACGAGTCTTTACATATCGGCACAGATGCGACGCCAGACGCGGCCGCTTTTCGCGGCGAGCTGGCTGACGCGGTCGCAAAGGCCCTGGACCGCCTGCCGGGCGAGCAGCGGGAGGTGCTGGCCCTGAGGGAAAGCGGTGGGCTGACCTTCGAGCAGATGGCCGGGGTGTTGGGCCTGCCGGTGGGAACCATAAAAAGCCGCGTCCGATACGCGCTGCTGAAACTCGCCGAGGAACTCGAACCGTTCCGCAAGGAGCTGGACTCATGAACTGCGAGCATGCCCGCGAAATTATGATAGACCTCCTTTACGGCGAGCTGGACTCACCGGCGAGAGAGGAACTCCTGAAGCACATCGAGGCCTGCCCCGCGTGCGCCGCGGAATACGACGGCCTTCGCCGGGCGCGGTCGGCACTGGGCCGGCTGGCCGCAAACGAGCCGCAGATGAGGCCGCTGGCGAAGAAGGATGAAATACCAGCAACAAATGCAGGCAAGATGCCCGCACCACAAAAAGCGGCCAGGCCGGAGAAAACTCTGAGGATTCATCCGTGGCGGAGGTTGGCAATGGCCGCGAGCGCGGCCGCGGCGGTTGTGCTGGCGGCGATGGTTTTCCTGCTCTACGACCGCACGCTGCCGACGGTTGTCGCCCAGGAAGGTCCGGTCGAGATAAAGCGGATCGGCGTGTCGCTTACGATACTTTCCAGACCGCCGGATTGGGATGAATACAGCCATATAGAACGCACCAAAAAAGTTATGCAAACTGAAATATCCGACCCTTATCCAAATAGTGCAGTACAAACGGCCGAGTACAGCCAGAACAAAGGATATATAAATCCAAGGGCCTGGCCGGGGCTGGCGCTGGTCCGCGACCAGCGGATGATCAAGCACATCAAGCAGGAACAGACGCAGGTGCGATTTGTCGGCGTGCCGGCCGGGATATGGCCGGACTCGGTGAAGCTGCAAATGCTCGACGGCGGCGAGGGGCTGAAAATCCTCGAGCAGAACTACGAATACGACCTTGCCTCGGCTGACGCCGTGCTGACAAAGCACATAGACATGCCCATCGGTCTGCGGTTCAAGGACGGCAAGGAGGCCAAGGGCACGCTGCTGAGCTTCGATAACGACGTGATCGTGATCTGCCCGTCCGGCGATGGACCGCGGACCGTCACCCGTCGCGAACTTTCGACCGTATCATTTGAAAAACTTCCGCAAGGGCTGCTGACCACGCCGACGCTCATCTGGCAACTCGCCAACTCCGGCAGGGCGACGCAGCGGCAGTTCGAGGTCGATTACCTCACCACCGGCCTGGCCTGGCGGGCGGACTACGTGGTCAATCTCCGCCCGGCGAAGAACGTCGAACCGGGCGCCAAGGGCGAGATCATCGACCTCGCCGACCTGACCGGCTACGCGACCGTCTTCAACGGCTCGGGCGTAACCTATGAAAACGCCCAGATCAAACTGATGGCGGGGGATGTCAACCTGCTCATGCGGCCGGTAGAGGAGGAGATAGAATTGCATAAAAATGTAATAGGAGATGTTAATTTGCCTAAACCTGTTATTCCCCAGATGGTGGAAAAATCCTTTTTTGAATATCACCTCTACACGCTGACACGTCCGACAACGATTGCCGACAAGGAGACCAAGCAGTTGGAGATGGTCAGCGGGCGCGATATGCCGATGAAACGGGGCTACGTCTACGACCCGGAAGCAAATCCGACGGCCGCCCGTGTGGTCAGCGAGATGGAGAACAGCGAGGCCAACGGTCTGGGCAAGCCGCTGCCCAAGGGGGTAGTGCGGCTGTACGCACCAGATCCCGAAGGGGTGCAGACCTACGTCGCCCAGACGCGGATCGATCACACGCCTGTGAAGGAAAAGCTCCGCCTGCCGTGGGGTTACGCCTTCGACATCGTCTGCGACCGGCGCGAGACCAGCGGGCGGCACGACGGGCCGGAACACAAACTGACGGTCGAATACAGCCTGCGGAACCACAAGCCGCACGACGTTGCGGTTACGGTCATCATCTGTGTGCCGGCCAGCACATACGCGGCAAAGTGCGACCTGCCCTGGCACGTCCGCGAAGTGGACATTATTGAAGTGCCCGTGCTCGTTCCGGCCGGACAGGAAACGAAATTCACGTTCAACTACAGCTACAACAATCTTAAAGGCGGGGGGCTGCGGAGTCCCCACGATCAGAAGGAATCAGAATCCCGGAAAACTTCATCACAAGGAGCAAAACCATGAAGACGAATCGAATTGGAATTTGGGTTGTCGGCGTACTGGCGATCTGCCTGTCGGCCTTGCCGGCCGGGGCGCAGGATGCGGCGGCCCCGCCCGAACAGGGGAGCGTGGAAGTTACTGTCTATAACGGCGGATACGGCGTGGTCCGCGAGAAACGCCAGTTGGAGATCGACAAGAACGGCCGGGTGCTGTTCAAGGACGTTGCCGCCCAGATCGACCCCACGACCGTGTTTTTCAAGAGCGTTACGGACTCGTCGGCCAAGCTGCTGGAGCAGAACTACCAGTTCGACCTGGTGTCGGCGGAAAAGCTGCTGCATAAATATATCGACAAGCCCGTCGACGTCATTTGCGCCAACAAGACCTACTCCGGCACGCTGCTGAGCTACGACGGCGCCCAGATAGTCCTGAAGGAGGAGTCCGGCATCACCATGATCCAGCGGCCCGACAATGTCCGCGACATCCGATTCAAGGTTCTTCCCGAGGGCTTGCTGACCCGTCCGACACTGCTGTGGCAGGTGGCCACCGAAAAACCCGGCAAGCAGCAGGTGGAGGTGAGCTACCAGACGAACGGGATCGGCTGGCACGCCGAGTATGTGCTGGCGGTCAACAAGGACGACACTGCCGCGGACATGACCGGCTGGGTGAGCGTCCAGAATAATTCGGGCAAGACGTACACCGACGCCAAGCTCAAGTTCATCGCCGGCGACGTGAGGCGGATTCAACCGTGTTATCCTGAAAGCAGGCGTTATCCGGGAAAAGGCTTAGCGGAGTCCGACCCGATGGTTGAGAAGGCGTTCTTTGAGTATCATCTGTACACGCTGCCGCGGCCTTCGACCGTGGCGGACAACGAGATCAAACAGTTGGAGATGTTCAGCCCGATCCGCGGCCTGAAGGTGGAGAAAAAATATCTCTACAATCCGCTGGGCAGTTGGCGGTGGAACTACGGCGGCCGGTACGAAGAGCGAGCCTACGGCGCCGATGCCGCTGACAAGAAGGTGGCCGTCTTCATTGAATTCAAAAACTCCAAAGAAAACCAGATGGGCATGCCCCTGCCGGCCGGCAAGGTCCGCGTCTACAAGCAGGACGAGGCGGACAAGGCCCTGGAGTTCATCGGCGAGGAAGAGATCGACCACACGCCCAAGGATGAGAACCTCTCGCTGCGGATAGGCAACGCCTTCGACATAGTGGGCGAGCGCAAACAGACGGATTTCAAGGTCGAGAGCAGGCGCAACTGGATGCAGGAGACCATCGAGATCAAGGTCCGCAACCACAAGAAAGAGGACGCCGTTATCCGCGTCAAGGAGCCGATGTACCGCTGGACCAACTGGAAGATAACCGAGACCAGCGTGAAGGAATTCAAGAAGCTCGACAGCCGGACGGTCGCATGGGACCTGCCCGTAAAGGCCGACGGCGAAGTGGTGCTGACTTATACCGTCGAGTACACTTGGTGATGATGGCAATAGAACCGGCGGCGTCCCCGGGCTAAGCAACCCTGGGGACGCTTTTTTATGAAATAAAAACAACAGATATCCCTATGCTCGCGCATGGGGCTTTATGAATGGTTCGCCGATGGATTGTTTTTAAAGCCCCGCATGTAAATGCGGGGATGCTGTTTTCGGGGGACAAAAATAACGAATATTTCCCTGCCGGCGCAATGGGCTTTTTTAGTGTTTCAAAAACTTGTTGAAGTATTCCGTGAAGATGGGACAATAAGAATACAGCCACATAAATAATCGTACATCGCACATGAACGAGCCTCCAATAACCATTTGCTTTGATCCCGAAGCTCCTGCGGCTGGCCTTTATATGGACCAGCAGCAGTGGAAAGGGCTTTCCGGCCTGCTGGCGGACCCGTTTTTCGCCCAGCTTCACGCCAAGGTGCTGGCGTGCCTTGAGGAACCGCTGGAGAAGCTCCGTTTTGAACCGGCCTGGCGGTATCCATATCATCGGGTGTACAAGAACATAATACAGCTTTCATGCGTGGCATGGCACACCACCGGCCAGGAGCGGTACCTCCAACTCGCGGTCGAATCGCTGCGCAAGATTTGCGGCCTCGACTGGGGACCCGATCCGGTGCGCCCGGAATCTAGCGGGATTCGCGGCGCGGATCTCAGGACGGCCGAACTGATGTACACGACGGCGTTCGGCCTGGACGCCCTGCATGACGATCTTTCCGTCGACGACCGCAGGATGTGCGTCGAATCGCTCGTCAACAACGGCCTGGTCCGCTACCTCAAGGGGATCGAGCTTAACGACTGGTGGGTCAGGTGCAACTTCAACTGGAACTCGATGCAGCACGGGAACGCCGGGATCGCCGCCCTTGCGGTCCGCCGCCATGCGCCCGCCGTCGCGGAAAAGGCGATCGCCGAGGCGAAGAAGGGGCTTGTCTACATGACCGGCGCCTTTTACGAAGGCGGGGGCTGGACGGAAGGCGTCATGTACTTCGGGACGGCCCTGGGGCATCTGACCGATTTTGCTTTTGCGCTGCGGCGTGCCACCGGCGAGGATTGCGGCGTGCTGGCCGACAAGAAAATGCACGACACGATCGATTTCGCGATTTGCATGCAGGGGGGCGACGGCAGGGGTATAAATTTCTCGAACATGTTCGAGGGGCGGGGCGGATGGGCGCTGTCGCAGGTTTTCTGGTACGCCCGAATGCTCAACCGCCCCGACTGGACCGCCGACCTGGAGGAAAAAATCCTCGCCAGGGGCATGGAGATGAGGGGGCTTTTCACAAGCGTTGATTCATTCTGGTACCGCCAGCCGTTCCAGCCGTCGCAAAAGGCGCCGGCCAGGAAAGGCCTCATTCATTTCAAGGGAATCGACTGGGCGGTCTGGAGAGGGGACCGGTCGTGGTGCGCTTTTCGCGGCGGGTTCAACGGCGGCAACCACAACAATCACGACCTGGGGCATTTCATCTTCGGCATGGACAAGACCCGGTTTCTGATCGATCCGGGCTACGGCATGGCCAGGGCGGACATGCACAATACGCC
This sequence comes from Planctomycetota bacterium, assembly GCA_016235825.1. Classification (GTDB taxonomy): domain Bacteria; phylum Planctomycetota; class Phycisphaerae; order SM23-33; family SM23-33; genus JACRIL01. Next base: position 9,605 of record JACRIL010000222.1, read on the forward strand.
GCTTATCCGCTTTGAGGACCAGACCGACTGCGCGACTGCGCCGATCATAAGATGTGATTCTCTGCCCGGCGGGTTCTATATCGTGTGCGACCTGCGGGAGGCGTTCCCCTTCGCGCTGGAGCACTTCGACCGGCATCTGGCGATGCTGGATGACCGCTATCTGTTTCTTGTCGATGACGTAAAGGGAAGGGGGGACATCCGCAACGACGTGCAGGAGAATCTTCAGACGCGCTTTCCCGTGCAGATTACCGAAGAGGGTTTCGCAATATCGGGCGACGGCGCGGTCTTGAGGGTGTGCCTGGGCGGGGACGTCGGAGGCAGGAAAATAGAGACGTGGGAAGGACGGCAACTCAGGTGGGAAAAGCAGGAGACGAGGATCAACCGCGTTCTGTGGTACGACAGCTATTTTCGCGTGCACAGCGTCCAGCCGGCGCTTTTAACGACGGATTACGCCGCGGTGTCGTTCCAGGTGAAAGACGCGGACGTGTCGGTGTCGGCCGGCGGGTTGACGTGCGGGATAACGCTTCGCCAGGCCTGGCCCGACGGGATGCCGCCGGCGTGCCGGATAGCGAAGTGAGAGGAATAACAAATGCCGGGACGAGCAAAAAGAAAAACCGTCGCAAAAAAGTTGCGAGGGCCGGTGCGAGGGCCTTACAGCTTCTCCTTCGAGATATTCCCGGGTGTTCATCTGCTGGCTTTGCTGCCGGAGGGGGCGGAACTTGCCCCGATGTATCTGGGCGTCTGCGCGTATCTGATCAAAGGCGGGGACGGCCGGAGCGTCCTTATCGACAGCGGCCAGCCGAACCAGACAGCATTGCTGGTCAAACTGCTGGCCCGTCTGAAGGTCAGGCCGGGCGATATCGAGCTGGTCGCATGCACTCATGCGCACGGCGACCACGTGGGCGGCTGCGCCTTCCTTCAGAAGCACGGCGCCGGCATTGCCATACATGATTCCGCAGAATCGCTGCCATTCAAGGCCGATATCCGTTTTCGCGGCGGCGACAGATTGCGGGCCGGCGATATCGAACTGAGGGTTCTGCACACGCCGGGCCATACGAAAGATTCGTGCAGTTTTGTGCTGAACCGTTCGGACAGGACAATCCTTTTTGCCGGAGACCTTGCTGGATGGTATTTTGCCAGAGGCGGATCGGACGTGGAACAGATGATCAAATCCGCCAGAAAGGTCCGCGGCATTCAATCCGATTGTGTCTGTTTCGGCCATAGGATTATCCTTAAAGACATACCTGTTTTTTGGGAGAGATTGATCGGATCATTGGAACGGGGCGTCTTTTCACTGGTTGATATTGCCAATTACGGATCGGTCGTCGCGCGGACGTGGGAAAAAATAATGCGGGCCGGAATATGACTTGAACTGTTACAGGAACAGAGGATAATCCTGATGGCAGAGATACGTCAGTTGCGGGGATGGTTTATCGGCATTTCGGACATGAAATTGCAAGGGCGTGAATCATGAAGAAACTGATCGCGGCGAAAACTTCGGCTGTACCGGTCTGTATCCTTATGGCGGGACTTGCCGGCCTGTTTGCCCAACAGGCCGAACCGGGAAATCCAGCGGGGGAGCCGGGTTCTGTTGGACCGGCCAAAAAAGCGGCCTCGCAGCCGGTGAGCGATCCGTCGCCAGAAAAAGTCGCCGCGGCGCAACGGCTGCTCGAAGGGCTGCTCAGCGATCAGGGCATTACGACAGACCGTGAGCAGCGGATAACGGAGCTTCTCAAAAAACTGGGGGACTCATCCTACGAAGTTCGCGAGAAAGCCACCGGGGACCTGTGCAAGGAGGGCGGTGAAATCGCGCCCCTGGTGGAGAAGGCGGCCGAAACTGACGACGCCGAGGTCAAGGCCCGCTGCGAGATAATCCTCAAGGCCGTAAAGGGCAAGGGAAGCACAATCGGGGCTGATATCGCCAGAGCGGTTGATGTGCTGGCTCAGGCCGGCCGGACAAAAGTCGTCGGAATGCTGATCGACCTGCTGGCCCACCGCGAAGCGTCGGCGCGGGCCGCCGCCGCCCAGTGCCTGATGCGGCTGACCGGCGAGTCGTTCGGATTCAAGGCTGCCGACGACGACGAAAAGCGGCTCAAGTCGCTGGAACAGTGGAAGACATGGTGGGGCAAGAATCGGGCAACCTTCTCCTTCAAACAGGTTATCCAGACCGGCGTTCTCTTCTGCGACCTGACCGCCAAGACCGTAACAGCCTTTTCATTCCTCGGCGAGACGCTCTGGACGCGGACTTTCGACGACCCGCCCAGCAGCGCCATTGGTCTGCCCGGCGGAAACATCCTGGTCGCCTTTCGGGCCGAGCCCGGCTACGCCGTCGAATACGACTCTGCCGGCAAGGAAGTCTGGAGCACAAAGGAATTCAAACTCGACGTTGCCAGCATCTGCGCGGAGGCGTCGCGGCTGCCCGGCGGCAACACGATTCTGGCTTTTCCGCATGACCAAAAGGTGATTGTGGTAACGCCGCAGGGGAAAGTTGCGCTCCAGATCGACGGCCTGGAGCATCATCCTCACGCGGCACAGGCCACTGCTGACGGCAACATCATGGTCATGGAGCATCTGGGCAAAGTTTTCATATACGATCAGAAGGGCAAGGCTGTTTCGTCGTTCAGCTCCGAAGGAGTGGGAGTCGATGCTGTGCCTCTGCCCGGCGGAAACATCCTGGTATCTTCATTGAGCAATCCATATCTTCAGGAGTACGATGCCGAGGGCAAATCCGTATGGACCCGGGAATGTCCCGCGAAAGTCGGCACCGCCATCCGGTTGGGCGATGGAAACACGGTTCTGTCAAACGGCGCCGAGGGGCTGGTGATCGTCGATCAGCAGGGCGAGGTCGTCAAGACGCTGGTGAAGCACAATAATTATCAGCCGTGGACCGGCAAGGTCCGCCTGATGTCGCAATTGCCTGGCAAGGGCGCAACAACCGCGCCGGCCGCGTCAAGACCGGCATCCAGACCGGCGTCGTCAGGCCCGGCGACGGCCCCGGCGCAATAGTCTGCATGGCCGCGACCGGCGTTACCGCAGCCCCAGTTATGGAGAACATTCAAACAGTAAGGACGCCGAGAAGGACAGCGTGAAGGTCCAGACGAACGACAAGACCACCGTTACGATTGACGACAAAGACGCCAAGGTCGCCGATCTGAAGAAAGGCATGTATCTCAGGATAGAACCCCCCGAGGGAATCGCCGTCAAGATCATAGCCAAGACCAAGCCGGTAAAATTCTGAAAGAGCCGCGGCAGTTTGCCGGCCATGCGTTGTTTTGATATTTTTGCCGGGCCGCACGAGGGCGGTTGATTCCGCGACGCATGCACAGGCGGCGGGGCGGTTGTCTGTCCGCTATTTTTCGGGCAAGGTCTGGGGCGTCGGGACGACGGCCGGCGCGGCCGGCGGTTTGGCGGTTTGGACGAGCTTGAACATGACCTTGGGCGGCTCGCCGAGCACGGTCAGCCGCAGCTCCGACGGGAAGCGGACGGTTACATCCCGCGTCAGCCAGCTCTCGACAGGATCCTTGTCCTTGTCGATCAGATCGACGAACGCGTCGATGTCCTCGGGCTTGAGTTTTTCCAGGTCCTGCTGCGTGCCGGCGACCTCGATCTTCCTGCGCCACTCCGTCAGTGGCGAGCGGACCAGGTCGTAGTCCTTCCACGTGCCGTCCTCCGCCCATGCCGGCGGGCATTTGATGCGGATGTTGACGGTGAATTCCTTCTTGTTGATCCTTTTGGCGGCGGTCAGGAAGACGTTGACCTTTTCCTTGTCAGACTTCGGCTCCACAGGCAGGCCGGCGATCTGGCGGATCAGGCCCGCCGGCAGCGTGATCTCCTGGCCGGTGGGGCGGTCCTTGAGGTCCAGCGGCGTGGTCTGGATCACGCGTTTGGCCACGTCGGGCTGAAGCTGGCAGATTTTCTTCCAGTCCTGTTCGGCCACCAGGACGTCGGTTTTGTCCGGCTCGATCCGCACCGGCTTGCCTTCGGCCAGTATGCCGTTTATCACCTCGCCCGGTTCGATGGGAACGTCCTTTATCCAGATCCGCCGGTCGATTTTTATGACGGTGCTGGTCGGGCCGGCCGACACCAGCGACAGCCCGCTCTTGGTGAGGGCCTTGGCCTTGTTGAGCATGTCGGCGACCAGAAGCGTGTGCTCGCCCGGCGCCAGATCGACTTCGTAAACAATCTGCGACTGGCCGTTCCGCAGTTCGTCGAGGAACTTGTCGAGGCTGGCCCGGCTGCCTTCCAGCTTGAATGTTACGTCGATGGTTTTGGAAGAGCTTGCCAGCAGGTCCGAGGCCTTCGAGGCGTCCAGCACGATCGTGGCCCGGAAATCCATCGTGTCGGCGAACCGCAGGTCCGCCCAGACCCAGATAAGCGCGGTGATGACCGCGATCCACGCGAAACTGTAAACCCCACGAAGCCACCATTTCCGGGAGAACTTCGGGGCGTAATCGGAATCCTGGGCGGGCGGTTTTATCATATGCCTTTTTCCTGCCCGTTCTTTTTGAACCGGCCCAGCAGCGACCGTTCCGACAGCAGCGAGTAGAGCATCTCGCGCAGGTGGTCGAGCTCCAGGTTCAGGGACAGTCTGCCGTCGTAGGCCAGCGAAACCCTGCCCGTCTCCTCGCTGACGATCAGGACCACCGCGTCGGTCTCCTGCGCCAGGCCCAGCGCCGCCCGGTGCCTGCTTCCCAGCGACTGGTCCAGGTCGTACCCCTCCGCCAGCGGAAACTGGCAGCCCGCCGCGGCAACGCGGTCGCCGCGGATCACCACGCCCATGTCGTGCAGAATGCTGCCCGGGTAGAAGATCGTGTTGAGCAGGCTGGCCGAGACCGCGGCGTCTATCGCCGTGCCTGTTTCCATCTGCGTGCCCAGCCCGACGTTCCGCTCGATGGCGACGATAGCCCCGATCCTGTTGCGGGACAGGTACGTGGCGCTGTTGACCAGTTCGCCGACCATGGCCAGCAGTTTGCCGCCGCCGCCGCGGAAGATCGTCGCCTGGCCGATCTGTACCAGCGCCCGCCTCAGCTCCGGCTGAAACGCCACCACGGCCGCTATGCCCATGAAGATCAGGAAATTGCCGTAGAGGAACTCCACCCTCCTCCATTCGTCGCTCTTTGGCAGCAGCCGGACGACCACGTAAACTACCGCCAGCAGCAGCACCGCGCCCTTGAGCATGCCGGCGCCGCGCGTGCCCGTCAGGAACCGCTTGACCCACCAGACCACCACGCCGATCATCAACAGTTGCACCGCCACCGCCAGCGGGTCGTAGGTCGCCACGCGGTTGAGATATGTAACTATCGCTCTTATAAAGTCCTGCATGTTCCGGTCCGCGCGCAGGGGCAGCCGCAGACGCCCCGCGCCTGGTATATCTAAAATCGACTACCGGAGGCCCAGAATATCAGCATTTTTTGACGATAACTTGCGATATTTCCTGTGCATAGAGAAAATAGGCCAACGCGAGTTGCGGCTGGTTTGGCCATGACTATTATTCAGTCGGCTGATTTCCGGCGGAAGATGCCTCGGCGCGGACTCTCTGTTGAAGAAGTTCTTGGAGATGATTCACGGAGTAAGGTTTGTGTATCGCCTCGTTCAGAACTGCACGAGACAAGATTTGCGCGGTCTGCCGACAATAAGAATCGACAACGGGACTATCCAATGCTAGGCCCTTGCTCCTGACTTTGGACAATGCTCGCAGCAGGTGGATGCAGGAGTCAAATACCTTAAGCCAATCCACGATGATAAAGTAGTTTGGGATACCACCGTCTTGCACAGTAAGGCGAAGTAATGCACGCCAAAGTTGGGGATCTTTCAGATGGCAGAATCCGCGGTCGACTTCAAGCACTCCGGCGGCAACCCAGTGCAAAGCTGTATCGGATATGCTGCGATAGGAGTATCCCGACCAATGTTGTATCGTTCGAAGATTTCCACCGCCCGGATTGGCGAGGAAATACGCCAGCAATATATGGCGCAGATCGCTGCCAAGCAGGTTCCTGGCCTGAAGCAGAATCGTTGACGCATGTTCCAAAGGTTTTCCCGTATGAATGTCCGATTCAGCCAATCGGGAATAATCCAATTCCAGTTTAACACAGAAATCCTCGACCTCATCGACGGACTGGAGCCCATAACAGGGTTCGATCGGCAATGCTGAACTTGATCTTGCGATTTTAACCAGAACATTCCAGATATTCGCTCTTGGATCACCCCCCTTGGCCAAGCGGTTTATCCGTTGGCGTAGGATGTTTTTCCCATAAATGTGCAGCCATCCGACAACGGCCTCCCGCAGCCGCGGTTGCGTCGGGAGAAATTCCAGCGAGCACCAGATCAGGGCTTCCGGATCGATAACTTCGCTCGAATTACGATACGGAGCGGCCGGGAACGGAGCGTCCAAGGCATGCCATTGGCCGTAGACCACGTCCAGAAGCCGTTCCAGAAAATCGTGTTCAAATGTAGTAAGCGAGGTCGTCATGGCCTAATCTCTGAACAAGTTCCTTAAGATCAATCCTTTTTTCCTCAAAGTCCTTCAGCGTGCGCATCCATTCCACCGCCCTGTCCAACTCGTCATATGTCGGTTTCATCGAATGTAAATCCTGAAAGTGAATATCCTGCCTGGGACCATGTCCGTCTGAGGCCGCGTAAAGCTTCAGCGGAATCAGGTCGGCCCGGCCGAGCAAATGCAGCGTAAGTTTTTTCCCGAACTGCATCGTTACAAGCCTTTGCTCAAAACCCTTGGGTAAGCCGAATTTCGCCAGACGGCTTGCACCCAGGTTTACCCATTTGTTTTTCAATCCGCTAAGTTCCGCGTGATTTTCGATCACCTTCTGTATGCATGCCTTGACCTTTTCGGGGAAATCCTCGATGAGGGTAATCTCCATACTTTGGGCATGCCAATTACCCAAGACATCCACGTCGCGCGTTACGCGAGTTTGAAGGCCCTGAAGCATGAGAGCCGTTCCGCCGCAGACAACCCAATCCACCGGCTCGCAATCCTCAAAGTCCAGCCATTCAGCAAGTTCATTCAGCAGCGTCTTAAATGTTTCAGGTAACATTTCCATGTTACAATCTTATACTTTGTATCGGCAGAATGGAAGTTAAACCTCCATTTATTGGAAGTTAAACTTCTGATATATGGATGTTTAACCTCTATTACGGTACTTTTAAACCTGTCGATTTACATATATTATATGAAATATGTTGCCATAATAGCTTGTCTTAAAAGAAGATGCGCTAACTAATGATATCTGAAATCCCCTTTAGCAATGCCGCAGAGAACTTATTACCTGTTGCGCTTGATTATGTCCGATATGTAATCGCCGAGTCTTTGCAGGTCGTTCGGCGAGGACAGGAGCGGCTCGTCGGACGGCTGGAGCAAACCGGCGGAGTCCGCCTGCCACTGTTGCGCGGCGGCGGCCATGAGGCGGCAGTGCTCAATCGTGCGTCGTGTCCTGATCGAGTCGGCCTGAATCTGGCTTTCCAGTTCTTCGATCCGCCGCAGGGACGCATCCTCCGCCGGGCTGTCTTGGGCCAGCAATTGCATGGCCTGGTCGATGATTGGCGAACGGTTTTCGCCGCCGGCCATTGCATGGGCTGGGCTGTTTTGCTGCGACGGCGGCAGGGCCAGGCCAAGGGCCGTTCCGGCCAGCACGGCCGCCGACAGCGAAAGAAACATTCTGGCGTATCCGAAGATCAGCGTTTAACCCTTTTTGAGGAAACTATTCTCAATCTGCCCCGGCCGGCAGCGCATATAGACCTTTTCCCCGGCTTGTGCCGGGTTGGTCAACAGTGATAAAAAAAGAGCTCGCATATACAAAGTAATTATCGGGATTTTTGCCGCCTTGATAAGGGCCGGAACGCTTTTCGGCTGCAGAAAGAATGGCTTATCTAAAGACTGGCCGGGGCTGCGAGTGCGGCGGCGTATCCGAGTTTGCGTACGGCGTCGATAAGTTGGGCGGCGTCGAGATGTTCGCCGCGGACGCGGGCTGCGCCGGCGGACAGATTGACATCTGCGGCCGACACGCCGGGACATGCCCGCAGGGCTTTTTCGACCGCCGCAACGCAATGCCCACAAGTCATGCCGGTTATGGAGAGCGTCAATTCCTCGCCCTCGGCCGCATTATGAATTTGGCCTGCATCTGAGGCGTGATCGTGGCCGGAGGATTTTTTATCGCCGGCAAATCTTGCCCAGACCGGCCGGAGGATCCCAAAGGCAAGCAGGGCCAACAGTACCGTTGCCGAGGCCGGGCCCAGCCACGCCGGCGCCATCTCCGTCATGTCATGCGTGCAGGCGATGATGTCCGACGGCGTTACCAGGGAATCGAGAATCACTCCTCCGCCGATCGCGCTGATCACTATGGCCAGCAGGTAAATCAGGCAAGGGCGCCTGCCGAGGATTTTCCAGACGGTGGTGATAGTGGCGGCGTTGACGGCCGGTCCGGTTACCAGGAACGCGAATGCGGCGCCCGGCGATACGCCTGCCACAATCAGTGCCGCTGCGATCGGTATCGACGCCGTCGCGCAGACGTAGATCGGTATCCCGGCAGCCATCAGCACGAGCATCTGAAGCGGCCCGGGCGGCAGGACGGTCGAGAAATAATCCTCAGGCAGCAGGGCGGTTATCATCGCCGAGATCAGCAGGCCCGCCAGCAGGGCCTTTCCGATGTCGGCCGGCAGCGTTACGAACCCATATTCAAGGATGCGGACGAGCCGGTTTTTCCCCTTGCCGGCGGCGCAGGCAGCGCAATTGTCCTTGTCGTGGCCGTTGGCGGAAGCGGCGGCGTCCTTTCCGCCGGCAAAAACGTCCGCCGCCCAGCCGCCGAGTATGCCGCTCAGCAGGGCGGCTATCGGTCGATAGATGGCCACCACCGGGCCGAGCATGCCGAACGTAACGAAGATGCTGTCCACGCCGGTCTGCGGCGTCGAGAGCAAAAAACTCACGACCGCACCCCGCGACGCCCCGTGCCTGCTGAGCGATGCGCTGACGGGTATGACGCTGCACGAGCACAGCGGCAGCGGCACGCCGAACGCGGCGGCCTTGACGACCGGCAGCAGCCCTCTGCCCCCCAGGTGCCGCTCGACCACCTCCGGCGAGATCAGCACGGAAAGCAGGCCGGCGACCAGGAATCCGAAGAGCAGATACGGGGCCATCTCGCCCAGGGTGTTCCAGAACGCTCCGCCAATATGCGGCGCATTTGCAGTGAGATAGTCAATCAGGTTCGACAATGCGTTTGGTCCTTTTCTTCGGTTGGGCGGGCAGTTCGGCGATGAACTGCGGCGGCGGTTCGCCGCGAATGCCTATGCGGGTGAGGCAAAAGTCGTATTTTACCGGGTCATCGGGCTGGACGGCGGCGAAGGCGGCGGTGATTTCGCGGGCGGCCCGCAGGTCGGCGGCAGTCCGGGCGGTGGCGCCCAGCGCGCGGGCCAACCGGAACATGTGCGTGTCGAGCGGGACGAGCAGCGCTGAGGGGCTGGCCGTCCGCCACGTCCCCGGATCGACCCCGTCGCTGCGGATCATCCAGCGGAGGAACATATGCAGACGTTTGCAGGCTGAGCCGCGGACCGGGTCGCTCAGGAATTGCCTGACAAGTCCGCCGGCCGGTTTGTCCAGCCGATCGACCAGGCCGCTCAGCCCGGCCATCACGTCGGACTCGCCGCCGGCGCGCAGTTCGCCCGCAAAGCACGCCTCCAGCGAGCCGTGGTCGGCCAGCGTTTTCTTGATGCCCGCCAGCAGACCGGCCATCTGCCGGCCGGTCGTGAAACGATGCTTGAAATCGGCGAAGGTTTTTTCGAACCTGCCGGTTGAAGTCTTTCTCACAAAGCCCGCCGGGTTCGGCCCCAGCCGGTCCAGCGCCTTGCGGACGCTGGCGAGAATCTGCCTGACCCTGCCGTAAGCCAGCCCCGCCGCGATAAGACCCGCCACCTCCACGTCGGCCGGATCGTCATATCCGTAAAGAAACTCCAGCGGATCGGGATGCACGTACCGGCGATGATTGTATCGCAGGTAAAGTTCCTCGAGCGATCCGGCATGTTTCCTGAGCGGCATTATCAGCCTTTCCGCGGATGAATCATTATAGTAATGGCCGGACGATTCGCGGAATAAAAAATCGGCGACACGGACATAATTGTCCTTTAGCATCCCGTTGAAAAAGTGGCATTGGCATCTTGCCCATGAGTATCACGGCCATCTTGGCCGTGGATTTTGCTGTTTTCTGGGCATTTCAGGGGCGAGACGCCCCTGATACTCATGGACGAGACGTCCATGCTACTGTAAAGAGACTTTTTCAACGGGCTGATAGG
>JACRIL010000227.1 GCA_016235825.1 Planctomycetota bacterium
AAAGTTCGACTCCGCCCAGACCACGCCCGACAACCGCAGGCACTGGGCCAATGCCGACGGCTTTTCGGCGAACGCAGCGGCCTCGCCGGAAGTAAGGCGTATTCTTCGCAACAGGGCCCGCTACGAGGTGGCCAACAATTCATACGCACGCGGGATCGTGCTGACGCTGGCCAACGACGTGATCGGCACCGGTCCCCGTCTCCAGATGCTTCTGGACGACGACAAGGCCAACAGGACCATCGAATCGGAATTTGCGAACTGGGCCCGTGCCATAAACCTTCCCGAAAAACTCCGCACTATGCGGCAGGCCCGTGCCCAGGATGGCGAGGCCTTTTTGATACTATTCAACAATCCAGGCCTTGGCACACCGGTGAAACTCGATATCAAGTTGATCGAGGCGGAACAAGTATCCTCGTCCGTCTCCGCTGCGTTTCGCCCGGGCAAGTCCGATGTGACCAACGCCGTTGACGGGATCATCTTCGATGGGTTGGGCAACCCGGTTGAATATCTCGTCCTGAAAAATCATCCCGGCAGCGGCCAGTTTGTTGACGCCGCCGACTTCGACCGCATCCCGGCAAAATATGTCATACACTGGTTCCGCACCGACAGGCCGGGCCAGTCCCGCGGCCTGCCGGACATACTGCCGGCGCTGCCGCTGTTTGCACAGTTGCGGAGGTACACGCTGGCGGTGATCGGTGCTGCTGAGTCCGCGGCCAACGTGGCGGTGCTGATGAAGACCAACGCGCCGGCCGGGGGCGAGGCGGCGGAAGTAGAGCCGATGACGGAGATGGAGTTCTCGCCAAATATGGCGGTCTTCACGCCCGAAGGCTGGGAACCGTCGCAGATAAAAGCGGAGCAGCCCGCGACCACTTACGAAATGTTCAAGCGTGAAATTTTGACAGAGCTGGCGCGGTCGGTTTCCATGCCATATAACATCGCAGCAGGCAATTCATCGGGCTACAACTACGCATCGGGGCGCCTTGATCATCAGACCTATTACAAATCCATCCGCGTGGAGCAGTCGCAGTGCGAGTCGGTTGTCCTGGATCGGATTTTTTCCGCGTGGCTGACTGAGGCGGTCAAGGTTTTACAGATCGGCACTGGCGCGATTGATGACACGTCCCACCAATGGTTCTGGGACGGGCATGAACATGTGGACCCGGCCAAGGAGGCAAACGCCCAGGCGACCCGGCTGGCGAGCAATACCACCACGCTGGCCAGCGAATACGCACGCCAGGGCAAGGACTGGGAGACGGAACTTCGCCAGCGTGCCAAGGAAGTGCTTCTCTGCAAAGAACTGGGTTTGACTATGGCCGTCCCGGCCAATCCGCCAGTTCCCGAAAAACCGGTTAACGATCCACAGCAGCAGGACAATTCAGAAGGGAATGACGATGGACAGGAACAATCGCAGGCCGCCTGACAATTTTGAACTGACAGCCGCAGTCGAGATCGATCTGGCGGCCGAAAACGCTGGATCGTCCACCACGGGGCAGAATGGCGGTGGAAAACTGCCGCGTTTCAGCATGGTCGCATACACCGACGGGCCCATGAAGATCGCGGGCTGGCGTTTTCCGGTAATAGTCGATCTGGCTGGGCTGACCATTCCTTCTCAAGCACGCCCCATCCGTTTCGGCCACGACGCGAATAGCGGCGTGGGACATTCTGATTCGATTCGCGTGGCCGATGGAAAACTCGTCGCCGCCGGCGTCGTTTCGCGCGACACGTTGGCTGCCAAGGAGATCGTCACGTCTGCAAAGAACGGTTTTCCGTGGCAGGCCTCGATAGGCACGTCGGTGGAGGAGTTCGAGTTCGTCAAGGCTGACCAGTCCGTTCTGGTCAATGCCAGAAAATTTACGGGTCCCCTAAACGTCGTCAGGAAGGCGACGCTCGGAGAAATAAGCTTTGTCGATTTGGGTGCCGACGGCAATACGTCGGCCAGCGTGGCCGCAAAGGCCCAGGAGAAAAACATCATGGAAGACAGCAAGATGGTACAGGAAAAGCTTTTTGAAGACAGCGACGCGGACAAGGATGTCCAAAAGGTAGAGGCGGCAGAGGCAACCGCCGGCAAGGACGCCGGCGGACCTGCCATTCAAACCGCCGAGCCGGTAAAGGCGGCTGCTGATCAGGCTCCTGATCCGGTCGCCGAGATGCGGGCTAAGGTCGCCGCCGAGCAGGAGCGGATCAACGCGATCAGGAATATTTGCGGCGAGAAGCACACTGACATCGCCGCCAAGGCCATCGGCGGGGGCTGGAGCACGCTGAAGACAGAGCTGGAGATCGAACGTTCCAATCGGCCCAAGCCGCCGTCCTCGCAGATCCCGGACAACTACGTCGGCCAGAATGTGCTGGAAGCGGCATGCATGCTGACGGGCCGGCACGCCGATGTGGAAAAGTTTTACGACGAAAAGACACTCGAACTCGCTACCAAAAAGTTCAAGGGCGGGCTTGGCCTGCAGGAGCTTCTGCTCGAAGCGGCCTGGGCCAACGGCTACTCAGGAAAGAGTTTCAGGGACACGCGGGAAGTCCTCCGCTTCGCGTTCGCCCAGGACGTCCAGGCCGGGCTTTCAACTGTGGATATCGGAGGAATCCTGTCGAATGTATCTAACAAATTCCTGCTCGATGGTTTCTACAGCGTCGAG
>JACRIL010000218.1 GCA_016235825.1 Planctomycetota bacterium
GCTGGCCTTCGTGTCGCATTGGAACAAGCACGCTCATCCGTTCAAATGGTCCATGAATTCCCTGGACAAGGTGATGGCAAAATGCCAACTCGCCCTGGCCGCATGATTATCCGCCCCAAACTTCTGGGGCGGGGTACTTAGAGACGCGTTTGCCTTCTTTCTCGTCTTTGGGCGTAACTTCGAAAGCGCCCTTGTCATCGGCGGCCGTGGCTACCGTTCCATACAGCGACTGGGGCTTCTGCGGCGTCGGATAGGGATTAGGCGCCACATCAGCGAGGATCATCCCTGCCGCCAGGCCAAGCGCGGCCGATGCCGCCAGAATCAATGCGATGTTCTTCATACGACTCCCTTTCATTGTGCAAAACCAGAAGGCCTTCGCAAGCTGGCGCGACTGTCGCGTTCACATTGCCGCCCCGGCCCTGATGGTTTGATTTCGATATTTGGTTGTGCCTTGCTGATTCCCATTTGCGTTTGCGGCTTCGGGCATCCTTAAAAAATGCCGTTTTACTTGCCGTTACTTTCTTTCTTTCCGGCATTGCCCTTAAGAAACTCCTCGACGCCGCTGCGTTGGGTTTCTGCCGCATCTATCTGCTTTTTCAGTTCCTTCACGTTGACGCGATATCCTTCTCCCATGTCCGCGACCCTACTGCCTTCTTTGACTCCCTTCATTTTTTCCTGCCATTTTTCCGTTACCGCCTTGAGAAAGAGGCCGTACTGCCCGGCCGCGGCCCCGGCTTTATCGGCCTGGCCCGACGATTTGTAATGTTCAAAGACGTTTTGATATACCGCCTGATAGAGGCGCGCGCTCAAATAGGGCTCGGTTTGCGAAGGATCGAAGGTCGCGCCCACCGGCGCCACCATGCAAGCCATCGCGTCCAACGCCTCGCGGCCGGGCTTCTGGTCAAACTGCTCCCACCCAAGAAGGCGCAGCAGATATCGCTGCGCCTCAACGCCCAGTTGTTTATTCTCCATGGCTTCCCGCAGCAGCTTTACCTGGTCCGGCATGCCCCAGGAATATATGATTTCCGTTTTATACTCCCCCAGGACAATCGTATCCGTGTCGGCCTGCTTGTCGTACGTCCAGCCTTTGTCCGGATAAAGCCAGGTTATCTGTTCTTTCCGGCAATCCGGGCCGTAATGGATGCGAATAGTCGCCTTGCCCTTTTCGCCGCCCTGCCAGCCGGTGCCGGTGGACAGGACATAGCCGCTTTTATACCCGCCGAGTTTTTCGGCCAGATTGGCCGGCAATTGTTTCGGGTCAGGTGGCTGTTCCAAAGCAGCATAAGTTCTGTTGCCTTTTTCGGGCTTGAGCACTCGCCACTCGGCGACGGGCTGAACCCAATAGCTGACCTTCACGGTCCGCTTCTGGCCGGCGGAGAATTTCATCGGCCAGCACATCCAGTACAGGTCGCGGCCTTTTCTCTCCCGGTCTCCGATTTTATAAGTTACGCCGTCTATCTTTCTGACCTCCGCCTTTTCACTCTTGCCGTCTATCTCCAGCGAAAAATCCTTCATCGGCACGTAATTGTAACTCGGGAAACCGACATCCAACTGCGTCTCCGAGTGCGCGTCGTTATTTTCCAGGCAGAAGACGGCCGTTACCTTGTTCTGTTGGGGCGAGGGCGTCAGGTCCACATCCACACTCAGCAGCGTTATCGTGTCGCTATTGAGAAAGTCGTCCTTGGGCGCAATATTCACCGGGTCAAGGCGAGGCCCGGATTCAGGCCCGTCGGCCAGGCAGATGGCGGCCATTGTTATCATCGCCAGCAAAGTTGCCGTTGCGGTCTTCATACATTCATTTTCCTTTCCTGGGCATAAAAAGGTCTATGACCTTGTCCCCAACGTCAGCCGCTGTAACAGGTCCCTGAAAAACCAGGGCCAGACCCGACTTTCGGGCCGCAAGCCTGGCGATTATGGTCTCGGGGCTGCCGATGTTCGACGACTGCAAAGACAGGTCGGAACCGGCCGACGGCATCAGAAAAACACTCAGGCGGGCCGGGCCTTTCCCGTAAATCAGTTGAACCTTGTTTTCCCCGACCGCCCGGGCGTGAGAAAATTCCCATCCGCCCGGCAACTGCGGAGGAACGCGAAACTTGAAGGTGAACTGCGTTGCAAACGACTCCAGCGCGGACTGCTCCTCCAAAGAGCCGTTGTCAGACTGGCCGCCTGGCCCGCCTTTTACGCCCGGACGCTGTTCAGGATCAGGAATACCACCCCCTCCGACTTTCGCAGGGTCGCCCACCATCAGTCCGGGATCCTCGCCTGGTGCTCCCCCTCTCCCCTGACTGCCGGCGGATGACGCACCGAACAATTTTTCTTCGGTTTTGATGGAGTCCAGCAATTTTGCCAAAGGCCGCTGTGGAGGCGCCTCGACCTGGGCAGTCCACGCAAATTCCCTCGCAAGTTCGGGCGTATGGATTGTTTGTGTCGGCGATGGCTGGGTCTGGGGCGTTTTGCCGCCGGGCGTCTGGGCCAATTGCGGCGCCTCGGCCTTGGGGGCGTTCCACCATCTCAAGCCGATCAGGCAGACCGCCAAAACCGCCGCGGCAGCGGCGCCCACGACCACCCAACGCCAAAGGAAGATTCTTCGGGCAACCGGCTTCAGGGCCAACTGCGGAAGTTTTCCGTGAGCGTCCCGCCAATTTTTTAATGCCAATATGGTCTGGCGCATCTCGACGACAGCCTTTTTAATCTCAGGCTTGCTCACCCTGGATGCGTCCACATCCGGCGGCAGCTTGCCGGTAAGAAGCCAATACGCGGCCAGTTTATGTTCATTATCTGTCGGCATCGGCGGCTCCATGAAATTCGGCGCTCAATCGGACCAGCCCCTCCTGGACGCGCAGGGCAACGGTGGAGCGGGGCATGCCGGTCCACTCGCTGATCTCATTCAGCGATAGTTCCTCGACGAATTTCAGATACACCATCTCGCGCAGTTCTTCCGACAGCCGTTCGAGGCATCGGCCGATCCGGGACAACGATTCGTCCCGCTCGAAAATGGCCGCGGGATCGTCGGATGCTTTCCCGCTCGCCGGCTGATATGCCTGTTCCCGCCTGGTTCGCCTTTTACCGCCTCGAATGCTGTCCAGAGCCTGGTTTCTGGCGACCCGGAAAAGCCACCGTTCGGCCTGCGGATCGGATGTTTGCGGCCCCTTGTCCAGGTATTTCAGGAATACTTCCTGCATGATGTCATCCGCGTCGTTCATGTCGCCTGTCAATAAGTGTACGTACGCCCGCAGCCTCGCCGAGCGGGCAAGGAAAAACCCCTGGCTGTCCTTGAGCTTCATCTCATTCACGATTTCTAAAGATATAACGCCGTGCCGGCCAAATCGTCCAAAATTTTCGACATGATTTTTGATTTGCTGAAATTGCCGTGGCGGAAAAAAACGGGGCGGCCATTTACAGCCGTCCCGCATGCCTGTTGCCGCAACTCCCGGACTTGCCCGCAAACTGCTATTTCGTCGGATCGGCTATCCTGCCCATGAACAGGATTTCGCCTGTGGCCGCGTGGCGGATCATGAACACAAACGGATGGTCGGCCTTGAAGACCTTGGGCTTTTCCGGCTGCATGGGCGCGCATCCTGCCGCCATTAGCACAGCCGTCGCGGCGGCCGCCTCGGTGCCTTCCTCATCGACCGCAACGAAGGCCTTGTGCAGCACCGCCGAGATGTACAACGGCTCGTTCTTCACGTCGGCAATGCCGGTGAAGTCCGCAACCGACGGGCCGAACGCCGCCGTCATGCCCATCGCCTTGAGCATGTCGCCCAGACTGAAGGAACTCTCGAACTTGAACTTCGGCAGCGTTACATCGACCTGTGCCGGCTTTGCCTGTTCCATCAGCTTCTTTACCGAATCGGCGCTGAGGGATTTTTCCATTGCCGCAAGGCCGTCGGCCTTTTTGGGCAGCAGGATCGCCATAGACAGTTCATGATTCTTGTACGGCATCTCCAGGACCTGGAGGTCGTCGGTCTCGGCGTAGCCGAAGCGGTGTTCCTGCCGCATCATCCTGACCTTGACGGGCTTTTCCGGCTGGGCGAAGAAGTCGCCGTCTTTCGTAACTTCCTTGTTGAACTTCTCGGCCCAGTTGGCCTTGAAATATACCGCGTTGGTTATGATCAGCCGCGTCATGTTGTCGATAACGCCGGGGGGTATCAGGTTCTTGATCTTGTCCTTCGTCTGCTCGGCGACCCAGTCGTTGATGGTCTTCCTGGCGGCCGGCTCGTCGGAGAAATTCAGTCCGATGATGTCGGACAAAAAATCCTTCTTCGCCAGTTCGAGATAATCCTCCTTGAAGGGATAGCCGTTCTTTCCCCACAGCCGGTTGACCATGGAAAGCTGATAGACCGGCTTGCCCTCGTGGTCCTTGCCGGCGCTGTTGAAGGCTTTCAGCAGTTCCTGGAAGGCTGGGAAGATTTCCTCAGGTTTGCCGTCAAGCCCCATGACCTTTGCCATCTGCTGTGCGGTCGCCCCGCGCGCCCCGGCGAACGCCATCGACACCGCGACATGGATGCTGGCCGGCGAAAAGAAGATGTTGCCCTTCTCCTTTTCCGCCAGCTTGCCGTACAGCGACAGCCCGAACGCCGTGTTGGCGTCAGTAACGGCCGCATACTTTTTAGGGTCCATTTTGTTTTCCTTCGCGGCCCGCTGCGCCATAGCCGGGCAGGCCGAAAAAAGTGCCGTGGCTGTCGCCATGACTACACTAATGATTCTCCTGGTCTTCATCAAATCTTTCTCCTTTCTTTAGAAGTTTTCCATCCTTCCGGAATATTTACGTTACTAGCTTTTGCTTGCCTTCCAATGTCTTCATGTCTTCCTCTATCTTTATCAACAGTTCTTTTTCTGCGCCGGTTTCGCCGTTGATCAGGCGGATGCACGCCTTCGCCGCCGGGTAAGCGACGTCATGTTCGCCACGGCTTCTGCGTTTGAGATCATCAGCGATACACAGTTTGTAGGCCGCAACATAATAAGGAACGGTTTTCTCTATCCAGTAGCTCCCGATCAGCGCCTTGACTCGCGCTCTCACTTCCGCATCGTCATCATTCACATGCTTAAGCAGGCAGGGCATGGCCTCGACGATCTGCGTCTTCAATTCCTTGCCTGCGGCATCGCGTGCCTGCACATCCTTGTCGCCCAATTTCTTGATTAGCGTCTCGAACTTTGCAGCGGCTTTCTGTTCGTCTTCAGCGGCTTTCTTCGTCTCGGGCGAATCGCCGGGCACCAGACCGATCTTGTCCGAGACAGCCTCGCCCTTTTCCATCGCCTGGGCAAGTTCCAGTTGATACCGGCCGTTCGTGCCGTCTTTTTCGATGGCCTTGCGCAAATTTGCTATTGCTTCCTTCAAATGGCCGATCAACTGCTCTTCGCCAGGCGGCTTATCCTGCTTTCCGTCGCCGCTGATCGGGTGCGGAGATAAATATGGACTGGGCGTTTTGGCAGGATCAACACTTTTTCTATCCATCATCAGAGAATTCGTTTTTAATGAAAAAGCCAGGAAATGTATCCGACCCAGCGTACAATAGCCTTTTGCGTCGTCAGGATGTTGCTTGATATAGGCCGTTGCGTCATTGACCATGTCCTTTATTTTAACTTTGTTGGTTTGAGGCGCCATAGCCACGGCCAGTTCTGTCAAGCCAAAGCCGACCGCCACCGCCAGAACCACGCCCACAATTTTTCCGGTTTTCATTCAACTGCTCCTTTCGATTCAAAGATTTCCACACCGGTCTCTTGTCGGCAAGTAGAAGCTATATGAGCCGGGCGTGCAACTCGTTGCACACGGAAATTTTTCATTACCGTTTATTTCGCCGGTTTGGCGACCCAATCGTAGGTCGGCAGCACCCGGCCATCGGACATTATCAGGCCGGCGGAATTGCACGGGCTGTCGCCGACCTTGCTCGTCGAGCGGGCGCTTATGCTCTTTATCCCGGTTTTTTCTATGGGCACGACCTCGCCGGGATCAGACCTACCGTTGGAATCGCGGTCGAACCACAAAGCCAGGCCGCAGAGTTCCTCGCCTTCGAGTTTGCCGTCGCGGTTGTCGTCAAGTGCATCCAGCGCATGATACCCGTCCGGCCAGAACATGAAGAAGCTCACCGAGCCGAAGAGCTGCCAACCCGATGTTATTTTCCCCGCCCCCTTGGGGTCCCAGACAAGGATGGCGGTGTCGGGCTTGACCCATGGCCAACTCTGATCCCCGCCCGTACCGTCCAGGTTGAACCTCACCGTGGTGTTAGACGCCAGCAGATCATCCATCCCGTCCGGGGCAGTCATGGAAAAAACTATGGGTGTCCCGGCGGCAGTCCTATCAAATTTTCTGAGTTTATTCAAGTCCTTTTGAATCCCACTTCGTCCTGCCTCTTCATAAATTTTCTGAATGTCTTCGAGAACTTTTGAATCTCTTCGATCTGCTTCTTCTCTACTTCAGTCTCGCCGCGAGCCTTGACAAGACGTATGTAGGAATCTCCCGCCTCATAACCCACCGAAAAATATGCGTCTGGGAAGTCTTCATTCTTGAGACTTTCTTCGAGTGCCAGCTTATAGGCCTCAAGATATGAAGCAATAGTCTGCTCAAGCCAATAACTATCGATCAATTTTGCCACGCGCATTTTAACCTCGGCATCATTATCGTTAAGGTGACGCAGCAGGCAGGGGATCGCCTCGACAATCTGTTTTCGCAACTCCTCGCTTGCAGCGTCGCGTGTCTTTATATCTTTATCGCCCAGTTTCTTGATGATGACCTCGAACTTCGCGGCGGCCTTTTGTTCTTCGTCCGTCGACGGTTTTGTCGCAACAGGCTCCCGGGGAATCAGCCCGACCTTGTCAGCCATTGCTGCGCCTTGCTCCATCGCACATGCAAGTCCCAAGTGATACAAGCCGTTTTTGCCGTCCATTGCGATGGCCTTATGATAGTTCTCTAAAGCGCTCTTTAAATGGGCTTTCAACTGCTCCTCGGTCAGCGATGAGCCGAGTGGGAATTGATCGCCCAACCCCAGCAACTTTTTACCGGTTTCATCTACTGCCTGCCAGACCACCAACTTGGCGGATTTCATTGAAAAGGCCAAGTAATGTACCCGGCCGAGAGTGTAATAACCTTTGGCATCATTCGGGTGTTCCTTGATGTAGGCCGTTACGCTCTTGATCAGGCGTTCTACTGGTGCTGCCGATGAACCGATATTGGTAAAAAGGGCCATCGCCGATCCGACAAAATAAAATACCATCACTGCCGCCGCCAAAACCACGCTCACAATTTTCCCGATTTTCATTCTACTGCTCCTTTCCTTTTAAAGGTTTCCACGCCGGTCTATTTCCGGCCGATTTTTGCGCAACCTGCCTCTTATTAAATTGTTTGACGCCCAAGTCCCAGAAAAGTTCCCGGATTTTTTAAAAATTTTGCCGCCAAGGCCATTTGAACGTCCCGCCCGGCGGCGGTATAAATCCGGCATGGCTGACATTGAATTGATCGACTCGCATTGCCATTTATGCCACGGCCGGCTGAGGGCCGATCTGCCCGGCGTGCTGGACCGCGCGGCGGCAGCGGGCGTTATGGCAATTATCTGCGCCTCCGGGAGTCTGCAGGAAGCCGCCGCTGCGGAAAAACTCGCCTCGCAGCATGTAGGGCGTGCAACTGTTGTTGCACGCGAGAAAATCGTCGCGCAACGAGTTGCGCGACCTACATTATCAGCGTCTACGATATATTTCACCGCCGGCGTGCATCCGCACGAGGCGAAATCCGCCGAGGCGGGTTATCTGGACAGGCTGGCGGAACTGGCGGCCGACGGAAAATGTGTCGCGATCGGCGAGATCGGCCTGGACTATCACTACAATTTCTCCGAGCCGGACGTTCAAAGAAAAGCCTTCGCTGAGCAGCTTGCCCTTGCCGTGCGGCTCGCCCGGCCGGTCGTCATCCACACACGCGAGGCATTTGACGATACGCTGGCGATCATCCGCGATTCCGGTCTGGACGGCCGGCGGATAGTCTTCCACTCGTTCACCGAGCCGCCCGATGCGGCCGGGCGCGTGCTGGAAATCGGGGCCTCGATCAGCTTTTCCGGCATTGTAACATTCCGAAATTCCGACCAACTTCGCCAGTCCGCCCTGCTGACGCCCGACGACCGGCTGATGATCGAGACCGACTCGCCGTACCTGTCGCCCGAGCCGGTCCGCAGAATGAAGACCAACGAGCCGGCCAACGTCGCTCACGTCGCCGTCTGCCTTGCCAAACTCCGCAACTGTCCGTTTGAACATTTCGCCCGATTGACGGCAGAAAATACGAAAAGATTATTCAGCATGTAGGGACCAATTCCCAATACATATACCCCATCAGTCATCTACCAGATAAGACAACGGTACCTTGCATGTCCATAGAAACCAATTCGCAGGCTCGAAGAGCCGGCAGACAGTAGCCGTAGGCGTAAGCCTACGGTCCGGATCGCCAAGGAATAATGAGCCTCGAAGAGGCGACAGAAATCGCTGAATCGTGTATCGCCTCTTCGAGGCTCAAACAATAATGCAATCAACATTCCGGAGGCTTACGCCTCCGGCTACTTTCTACCAGCCCTCCGGGCTTTGACTGTTGATGAGCAATGCCGCTCTGATTCACTCACAGGATAAAGCACTTTTGTGGCGTTGTAAAAACCGCAGGCGAGATGCCTGCACCACAAAAAACAAACATTGTATCCTCCATAAATTGAAATTACTGACATCGCAGGGCCGTTCTCAGACGGCCTTGGACGCCGGATTCAAAAGCGGGTCATCCGCGAGGGCTGACAGGAGCCATTGATGATGTTCGTCGCGAACCTGCCAGAGCGATTGATCGGCAATCAGATTATGCATTTCAAACGGATCGTCATCCATGTTGTACAATCCACGCGGCTTCAGCATACCCGGCCCGGCGAGGGATGTGACATATTTCCAATGCCGGCTGCGAAACGCCCGCCAGCAGCCGGTTTTGTCCTTGAAAATCTTCCGCGGTTCGTGAACGAATTCGAGCGCCACGCCGTGGCGATCCATAGCGCCGACCTGGTCCCGCAGCAGCGGGCCAAGGTCGCGGCCGACCAGATCGCCACGGTCAGACCGAATCCCGCACAGGCCCATCAGGGTCGGATAAATATCTTCGGTGCAGACGGGGTCCCGAACGACCGCCCCGCCGCGATTCGGGCACGAGGGATCGGCCACTATCAGCGGGATTCCGACGCTCTCCTCCCACGGCCTGCTTTTATGGGTAAGCTCGTGCGATCCCACCATGTCGCCGTGATCGGAAAACAGCACAACAGTTGTGTTCCGGGCCAGCCCGCCCGCCGCCAGCCAATCCAGAAACTCGCCGATCCTCGCGTCAAGCTGTTCGACCATCGCGTAGTACCCGCGGAGCGACTCGATGAAAAACTCGCGCCCGGCTGAATCCTTATCATAAAAATTGGGAGGAAGTTTCAATTCACGCCCACGCCAGCGTTCCATGAACTCGCCGCTCGCCTGATACTGGAATTTGTCCGGGCGATTGAACGGGTCGCGGGCCAGATACGCGGAGCCGGGCTTGACGTCGTGCGGGGCCTCGGGGCTGATAAACATGCAGAACGGCCGGTCAGGATGCCGGCGGTTCTCCAGCTCCCGCCTGGCAACTGAGAAAATCCAGTCGGTCTGATGCCCTTCCATGCGTTTAGGCGCCGGATCGTCGTCGGCATAAAAGACTGTTTTGTACGGCTCGTTGGAAAGTTCAAAACCAGTCCATCGCGACCAGCGGCCCTGGTGAGGCCTGGGAACCGGCTCGTCGCCTTTTCCGCCATAGAGATGCCACTTGCCGACGTAAATCGTCTCGTAGCCGGCCCGGTTGAATTCGTCTGCAATCGTGGTCTCTTCGGCCGGCAGCCTGAAGTGAATCGCAGGTATCTGCCGGCGGTGTCCCGAAAGGCCGGTCATCAGCGTATAACGGAACGGCACGCAGACCGGATATGTGGAACAAGCTGCCGCAAATCGCACTCCATTGCGCGCCAGCCGATCCATGGCGGGCGTGGAACAGTTCGGGTCGCCGTATACGCCCAGTGCCTGCCGGCGGAGCTGATCCGGCATTATGACCAGGATGTTTTGCCCGCTTATTTTTTTTCTCCCAAAGGCATGTCCTTGGATGTGATAAGCAGATATGGCCCCTTGAACGTCATGGTGTCGAACGCGAATCGGAGCCGGCCGTTTTCGACCTTGGCGTCGAGCTTTCCTATCGCCTGGCCGTCGAAGCCGATCGTGTACACCTTGAGCTGGTCGGCCTTGGCCGACTGAAGGGCGACGGTTCCGGCCACGCCCTCGATAATCACGGGATTATACGTCCGCGGTTCTCCCTTATCGTTGACCGGCGAGTCGTTGCGGCCCACAATGGTTACAAGAATCCGGTCCGAAGACGCGATCGGACTGTTGTCCAGCGAGGACAGCCATATCGCCGCAAACAGGTTTTTCACCGTTACATCGGCGGCCGGCAGCTTGATCGGCTCGACGCGATTCAGGAATCCGACCGCGCCCTGCGTCCGGTCGGTGCGGCAGAAGGCCACGCCTTTGCCATAGTCCCACTCAAGCTCGCCGGTGGCGCTTTTGACGACGTCGGCCTTCTTGTCCCAGCATTTGTCAATCGTCGTCTGATCGAGGAAATCCTGGCAGGCCTTGTCGACGTACTCCGTGCCGACCTTGCCCATGGCCAAATACTTGTTCTCATAATTGTGCTCAATGCCCACCTTCTCGGCGAATATCTCTTCTTTGGACATCATCCGTTTGTACACGACCGGCCCTTCCTTCAGATCGCCGCGGCGGATCGCCAGGGCCATGGCCGGATACTGGCTGAGGTCCATCGGATAATTGATGCCCTCGTCCCAGTGTTCGTAGAAGCCCCAGCCGAGCCGTCGGGTGGAAAACTGCATCGGGAATTCCCAGCCGTTGAGGCCCTGCCCATAAAGGCACAGGAGCGGGAAGACGCAGAGGCGGTACGGCTCAACGCGGGCCGGATACCACTCGGATATCATCATGGGCTTGCCGAGAACCCTGATCAGGCCGGCCGTGAACGTCCCGGAACCAGGCGCCCGCATGAAGCCGTTCGAGCTGCCGTAGTTGTGCTGATCGAGGATGTCGAGCTGGGCGTTCGAATAATGGTCCATCATCTGCATCAGCGGCGGCGTCTTCCAGTTGGAACCCAGCAGCAGCCCCTTGAATCCGAGTTCATCCTGAATGAATTTCTTCTGCCGCAGGAAATATCCGGTCTGCACATCGTACAGGAACCTTAACTGGTCGGACGCCCGGCGGAGCAGCGCCTCGTTCCAGCCTTCCTTCTCGAAGCGGGCTGCGTACGGCCAGAGGCGGACGAACTTCTTCCACTCCGGCAGCGACGGCACGTCGGCCGGGGCCGGCAGATTGACCGCCGCATCCGAGAGAGTTACGCCAAGTATGCTGACGAGCGCCGGATTGCCCTCGATTCGGGCGACAATCTGCGTGATTTCCTTGTCAGGGTGCGGATTGTTCCAGCCGAACAGGCTCAGGCCAATGCTTGGCACAGCTAACGCCATACCATGCCATGCCGCGCGCATGCTATTCACGCTCATCGGCTTGCCCCAGTCGGCGATTTCCGAGCCGCTGCGGACGCCTATCGTCTCCTTGGATCCGTCGCCGTAGCAGATATCGTAGAAAAAGACGGGGACCTCATTCTTCCACTTGCCCAACCAGCCGAAGGTGTGCAGGAAATAAATGGACTTGGCCTTTCCTTTTTCAGACAGCGTAACGGATTTCGGCCAGGGATTCTCTTTCCGCGGATCAGGCCTGACGCCTTTGCCCTTTCCGATATCGGCAAACGAATCCTTGTCGGCGATCAGGACCGGCCCCTTGGCGCTCACATCAAACGGGATGCCGAGGAATATTTCCTTGCCGGTCGGGAAAAATCGCATGTCAACGTCCTTGCCGGCATCGCACCAGCCGTCCTTGCCGTCGCGGCCGAACTTGTCCGTATACGTCGTGTTGACCGCCGGCCCAAGATCGCATGTTTTGAAACCTTTCGGAGTTTCAGTGAAACTATGCGGTTCAGGAAACTTTTTCCCGGCCTTCATCAGGTTGCAGTCGGGGATAAGCGCCTCCCAGTCGTTCATGGCGTCTTCGCCCCAGGCCTTGCGGAGGTTTTCTGTGGAACCGTATTTCTTGAGCAGCCAGTTGTTGTACTGCTCGTGCAGTTCCATGAAGTAATAGCCGGAGGCCCGGTACGGATCGTTGCCCCGCCAGCCGATCGAGTCTTCATTGATGAGCTCCGCAGAGGCGAACATCGGGTCCTCGGCGTAGGCAACGCCGGTGTACGGATTCTTGTGCTGGAAAAAGTCCTTGACGAACACATTCATGCGGTCGATCCATTCGCGAATGAATATCTGCGCGCCCTCGGAGCGATAATCATCCAAGCCCGGCGGAATGTTTTTCTCCACCGCCTCTTCCCGGCCGATCCAGGGAAAAACCAGAAGGCAAACGTGAACATAAATGCCCTCCTCCTTGAGGGCCGCCATCATCATGTCGAAATTGTCCCACGCCTTCTTGTCGTAGGTTCGCGTGTTCGCGTAACGGGCATAACGGCTTTCGCCCTTGCGGGCATCCTCGGGCGCGTTCTCCCAGAAATCATAAAGCGACTGTCCGTCCTTGCCCGAATGTGAAAAGTGGTGCACACGGACCATGTTGATCCCGTTTGCCGCCAGCCATTTCGCCCGCTGCGAGGCCTCCTCTTTTGTCGTCGGGAACATAATGCCGTAAGTGAGGTTCGTGGAAAGGAACCTCGCCGGCGTTCCGTCCGCGAAGATAAGTTTTCCATCCTTGAGCTGGAGCCGGCCTCGTTTGCCCGCCGGCTTTTCATTGAGGAACGAGACATCCGCCGCGCCGCCCACCGGCAGTTTTTCCGGATTGTGCATCGAGGTAGCCTGCATGCCGGGGACTTTAAAAGCTGATGCCTGTTCCGCCGGAGTATAGCCGGTCTTGCCCAGCTCAAGTTTGGCGGGGATGTCTTCCTTTTTTACCTCGCCGACAAACTTTTTTTTGCCGAGCATCGCCGCCTGGCCTTCCTGAAACTCCAGTTGCTCATCTTCCAGCCTCTTTTTTTCGGGGTCCACAGTCTCGGCCGGCGGCGGCAGTTGCACCGCCCCGTCCGACAGCGTTACAGCCAGCACGACCGGCACCATCTTTGTCTTGGCTGAGGTGAAGCGTATGGCCGCAATCGCCTTGCCCGGATTGGGATTTTCCCAGCCGTAAAGCAGGACACCCACGTTGGCCGAATCGAGGTTCGGCCCGTGCCACGCCACCCGGCAGGACTTTCCATCCTTGGGATTCCACCAGTCGTTGATCTCCTCGCCCCCGCGGATCGGAATTTCCGCCTTCGAGCCGTCTTCGTACGTAACGGTGTAAGTAACGCCGACATCCTTATGATTCCATGCCGCCGCGTGAAGGAAATAGACGCTCCTGGCATTCTGGTTGATCCCCTTGACCTCCGCCTCGACGGGGAAAATCGTCCCTTTTTCGCCGTAAAGCACCAGACACGACTTACCGTTGTTTGACTTGGGATCGATGACGTCGAATTCTATCCCGCCGAATTTCTGTTTGCCGACGGGCAGGAATCGCATGTCATTGCCTCCCTGATCCATCCAGCCGCCCTTGCCGTCGCCCTCCACGCTGTCCCGGAAGCCCATGTTGACGACAGGCCGCAGATCGACGAAGCGGAAACTGCCCGGCGCCGTCGCCGCGGCTTTGTCCTTCGCGGCATCCGCCCATGCAAACGCGCCGACGGCGTATGCCAGGAACAGACCCAGCGTCAGCTTTGCAAACCAGGACATTCGAATGAAAGCGGACATGTTTGTTCTCCTAAAAGTGTTTTTCGATTACGGGAAGTTTTGACCGGGATCCCGTATTGATCGCATCTCGTAATGTTGCAGGACACATTTTTTTATTCATGTGAATATCTCATCTTCCATCCGGAACAGAGGCCGGCGCGGATGCCGGCAAAGCCGGGGCCGACGCGGCGTACAGCACCACGTTGCGCATCACGTCAAACGCGCTTTCGCACTCATAGCCGTCGCAGTTGTAGCTGGTGTAACCCACCAGCCCGCCGGTAAGGTCTTCCATGCTGAACAAAACCTTCGGCCGATCGCCGGAAAGCACGGCCTGAAGATGCGGTTCCCTCGCGCCGCCCAGCCGCACACGTGCCGCCCGGCGATACTTGACCTTCTCGATCGTCATGTCCTTCATCTGATAGACCGGCGACGACAGCGGCAGGGCCAGCAGGCTGTCGGCGCCCCAAAGCTCGACGATCAGGTCGCGGGCGCTGTCGGCAAAGGCCTTGGTCCCGCCTCCGGCGTCCACGAACAGCAGCCCGCCGGAATCAACCCACTTTTTGAGGGCGTCTTTCTCCACCTGCGCCAGACTGAATGCGCCCGTGCCAGTCAAAAAAGCGATCTTTATGTCGGCGATCAGATCGGTCGGGCTTATCCCTGTTACGGGACTCAACGATGCCGGCGCACTGGCAGGGCCTTGGGCCGGACTGCCAGTCGGACTGCCGGCCGGAACGCTGGCCGATGACAATACGCTCTCATAATCCAGACGCATGTCGTGATTTTTCCACATCAGCCGGCTCAGTCGCTGAAGGGCCAGCGGCTCAGGGTCGTAATTGCCCGCGTAACGAATCCGCGCCGCCTTAATCGTGCTGGCAGCCGGCTTTGCCGGATCAATCGGCCAGACCCTGTCCCCGCGATTCTTGAGCTGCCGGTCCGTAACGTACATCAGCACGTTGCCGGCCGCCTCGAACGACGGCTTCATTGTGGCCACGTTGTACCGCTGCCATGCAAGCGGAAGATCGACGTCCGTGTGGATAATCAGCGGCCGGATTCCGTTGCTCAACTCGTGCATCCTGACGGCCGGCGGGAGCTTGTACTGGATCGTGTTGAGAATGTGGCTGGGACCGCAGACATTCAGCTCGTATTTCGGAAAGAGCCTTTGGTAAAGTTCCCGCATCCCCTTGCCGAAGGCCGCTGTGCCGCTGCACTCGGTAATTCCGAAAAGCATCCCGCCCTGGTTGACGTAGGCCCGCAGCTTGCTGATATCCTGCTCGCTGAATTTCGGGGCCTTTGATCCGGAGATCACCAGAACCGGCGCGTCGTGCCACTCTTCCGGGACGCTCTTGAGCGTGATGATCTGCCAGTTGACCTCGGACTCATAGACGGCCTCGCCCCATCGGCAGAAGTTTGCCAACGCGCGGGGCCGGTTGTTCCAGTCGCCGTCGTACTCCAGGCGGTTGAGTATGACCGGCAGCCGGCCGCGGGCCAGAAACAGCAGGGCGTAACAGGTCGAATCGAAGTCGGGATCGAGTTTGCATTTTTGGTCGTCCCTTGTCCGCTTGACCATTCCCGGCCGCCACCGCCCGTCCGATTGCTGCATTTTCAGCAGCCAGAGCGTGCCGGCCTTGTACCAGTCGGTCGCGCCGAAATATTTATAGCCGGCCGCCAGGCCGACCCGCTCCACTCCGTACAGATAATACTGCACATTTTCCATGGGGCGGTCCGGCAGCGAGCCTTTGAAATTCTTTTCCATCCAGTCCAGACCTTTTTTGATCACGACCAATTCGGTTGTGGCCTGGCATTTGTCGAATTTGTCGGCGTAGAGAAAATCCACGCAGACGAACAGGCTGGCCAGCCCGGCGACGGTCATGGCGGGATAACTATCCGGGTCCATGTGAGGCCAATAGCCCCAGCCTCCGTCAACTTTGACATTCTGGTAGCCGACCCTGTTCTGTTCATTGATCCAATGTTTGAGGCAAGCATCCCAATATTCCCTTGGCACCTCCACGCCAGATCGGGCGCCAGTCCACACGCCGTACACGCCATATTGGCAGTTCAAATTGTCATATGGATTTTCCGACGCGGACGCCGCATTTGTCAGGTAATATGAATACTTGCCGTTTTTCTGGCACGTGTAGAGTGTTTTTACGTCAGACTCCAACTGCTTCTGGTATTTCTTTTCCTTCAACTTCAACTGTTTGTCGGCGGCATAATAGGCCAGGCAGCAAAAAGCCTTGTTATATGTCCAGTCGGGAGCATCTTCGGCAGGCACGACATCGTTTTTGACCAGCCAGTCGAGGGCCTTCTGGATTTTTTCCTCCTTGGCCGACATGCCGCTTGCGATGAGTGCGTAGATCGCCAGGGCAGTCGGACCGGTCTTCATCGTCTTGACCGGCCTGCTCTTGTTCTCGGGATTCACTATGAATTCCGGCCAGCTTCCGTCGGCCTGCTGCTGCTTGAGAAGCCATGCTGCGCCTTTCTCAATCGCTTTTTCGATGTTGGTGGAGGTAAATTCAACAACGGCCGGCGGCCGTTGCTGGGCAAAAAGCCGCCCGGATATTCCAAGGATTCCAAAGGTTGCTGATATAAGAATAATCTGCAATCTATGCATGTTATACTCCTGGCATAGCCTTCTATGGTTTTCACACGAGGCTGTTCGGCTGCCTCGCACGGCAAAATCAGGGCTTGCAATCAATCTAAGCAAGCCGGATTTCCACCGGCTGATGCGGAAGCCGGACGATAGCAAACTCGACATATACCGAACGTTCGATTCTTTTGATTTTGAAGCTCACGTCCCTGCCTTCGACAACCACCCGCTTGGGTTTGGCGGATTTCGGAAGCATGCAGCGAACGGCTGCCCGCTCAAAGCTTCCTGTGAGGTCAAGAATTATGCGCCGTCGCGGCCTGTCAAGGCGGTAATGGTACGCGCAGTAGCCGTCGGATGCCGGATAGTGGAGCGTAACTTCGGCCTCGGCCGATTCAGTCGCGGCCCAGCGGGGCGAAATTTCGACAGAATCGAAGGCCCGGCCTTTGTCCTCGATGCCCGCAAGACCTTGGGCGATCGCATGAAAGGCCGAGCTTTGCGACCAGCATTCGGGCCAGCCGCCCGACCGTATCTCGGTCTCAAACTCCACAGGGCCGTCCGATAAACTGATCGCGGCCAGCATCACGGCGCCGGAAACTTTGGCGGGGGTTGTGCAGCAGATCGCGGCTATGGATTTTCCCGGATGCGGATTGGCCCAGCCGTACATGAAAAGGCCGACATTCTTCCACTTGTTGTTGGCCCCCTGCCAGGCCACGCGGGTTGTGTCGCGGTCCACAGAATCGCGGTGATGACGAAGATCGGGCTTGTCGCTTAAACCCCACCACAGGCCTATCTCATGCCTGCCACGGATATAGATCGTTTCTTCCGTGCCGTCGCAATATCTCACCGAATAGATGGCTGCAACCCCGCCGGGCATTCTGGCCGCAGCATGCATGAAGTAAATGCTGCCGGCCTTGCGATCGCCAGCCGGCGCCACAATCTGCGGCAGACCTTTTTCCGGATTTGGGTGCAGCCGGACCACGGCCCGACCGGCGTTGGACGCCGGATCGATAACGTCAAACTCGATGTTTCCAAAACGGCGCCTGCCCGTCGGAAGATTGCGCATGTCGTTGCCCGGCTCGCCCATCCAGGCGTCCACCCCGCGATGCTCGCCATGCCGCAGGCCGACGTTGGCGAACGGCCGCAGGTCCAGCGGCGTGAAATTGGCGCGAGGCGGGGCCGGATTTTCCGGAAGCCGCCTGTAATTGGAGTGAAGATATCCGCCGTCCCGCTCGGCCAAGGCCCAGAGTCGCCGAAGAATATCGACCCCGTATTCCTCCATGCCGTGGTCGAAAGCGGCCCTGGCCAGTTCGCCGGCCACGACGACTCCGATAGAGCCGTTCATGTAGTGGCCTTGTCTGGAACCATGGTGGCCGGGCCATTGCGATTCCTCGTACATGGGGTCCATCGCCCACCATTCGGCGAAACTTTCCTTGCGATTGGCCCGGCCGCGGCGCTGATACTCCCTGAGAATTTTGACGGCCATGGCGTGAGTCGGCAGGCCACGATTGATCGTGTAGCCGGTCGAAAGGCTCATCCGCCTGCGCTCGTCTCCAACGAGGGCATAGACTTTCTTTTCGGACAATGTCTCCGGGATCATATGGCCGTAGTTGGTACGGAAGAACAATCTGGCGTTCGCCCGCTTCCGCAGCGCCTCGCCGGCCTGGCGGAGTTCGGCCGCACGTTTGGGGTTCCCGATCGCATCGAACATCTCGGCCATTCGCCAGTGAGAGGCGTAGAACCCGGAGTTGTCGCCGTGGAAGAGGAATTGCGGATCGCCAGGATGAATGCGGCGGGCGTCGCCTTTGCAGAAATGCGGATTGGCAAAATCCCAGCTATCCATGCAGAAACTGCGTTTGACCAGGCCGTGCCTGCGGCTCCAGCGGGTCGGGTGCGAGCCGTTGTAGCGGAGGGCCTTTTCGAGCCGCGGCAACTGCCGGGCCATCCATGCGTCGTCGCCGGTGGCCTTCCAGACGTGCCAGACGCACTCGGTGTACAGATATTCCACGTCGGCCTCCACCGGTATCCGGCGGATGGTAAACGCCTTGTCCTTGCTGTAGTCGTAGTAGGGTTTTCCCAGGGCCTCGCAGAACCAGTTAGGCGCAGGACGCGTGAGGCTGGAATGGACGTCGTCCCAGAACATGCCGTTGGGCTGCTGGCGATCGAGGAAAAATTCGATGCCGGATTTGACATCCTGCATGAAGTACTTCATGGCCTTGAGCGTATAAGTGTGGTCGCGGCCCCATGTAACAAGAAGATTATAAACCTTGTTGTCAACGAGAAGGCGCCTGTTTTCCTCATGGCCGCACATCAGGTTTTTCAGGAGCCCGGCGAGCCGGCCGTAAGGGCCGCGATCGCATCGGATTTCGGTCCTGGGCTTGAGCAGGAACTTCGCCTCGCCGCGAATTCCGCCGTCGGCGGAGATTGCCAGAACCCGGTGCACTCCGGCCGCGCCTCTCGCCCGGAAAGAAACGGCCCGGCCAGCGGAAATCCGCGCATCGACGTAAATCCTGCCAGCCCCGTCCATGACGCGGAGAGCCCGGGCCAGGCGATCTTTTATGCTCGCGCTGCCGGCCTCAAGCGGCGACCAATGTGAGGAATCCGTGTGAGACTTTCGCAATTCGATAATCAGTTTTTTCGCCAAGATGTCGGTTCCCCTGTCTCTATTCCTTGAGCGTGGCCAGCGTCATAATGCTTCTGGGCGGCATCTTCAGTTCGATAACGCCGGAGTTGACCGGCACGTCGGCCGTCCTTTCGCAATTCCTGCCGGCATCGGTGATCCAGGCCGCAAGCGACTCAACTGCCGGCCCGCCTGACATGTTGAGCCTGACTGCCGTCGCAGTGTTGTTATGATTCTGTATGACCGCAGTGAAGACGCCCCTGCCGTTATAGGCGAAGGCGCTTGCCAGAATGCCGCCGGAGTCTTTGCCGGTCTCCACCCGGCGAGTTCCGGGCGGGATGAATCTGGCGTAATGCTTCTGGATATAAAACTTTTTGGTCGGCGTCAATTTGGCCATGGACTCGGAAAGAACAAGGCAGGTTTGTTTGTTGTCCTCGTTTTCAATAAACAGCCATATGAACCACGCCGAGGCTTGGCCCAGAACAATGGCGTTATGAATCCTTGTGCCCAGGCTGTCCAGGGCGTTTCCCGGCATCTTGCTCCTTTTGTCAACGATCGGTTCGCCTTCCCAGTTTTCCGGCCCGCCGCCGGTCTCCGTCATCCAGTATTCCTTGCCGCTGTCCTTCATGTATTCCCAGAGTTTGGCGGCATCGTAGCTCTGAAGGTTGGCGTCAACGCCGTCGGAATAGCCGTGCGAGCAGACGATCTCCAGGGCGTCGCGGGTTCCGGCGTCAGCCAGGATGGGCTTCACAAAGCCCCAGACGCGGTCCGGATTTCTGGTCATGTCTTCCGGCCCCATGATTTTCGTCTTGACGCCAAGTGCCTTGAAAACGGCCGCGACCTCGGCGACCACGTCGTGGAATTCATCGGGCGTGTACACGCAGGAGTCGTAATCCTCGCGGAAACACGGTTCGTTCTGTATGCTGATGGAATACAGGGGAACCTGGAACTTCTGCTCCATCGCCAGGCAGTACTGCGCGAGGAAATGGGCGAAATGCCTGTAATATTTCGGCGCCAGCCGCCCGCCGCAGGAATTCAGGCCTTTCCACTCGAACTGAGCGCCCGGCCCCTGCGGGGCCTTTTCCTTCATCCAGTGTGGCGGGCTCCAGACCGACGCGGTGAAGAGCATGTCGGGATTCAACTTCTTCAACTCCTGGAACCATCGGATGCCGCGAGAGACTTTGCCGTCTTCCCCCAAGGCGGGCCGGCCAATGCGCTCCCATCTGAAACTATCAAAGGCGGTCTTCGCGGGATCATCCATCATCGCGCCCGTGACGGAAACAGGCACTCTGGCCGGATTTTCGCCCTCGATAACCCAGCGATCCACGCCCATGCGGGCGACGGAGAATCCGCCATCCTTGACATAAAGATCGAGTCCCTTGGGGTCCATTTGCCATTTCACCGCCGGATCCTTGTCCGGCTGGCTCCACCCTTTTACGCTGGTCCCGAATCCGCGGATGATCTGATGTTTTTTGCCGCAATCGACCGCAATTGAAACCACACCGGCGTTCCGGTCTGCCGGGTTTATGATACTGGCAGGATTTATAACCGGATTGGCAACCTTTTCGGCAATGGCGCTTTTTTGCGGTCGATTTTCGCCGCCCGGCGACATCCCGCTTTGACCGGAATTTCCGCCGGCAGTCAGCGCGAACAGGCCCACGGGCACGGAAAGGGCGAAAATAATCGCCGCCGCCACCTTCAGCTTGGCAAGGAACATGCCGCGAACGAACCCATTGACCATTGTCCCGACCATGCCGCCTATCGCGGACCCGCCGGCGGCAATGTTTTGTGAAATAGCGGCGAAAAGCGCCTGTTCCAACTGCGCCGGCGCGGCCTCCAGAGAATTTTTCGCCAACAGTATCGCCAGCGACGGCGCGGAGATGGCGGTTCCCCGCGACGACAGGATCGACCTGAGTTTTTCCAGCCCGGCCTCCACGCGCTTCTGGACGGTGGCTCTGACTGTGCCCGTCTCGGCGGATATTTCGCCCAGGCTCTTGCCGGCAAGATAGTGCATTACCACCGCGTCCCGCTGCCTGCCGGGCAGCCGCCCAATCGCCTCGTCCAGGTTGCGGCGGACTTCGCCCCAGCCTGCTTCCTGAGCCGGATTTCTGATTTCGTCCCTCATATCGGCAGCCTTTTTCTCCCTCTCTCGCCTGCGCATTTCCATTCTGAGGACATTCGATGAGACATACCGGGCCGTCTGGTACAG
Source organism: Planctomycetota bacterium (assembly GCA_016235825.1). Taxonomy (GTDB): domain Bacteria; phylum Planctomycetota; class Phycisphaerae; order SM23-33; family SM23-33; genus JACRIL01. The sequence continues at coordinate 21,225 of JACRIL010000218.1, forward strand.
CCAGACCGAAAGGGCGCAGCCGCTTCGTATCCGTCCGGCCCGGCGGAAAAGAACCAGAAAAACCGCCTGAACGGCGTCCTCGGCCAGATGCTCGTGCCCGCACAGCCCGCGAAGGCACGCGCTCCAGGCCAGACGGTAATGCCGGTGAAAAATTTCCCGGAACGCATCGTTGTCACGCCCTCTGGCAAAAAGCTCCAAGAGTTGATTGTCCGTCGAATTTTGAATGTCAACCATTTGCCGTTCCTATAAATAAGTCTCCGCCAACACAATGATTGTATAGTATTATCCGGTTTTTCACATTGTTTAAGAAGACCATCAACACATTTTCTTGCCTCCCCCATTGGAACGCTGCAGGTACGGATAAAACACCGGTCCGCCGCGCGGCCAGGCATTCAAGCGGCTGCTTTGTCTGGCCGGCGGCGGAACGGTTCGTGCAACTATTTGCTTTCAGGCTTTGTGGTCAGCGTCATTATGCAGCGGGCCGGCATCTTCAGTTCAATCGCCCCGCTGCTGACTGGCACGTCTGCCGTCTTCTCGCAGTTCTTGTCCTTGTCGGTGATGTAGGCCGACAGCGAACCGACCGCCGGCCCGCCGGAGACCTTGATCTTCACGGCCGTCTCGACGCTGTTCTGATTCTGAAGGACGAGCGTCAGGACGCCCTTGTCCTTTTCGGCAAAAGCGGCGGCAAGAACTCCGCCGGAATCCTTGCTCGTGTCCACCCGATGCGTGCCGGACGGGATGAATTTGGCAAAGTGCTTCTGGACATAGAACTTCTTGGTCGGCACGAACTTGTCCAGGGTTTCGGCAAGGACGAGACTGGTTTCCTTGTTTTTCTCCACCTCCATGAACAGCCATACAAGCCAGACGGACGCGTTGCCCAGAACGATGGCGTTATGAATCCTGGAGCCGAGGCTGTCGAGGGCGTTGCCCGCGGACTCGCCTTTTTTGTCGGCTTTGTTGGCGCCTTCCCATTCTTCAGGCCCGCCGCCGGTCTCGGTCATCCAGTATTCCTTGCCCGTGTCTTTCATAAGTTCCCAGAGCTTGAGGGCGTCGGCTGTTCCGCCGCTGACCTGGATGCCGTCGGAATAGCCGTGCGAACAGATGATCTCCAGCGAGTCTTTGGTCTTGGGATCGGCCAGAACGGGTTTCACGAAACCCCACAGGCGATCCGGAAACTTGGTCATGTCCTCGGGTCCCATGAGCTTTGTCTTCACGCCGAGCTGCTTGAAAACTGCCGCCACTTCGGCCATTGCGCCATGATATTCATCGGGTGTGTAAACGCACGAGTCATATGGTTCAAAGAAAGCAAGTTCGTTCTGGATGCTGATGGAATAAAGGGGAACTTCAAACTTTTTCTCCATCGCCAGACAATACTGGGCCAGGAAGTGGGCATAGTGCTTGTAATATTTCTGCGCCAGCCGTCCGCCGCAGGAACTGGCGCCGTTCTTGCTCCATTCGAACTGGGAGCCGGCCCCCTTTGGCGCCTTTTCCTTCATCCAATGGGGTGGACTCCAGACTGACGCGGTGAATATCATGTTGGGATTCAACTTCTTGAGTTCCTGGAACCAGCGGATGCCGCGGGCGATTTTCCCGTCTTCGCCGCCGGAGGACCGGCCGGTGCGCTCCCACTTGAACTTGTCATATGTAATTTTTGTCGGATCGTCCATCATCTCCTGGGTAACCGCGACCGGTATCTTATACGGATTTTCGCCCTCGATGACCCAGCGATCCACGGCCATGCGGGCGACCGAAAAACCGGCATCTTTTGCATAAAGTTCGAGCCCTTTGGGTTCCATCTGTAGCGTTGCGGCAGGGTCCTTGCCCGGCTGTCCCCATCCTTTGAGGCAGGTTCCCAGACCGCGGATAACCTGGTGCTGTTTCCCGCAATCGACCGTAACATCGACCGGCCCGGCGTTCTGCCCCGCCTCGCCCGCGGCGAAAATGCTGCTGCCGGACAGACTCACCAGCAAAAATGCGGCAAAAACCATTGCAACTGTCATTTTCAATTTCGTCATAACCGTGCTCCCTTTCATGTCTTGCGCAACCATAATGTCGGCACTGTGCGACATCCGCAAAATAGTCTCCGCAGACACTGGGTTTGTATCATTCATTAATGCTTTTTTCCCGTTTTTTTGAAACGACGACGGTTACCGGCTCAGCCGCGGGCATAACATCAAGCATCGCCCGCGAACCGGCCGCCTTGACGGGCAAGATTGCATCGCCGGCCTGGGCGGAAAGGTCCTGCCAGCCGGCCGGAATGTCAAACGAGACCGTCAGCGGCACAGGCTCGGGGGGCAGTTCGCGGGTTATCTTCAGGACGAGAGTGAGACTGTTTCCCTCCGGTCCGCTCTGTTCGACGGAGGCGGCTCTTCGCTCCTTGACGTAGCGGGCGACCGTGCCGAAAGGCGCAACCCAAAGCTCGCCCGATTCCTTTGAGCTTTTGAGGAATTCGAAGTGGGCGCGGAACTCGGCTGAAGGCGGCGGTTCGTAGCCGTCGCCGTCGGTGCTGTGGGCCGCCTCGACCAGCCATACGCCTTTCTCAATAGCCTTCTTGACGTCGGCATTGGCATCCGCGGCTGTGGTCTTGCTGCTCCAGCCGAGGCATTCGCGCCGGCTGGCAATATAGTATTTGGCGTCGAGGGATCGCAGTTCTTTGCTGTCCTCGTTGAACGGGTAAGCGAACGTAACGCCATGACCCACTCCAATCCGCTCCTGGAGGAGACGCTTGGAGTCGGCAAAATCTTTTTCAGCCTCGGCGAGCGTAAGACCGGCCATATGTTTGTGCGTGCCGTGGCTGGCGATCTCATGCCCGCGGTCGTGGACGGCCTTCCAGTCTTTCCAACTCCCCTCGCCGTCTCTGCGAATATCGATGCGCCCCTTTGTAATTACGAAAAACGTGCCGCGAAGGCCAAGTTCCTCGAGCATGGGCGCCAGTATCTTGATCTGGTTTACGTTGTTGTCGTCAAAGGTCAAAGACACGGCCGCCCTGGCCCCGCCTGACCATTTCTCCACCCGGACGCCGGAAACGGAAGGCCCCTCCTGCGTTGCCGGAGACGCCGCACAGCCTGCCATCGCAACCGCCACAACTACCGTTGCCAATGCAACCCACGTTAATCCGAACATTTCTGCTCTCCATAACTTTTTCATGTTTCTTCTCGCGCGACGTTCACTTTACAGCCGCCGGCCTGCTGGCGGATGGCTTGAGGTTTTTGATCGTCTTTTCCAGAAAATCCTCGACGAGCTTGTCGGTTTCGGGCTTGCCGATTATGTGATTGTGCCCGGCGTCTTTTATCGCGTGAAACTCCACAGCCACGCCGGCCTTTTTAAGGGCATCCTCAAGTTTTTTGGACTGTTCAATCGGCACGGTCGTGTCCTTGTCGCCGTGAACGATCAGGAAAGGCGGATCGTCGGCCGAGGCGTAAGTTGTTGGGCTGGCCTTGGCAGCAAGGTCCTTTTTTTCCGAGGCCGGGCCGCCCAGCAGCGTCGCAACTGGCGGATTCTGCTCATAACCGGGGATATTGTCATTAAAGTTCAGCAGATCGGCCGGGCCGGCAAAATCCACCACCGCCTGGACTTTGGTGGACTGCTCGACCTTGTTCGACTGTCCCTCCAGGTTTTTATCATCTCCTGTTACCCCGAGCAGGGCCGACAGATGCCCGCCGGCCGAATGGCCCCACACCGCCACCCGGGACGGATCGATGGAATACTGCTTCGCGTTGGCCTTGAGGAACCTCACCGCCGCCTTGCAATCCTCGATCTGGGCCGGGAATACGGCCTGATTGCTCAACCGGTAATCGATGCTGGCGACCACGTATCCCTTCGGCACGAGCCAGAAGGCCTTACTCATGCTCTTGCTGCCCTGGACCCATCCCCCGCCGTGAATCCAGATAACCAGCGGCCTTGCCGGGCCGGTGGCATCTTCCGGGACATACAAATCAAGGAACAGTTTGCGGGTGCCTTTATCACCGATGGAAGCGGACCCGTATTCGACATCCTTGATCTTCTTCACGCCGGCGGGCAGCCCCGAAGAATCGCCCTGCGTGCCGGCAGGTTTGGTCTGCGCGCCGGCGGGTCTGGCCTTCGGCTGTTGCGACCAACCCGGCAGCAGGCCCGCCATGCCCATTATCAGTGCCGCTATCATCCAATTCCGTTTCATGATTTTTCCTTTCAAAAATTTCATAATCCGCGCGGACCGGTTACCGCTCCGGCAGCCGGCGGCGGTAGTATTCGGCCAAAGCCTGAATCAGCAGACGGCCGGCCGTCGTGCACTGGTCCTTTGTAAAATGGGTCGTCCCGCCCTCGGACAAAAAGGTGGTGATCCCAAAGCGGTCGTGCACGCCTTCGTTCCACATGGACGCCATCTGGAATTTGGGGCGAAAGTCGTGCATCGGCTCGAACAGGCCGTGTTCGTCCAGGTCCAGGAGGATGTTACGCAGCACAGTCCAGTCTGTCAGGGTCTTGCCCGCCCGAACCATCACCTCGCCCGGCCCCTGCCATGTATGAAAAGACCAGAAAGTGTCGAGCGGGCAGTCGGAGTTCATGACGGCCCCAACGTCCCGCTGGCAGACGTGCTGCTCGACGCCCTGTTTGGCCTGGTCCGGGCCTTCCGCCAGAAAGGTCCGGTTCTGATCGAGGCCGTCGGCGTTGACGCGAAGCCACCCGTTGGCCGGGCCGTCCGGATTGGACAGGATAATCAGATGGCATATCTGGTTCCTGCGGAAGTCGGCGGCCTGATCCGACAGGAGCCAGTCCACGATGCCCGCCATCCGCCAGCGGGCGCAGCCTTCGGTGCCATGCTCATTCTTGAAATAATGCGCCCGCGGGCGACGCGCAAGATTGGCAAAGTCGGCGATGGTCAGTTTGTGGATTGGCCTGCCCTGCACGGATCGCCCCAACTCGGCGGACCGCACGTAAGGGCTGGCGATCCAGCGGGGCAGCAGATTCTCAAGCGTCTCCAGCACGAAAGGCGCCTGGCTGCCAACGAAGACGCGATCCTCCCTGAATTCGGGGAATATCAGATTGTGCGGATTGTTCCAGCCGTCCGTGCTTTGCCCATATGTCCAGAACACCGGCCGCCAATTAAACATGTCATATGAGAAGGAAAGAAAGCTGCTGTTGTATCGCTGATCTTTGTCGCGGTCGTAGTCGAAGACAACTTCCAGCCTCAGCCGCCGGCCGCGGGCGTTCCGCAGAATCGTGAATTGCAGGGCGTTGCGCCATTCCGGGTGTCCGGGGGCCCCGCCAAGCTCGACCCGGAAATGATCCTCGCCGATAGCGCGAATGGCCGCGCCGTCGGAGCCGAAGGGTGGAGCAAAACTGAAGTCATTTTCCGTCAGGGCCATTATTGTTCCTTATATCGGGGTTCTTATCCCAAAAACGCAGTTGGGCATTGTTCAGATGCCTCGCCGGACAGTTCGGGCCGCCTTGCGGATTTTGCGTCACCGCAGTCAAGGCCCAAAGGTCCGGCAGATAGTAGCCCCAGGTGAAGCGGAGGACGGCGGCAGCCGTCCGAAGCGGAACCTGGGGGCAAATCGTCATTGAATAAGTTTCCAAATCTCCGTTCGCGCCATGGCAGAAGCGGCAGGATTCTCGAATACCTCGTCCAATGAGAATGGCCGATTCATTGTTCTGTTGCTGCAAAGGACAAACGCGGCAGGTGGCGCCCTCAAACGAAGCAAAGCGGAGTTTGGGGGTGCTGGTAAATTTATTGACGCATTCAAAAACTCCACCCCACGCTTCACTTCGTTTCGCTTGAGTGTGCCACCGTTTGTCAAACTTCGCTTCACCGGGGCTATTTTCTGCCGGCTCTTCCGGCTTCGCCAAGGCTTCGCCGGACAAGTCGAGCCTTCAAGTTGGCCGCACTGAACTTGCAAGGTATTATTGTCCCTCTGGAAATTCATGCGGTCATCCAGTCTTCCTTTAAAAACGGATCGCCCAGTGAATCGAGCCATTGCGCCAGCGAGACATGAAGCGTTTGTGGCCTTTGCAATTATTTCTCCTGAATCGGGACGGCATTTACCCGCTGGCTTCCGAGCAGGATCGCTACTTGGCGCGGTGCGTATATTCATATTGTTTCTTTCCATCGGTCGCGTAGAGCTGGAAGATGATCTCGGCATCAGAGTTCGTTCGCCCTTCGGCCTTCACGACGATTCGAAGAAAGCCGCCCGGACCGGGATCGCCTTTGCCCTTGCCGCCCTCATCGCCCTTGGGATGAAGGAAATCAACAAGTCCTGCCGGGTCTTTGGTAACTTCCCATCGGCCGCCACCCCCGCCGTGATGTTTGCCGGACAGCGCGCCGCAGCAGAATTCGTCGTAGCCGGTTTCCTTGTCGCGGGAGTGATACTTCCAGTGATCGTCGCCCACGGCGATAAAGAAATTTTTCACGTTCTTGGCCTTCAGGGCGTCAAAAAATGCCTTTCGCTCCTCCAGAAAGGGCTTTTCAGCGTGGCAGTCGCCAGGCCCCGTCTTGTTTTTGTTCTCCAGCTCATCGCCGGAGCCGGCCAGGGCTGTGGGATTTACCAGAACCTTGAAAGTCGCGTCCGACTCGGAGATGCTCTTGATCAGCCAGTCGAACTGTTCCTTACCCCAGATTGTGGCCGGCTTGGCGTCCAGGTTCCGGAATTCCCGGCCTTCAGCAAACCATATTTGCAATGCCTTGCCCCAGCGGACCGTCCGGTATGTCTTATCCGGCACGGGGTTCTGCTCGCGGAACAGCATCGAACCGATCTTTGAATACCTGGCCGCGTTATCCCTCTCGTAATCATGGTCGTCAACCTCCCAATATCCGGCGTACTTGCCGAAAAATTCCCGCTGGATAGGCAGGGCGTACATGGAATGCCAGTGCGCCCGCTTGTACGCGATCTGCTCTGCCGCCGGGGCCTTGCCGTCCGGATTCGGCACCTTAGTCGGCACCTTCCCCGCCGCGCCGTCGTAATACACGGTGTCGCCCGTCAGCGCGATGAAATCCAGTCCGAGTTTTTCCATGATCAGATACGCGTGATGCCCCTGTTCGTCATCCTTGGAGCCGTATCCCTGCCCGGTGATGACGATGAACGCCACGTCGCCCATCCTGTCGGCCGGAAGCGCGGTCTTGAATCGCCTCGCCGGCCCGACCCGCTCCTTCTTCTTTTCCGGGTCGGCGATCCGGACGCGGTAGAAGTATTCCTTGCCCGCCTTGAGGCCTTTGACGGCCTGTTTCACCGTGTAATCGTTCTCGGCTGAGGCCTTTGCCCACTCGGTGGTCGCCGTAATGTTTTTGAAATCAGAGTCCTCGGCGACCTCGAATCGTGCCCATCCGTCCTTGCCCGGCACGTCGCACTCGACTTCGCCCTTTTCAACCGCCGTCAGGCGGGTCAGAAGGATGATCGAATCCTGCGTCGGCTCGCCGGCCTTTTCGCCCTGGCCGTGCCAGGCAACAGTCTCGCCCGCCCCGGCCGGTTGCGTCGCAGCGGACGCGGCGGACTGGGTCGATGCGGCCGGAACGCCAACCGCCAGCGACGCCCGGCAATGCTCGCATTGCTTGAGCTTCGCGGAGCACGCCTTGCAGAGTTTGAGCGCCCCGCTGGACGTCCCGCCGCCGCACTCGGCGCACCTGCCGATATCCGCCGTGAACATCATGTCCTTGCATTTGCCGCAAAGCTCCGCCCGGGCCGGGCCGGTGAATCCCAGAATCGCCAACCCGACGCACAAAACCGCCCAAAACCTGTTCATATTCATGCGTTTATCCTTTTTTTTGCCGGTTTTACCGCCAGCCAATCAATGAACTCATCGTGTCGGGCTTCATGAAGTGCATGGCCTGACAAAACAATTTCCACCAGATAGGCTCTTGTATCATTATTATTCTGCCTTTTCGTTTGTCGTTGGGGTATTGTCGCCCGTCAGAATTCCAAACATGGCTTCATGCAGACGCTTGCCCGGTTCGATCTGGCCTTTGGCATCATAGCGCATGCCGTCCCGCTATCTGGCCTTTTCAAAAACGGTTCTCATCCCAAAAACGTGGGTGACAAGATGGTATTTTCAATGCATAACAACATTGCGTTTAACGCTTTACGGCCAACGGCAAGCCCGGTTATATTCTCTTTACCTGGCCGGAGGATAGGGCAACGCTGGCGAGCGACC
>JACRIL010000219.1 GCA_016235825.1 Planctomycetota bacterium
CACGCACAGTTGGCTGTTCTTCTGCCGCAGGCTGCGGGTGCGTTATGAAAAACGGGACGATATTCATCAAGCATTCCTCATCATCGGCTGCATTCTGATCTGCTGGTGCAAGATTCAGAGGTTTTGTTAGAGTGCCTTACTACAACTCTCAGGCCCTGGTCGGCCCTAGGGGGCTGGCCGGCATCCAGCGAAAGGCCCACGCCTCAAGGGATGAGTACATCAATTTCAGAATGGGCCGAAGCCTGGAGGTATTCGACGCCGGCTTTTGCCGGGTAGGCACGTTGATCTGCTTCGATTCGATGTTCTGCGAGGCTTGGCGTGTGCTGGCCCTGAAGGGCGCCGAGGCGATCCTGCTTCCGCACGCCAGCCGGACGGGATGGGGCGAGAAGATCAAAAAACAAAAACAGCTTCAATTTATCAAAGCCACGCTCTCCGAACTTCCCGGCCGCAATGGCGTTTATGCCGCCGACAACGGCGTCTTTGCCGTGTTCGCAAACCAGGCGGACTATAACGGGCACAGCACGCACGGCGGCGGCGCGTATATCCTTGATCCATTCGGCAAGGTGCTGGCAAGATCGCGAGTGTCATTATGCGACCAGATGATAACGGCCGAACTGGAACCGCAAGTCCTTGACAAAGCCCGCCGGGCCGCAGGATTCACCTTGAAAGTCCGCCGCCCTGAAATCTACGGAGAGCTTGTCAGGATGATATAGCCGTTTTTTTCAGCATCTCCGCGAGTTTACGCAGTGCCTTGCCGCGGTGGCTGATGAGGTTTTTTTGTTCGGGGGGCAGTTGGGCCATCGTGAGGCCCCGCTGCGGCAGAAAGAAGACCGGGTCGTACCCGAAGCCGTTGTTCCCCTTTTCCCGCCGGCATATCACGCCCTCGACCGTGTCGCAGGCCTCGATGATAATTTTTCCCGCATCGGCCAGGGCCAGGTGGCAGACGAATCTGGCCGTGAGTTTTTCATCGCCGACATCCCGCAGGGTCTCCAGCAGCTTTTGCCTGTTGGCTGAATCGATATCCTTCCGTGTCGCGCCGCTGGGACACCGGTCGGCGGCGTATCGCGCGCTGCGGACGCCAGGGGCGCCGCCGAGGGCGTCGACCGCCAGGCCGGAGTCGTCGGCCAGGCACCATTGCCCGGTTGCCTCGGCGTAATAAAGGGCCTTGAGGCGGGCGTTTTCGGCGAAGGTCAGGCCGTTTTCCTCCGGTTCGGGAATATGCCCCAAACCATCCAGACCCATAATCGAAAAGCCCATCGGCCCAAGAACCTGTTTCAATTCGGCGAGCTTACCTGGGTTGCGGCTGGCCAGGATAATTGAACGTGCCGGCATCTTTGCCCCTGAAGTCGCGGATTCTGACCGCTTTAGTTTCCTGCATTACCAGTTTGGTATTTCCGCGCAGGTCCTGCACTTCCGTCTGCCTGCCCAGTTCGTTGACTATCAAAAGCGGAAATTCCTGGATGATTTTAAGCATCTTCGGATCGGTAACCTGGCCGGGCATTATTGTTGCGCCGGTATTTGGGTCTGTGCTCCTGGCGGAACTGACTCCGGACTGGAAGGAGCCGATGGTAACAGCCGAGCGGTTCGGTCCATAGTAATAATAAGCCTCGTACCCATTTTTCCTCATTTCCTTGCAGACCTGTATTGCCCTCCTGTCGCGATGCCCGAAATAGGGGGCCGGAGAACCGTTCTTGTCTCTGGCGTCGGATTCGTCGAAATAGACGCAGACCATTATCGTCCACTCGCCGGCGGCGTTCTCGATGTTCCATTCGGAGAGGTCCTGCGGGCCTTTGCCAGGCAGCGGCACTATGACCGCCTGCGCGAAGACCTGATTGCCGAGTTGGGTGCGATATTCCTTGGCCTTTCTGAGACAAGGCTGGGCGGCATCGACGGACTTGAAGCGGCCCCAATAGAGCGTGCTGACGGACGCCTCGTTGATTATGAACATGCCTTTCCATCCGGTATGCGACTCGGTCTGGTTTTTGTAGAGTTTGGACTGATGGATGTGCAGCAATTCGCCTTCGGCCGTAGCGCCCCATGGGTTGTTGAAGCTGGCCAGCATGATCGTGTAAGTGCCGTCGGCCGTGTTTTCCGGCCCGTCCACGACGCATCCGGCCAAGAAACCCGAAAGTGCCGCGAAGAAAACCCTGATTGCCCGCAAGACCGCCTGTTTGTTCATTTTTTCCGATCCGCCTTGATCGTCAGTTCCTGATGTCTCAGGATGTCCCGGATTCCTTTCCTCGCCAGGGCCAGCATCCCGGCCAACTGGCTGTCGCCGAAGGGTTCGTGTTCGGCCGTGCCCTGCACCTCCACGAACCGCCCGTCGCCCGTCATCACCACGTTCATGTCCACCGCCGCGCCGCTGTCCTCGCGGTAGTCCAGGTCCAGCACGGCCCTGCCGCCTACTATCCCGGCCGATACGGCCGCCACGCCGCCCGTTACCAGGTCCGCTTTGCACTTGCCGAGCGTCCTGCCCCGTCCGGCCGCCAGCGCCAGAGCGACCCACGCGCCGTTTATCGCCGCGGTTCGCGTCCCGCCGTCGGCCTCAAGCACGTCGCAGTCCAGATATATTGTATTATCGGCCAGTTTCGACATATCCACCACGCTTCTGAGCGCCCGGCCGATGAGGCGCTGAATCTCCACGCTTCGGCCGTCGGGTTTGACGGCCGGCCTGACCTTGCGCTGCGACGTCGAGGCGGGCAGCATGCCGTACTCGGCCGTCATCCAGCCCTGCCCCGAATTCTTCCGCCATTCCGGCACGCCGGGCACGAAGCAGGCCGTGCAGATGACGCGGGTGCCGCCCATCTCGATCAGGCACGAGCCGTCGGCGGTGCGGACGAAATCGGGGACAAACCGCATAGGCCGCAGCTCGTTGGCTCCCCGGCCGTCGTGCCGCCTGAATTTTTCGGCAGGTTTGGCGGTCATTTTATACCGCCTTCGCCGATCAGGACCGCAAGCAGCGTCCGCTGGAAGTGCAGGCGGTTCTCAGCCTGCCGGAAGATAGCCTCGGCGTGGGCCTCGAAGACTTCCTCGGATATCTCAAAACCGCGGTACGCCGGCAGGCAGTGCAGGACGATCGCGTTTTTCGGCGCCTTGGCCATCAGATCGGAGTTTATCTGGAAATCCTCGAAGTCGTTTATGCGTTTCTGCCGCTGGTCTTCCTGGCCCATTGAGACCCATGTGTCGGTGTATATCACGTCGGCGCCGGCGACCGCCTCGCAAGGATTGTGGGAGGTCGCGCAGTCGGCATGGGGATTGCCGGCCATCAGCTTTTCCATGAAAGCGTCGTTCAGCTCGTAGCCGCTCGGGCAGGCCAATATGAACCTTGCGCCCAGCATCAGGCAGGCCCCGGCCAGGCTGCGGGCCACGTTATTGCCGTCGCCGACGAAGACGATGGTCTTTCCTTTCAGGTCGCCCAGCAGTTCCCGGACGGTCATCAGGTCGGCCATCGCCTGGCAGGGGTGGCTGAAGTCGGTCAGGCCGTTGATGACAGGGACGGCGGCGTGCCTGGCGAGCTGCTCGACCAGGTCGTGCCTGAATGTCCGGGCCATTATGCCGTTGCACATCCGCGAGAGGGTTCGGGCGATGTCCTGGACGGCCTCGCGGCTGCCCAGGCCTATGTCAGACTGGCTCAGATAAATCGCGTGCCCGCCGAGCTGCGTCATCGCCGACTCGAAGCTCACCCTTGTCCGCAGGCTGGGTTTCTCGAAGATCATGGCGAGCGTCTTGCGATCCAGCGTCGCCGGCAGCCGGCCTTGGCTGAAAAGTTTCTTGTCGGCTATCGCCCGGTCGAGAAGACCCGAAAGCTGGGCGGCGCTGAATTCGCGAATGTCGATGAAATCTTTAATCATGGCTTTGCTCGTTGGAATTTGTTCTTTCGGCCGCCCGCTCACTTTTGAATCACGGTTCCCACGCCGGCCTCGGTGAAAATCTCCAGCAGCAGGGCGTGAGGCAGCTTGCCGTCGATTATGTGCGTCTTGACGACCCCGCCTTCGAGAGCCTTGAGGCAGGCCTCGACCTTGGGCAGCATTCCGGCCGTGATGATCTTCTCATCGACCATTTTCTTTATCTCGGCCTCCGTCAGCGACGAAATCATTGTGGCGGGGTCCTTCGGGTCGCGGCGGATGCCGTGCGTGTCGGAGATGACGACGAATTTTTCGGCCTTCAGGGCGGCCGCCACCTCGCCTGCCGCCGTGTCGGCGTTGCAGTTGAGCTTGGCCCCGGTCTTGTCGCGGGCCAGCGGCGCGATCACCGGTATCGTGTCGGCCAGGCAGAGCAGCTCGACCAGCCGGGCGTTCACGCTGTTGACCCTGCCCACGAAGCCCAGGTCGATCTTGCGCCCGTCCGGCTCTTCCAGAAAGAGCTTTTCGCCGAAAAGCACGCCGCTGCTGAGCGTGTGCAGGCCCATCGCGCTGCGGCCCAGGGCCTCGATGGTCATCACGATCTGGCGGTTGATCTCGTTGCACAGCACGTGCTCGACGACGTTGAGCGTCCGCTGGTCGGTGTATCGCCTGCCCTGGACGAACTGCACTTCCATGCCGCGCTTTTCCATCGCCTCGTTGATGGCCTTGCCCCCGCCGTGGATGATGACCGGCCTCATCCCGACCGTGCTCATGAAGACCACGTCGGTCAGTATGTCGCTTATGGCCCGCTCGTCGTCCATCGTCGAGCCGCCCATCTTGATGACGACGACCTTGTCGACGAACCGCTGGATGTACCCCAGGGCCTCGATCAGCGTCTGCGTTTTCGCTATCGCTTCCTGCATCTGCCGTTCCTGTCAAAAAACGAACCGTCAAGTCTATCCGGCAGGCTTTGGCGCGTCAAGATTTCACCCCATCGGCAAGAGTGATGGGGTATTGAAAATTAGTGTCAGTCAACCACAGTCGCCCGGCAATACGATAATGCTGTTATTGGCGTTTTGCCATTGGCAGAAACAGATGGCAATGGATCAGTTATGTAAGATTGCTCCGGAATTCGGGCGATCTCTCATATGCAAAACTATTCAGCCCGCAAGGGCGACTGATAGTAGCCCCGTGGCGGAGCGCAATCTGCCGAAGCCTTGGCGAAGGCGGCATGTCCGGTTCAATCGGCGGCATTGCGACAGATCTTTTCCCGGCTTTGCGTTACGCCTTTTTCGCCGGCGTGCTCCGGCCTTCCATCTCGTCGATTCGCATGAAGACGATGTTGCCGACCTTTTCGGTGGAAATGAACATGTTGATCTTCTGGGGGTCTTCCGGGGTGTTCTGGTTGAGAATGACGGGCCTTTTCAGGAACCCCTTTCCCGTCGCGTAGGTGTCCAACAGCGTGTTTCTGATGGTGCAGCCGGCGCAATGCGTGGTTTTGCCGCAGCCGCCGGGCAGCTTTGAATACGGACATTCGAAAATTTCGCCTCCCGTGTACCCCTCGATGTCGGCCGGTTTTTTGTTCAGCAATTTCATGGCGCTGGCGTTGGCCGCCCTGACCGTGCCTTCGGCATCGATCAGCACGATCGGGGCCGCTATGCTGTCGAGGTACTTGTGAACGTCCACTCCGAGCTGAAGCAGCAGGATGTTGTAGCAGCTTCTGCATATCCCGTGCGTGATGTAATCGTGCGAGTTGTCGTCATGCCCGACTGGCTCAAGTTCCTGCCGGCACCATGCACATATCCGTTTCATTATCCGGTCCTTTCCCTGCCGCCTATTCTGCACGATTTCCAGGCCCGGAGGCAAGGAATAATTGCCGGACGCAGATTCGCTGTCCGGGGCCGCGCCACTCCGGCGGGGAAAGCGGGTATCTGCCGCGGTTTTCCCATGCGGTCATTTCCGATTCTTCGCACCAAACCGGTCTTAATTGTTACGACATTTCCGTTCGCCTGGCAATTCCTTGTTTTGTCGCCCATGCCTGTCATTACGGCGAGTTTTATGTCGGCTGCCAGGTTTCCTGGCAGGCAGGCCCGATCAAATTGAAACAAAACCGATGGAAGGCGGGGGCCGGGACGTTATAATCCCCCGGATGGAACAGAGTCTCATACGGAATTTCAGCATCATCGCGCACATCGACCACGGCAAGAGCAGCCTGGCCGACCGCATACTTCTTTTGGCCGGGGCCATCACGCAGCGGGATTTCCGCGATCAGATACTGGACGACATGGACCTGGAGCGCGAGCGGGGGATAACAATCAAGGCCTCGGCCGTAACGCTTTACTACGAACTGGAAGGCAAGCGTTACATGCTCAACATGATCGACACGCCGGGCCATGTGGATTTTCACTACGAGGTCAGCCGCGCTCTGACGGCCTGCGAGGGCGCGATCCTCGTGGTCGACGCCGGGCAGGGCGTCGAGGCCCAGACCGTCGCCAACACTCACCTGGCCCAGCGCAACAAGCTGACGCTCGTGCCTGTGGTCAACAAGATCGATCTTCCCGCGGCCCGGCCGGAGGACACCGCCATGCAGATCGAGCACCTGCTTGGCACGCCCGCGGAGGACTGCATATTCGCGTCGGCCAAGACGGGGCAGGGGATAGACGACATGCTGGCCGCCCTGATCCGCCAGATTCCGCCCCCGCCCGGCGACGCCGCGGCGCCGCTGAAGGCCCTGATCTTCGACAGCCAGTACGACGATTATCGCGGCGTGATCGTTTACGTCCGCGTTTTTGAGGGCACGCTCAAGGTCGGCGACAAGATAAGGATGATGGGCACGGGCGACGCGTATCAGTGCAACGATCTGGGCAAGTTCATGCCGCGGCCGGCGTCGGTCGGGTCGCTGTCGGCCGGCGAGGTAGGATACATCGTGGCGGCGATACGCGCGGTCTCGTCGATCCACGTCGGCGACACCGTTACGCTGGCGGCCCGCCCGGCCGATCAGCAGTTGCCTGGCTACCGCCCGCCGCAGCAGATGGTCTTCTGCGATTTCTACCCCGGCCCGACCACGCAGTTCCCGCAGCTCCGCGAGGCCCTGGAAAAACTCCAGCTCAACGACGCCGCCCTGACCTTCCAGCCGATAAGCTCCGACGCCCTTGGATTCGGCTTCCGCTGCGGATTTCTGGGAATGCTGCATATGGAGATCGTCCAGGAGCGGCTGGAGCGGGAATACAATGTCGAGGTCGTCCAGACTGCACCGACCGTGCCATACCAGGTGCTGACGACCGACAAGAAGGTCGTCGAGGTCGATTCGGCCGGCGAACTGCCCCAGCCAAACTACATCGAGGAGATCCGCGAGCCGATCGTAAAAGTGGACCTGATCATGCCCAGCGATTCCATCGGCGCGATCATGAAACTTTCCGAGGAGCGCCGGGCCGTCTACAAGAAGACCGAATATCTCTCGGCCGATCGCGTTATTCTTACCTACGAGTTTCCGCTCTCCGAGATCATCTACGATTTTTACGACAAGCTCAAAAGCGCCACCAAGGGCTACGGCACGATGGATTACGAGGTGGTCGGTTTTTTCCCCAACGACCTGGTCAAGATGGATATTCTCGTGAACAACAACAAGGTGGACGCGCTTTCTGTGATAGTCCACCGCGACAAGGCCGAGGTCCGCGGCCGGGCCGTGATACGAAAACTCCGCAAGGAGATTCCCCGCCACCTGTTTGAGATACCGCTCCAGGCGGCGCTGGGTTCGCGGGTCATCGCCCGAGAGACGATCAAGGCGGTCGGCAAGAACGTAACGGCCAAGTGCTACGGCGGAGACATCACCCGCAAACGCAAACTGCTGGAGAAACAGAAGGAAGGCAAGAAGCGGATGAAGATGGTCGGCAACGTCGAGATTCCGCAGAAGGCGTTCCTTTCGGTCCTCGAGGTCGAGGATGAAGGCTGATTGATCGGAGATTTCAGATGGCGAACAAGCTGAAATTGCTGGCCGAGTCGAAGCGGTTCAATCTCTTTATCGTCGGCCTGATCGTGCTTACCAGCGTCCTGATCGGGCTGGACACGTATCCGTCCATCGCCGAGTCATGGGGCTGGCTGATAAATCTGATCGACAACATCATTCTCGGCTGTTTCGTGGTCGAGATAATGATTCGGATGGGGGCCGAGGGCCGCAGGCCGCTGCGGTATTTCGCCGACCCGTGGAACGTCTTCGATTTCGTCATAGTCGGGATATGCCTGCTGCCCATTCACGAGCAGTCGGTGGCGGTCCTGCGGCTGGTGCGGGTCCTTCGCGTGCTGCGGCTCCTCAAGGCTATGCCGCAGCTTCGCATGATAATCCAGGGCATGATCCGCAGCCTCAGCTCGATCGGCTACATCGCGATCCTGCTGTTCATCCATTTCTATGTGTTCGCCGTGATGGGCGTGTCGTTTTTCGGCAGGGCGGACGAGGTTCATTTCGGGTCCCTCCAGTCGGCGATGCTGACGCTCTTTCAGGTGATAACGCTGGAGAACTGGCCCGACGTCATGCAGCCGGCCAGGGAGCATTTCCCGGTGGGCGGGCCGGCGTTTTTCGTGGTCTTCATCGTGCTTGGCACAATGGTGATAATGAACCTGTTCGTCGGCGTGATCGTCGGCGGGATGACCGAGGCGCACCAGGAAATAAAAAAGGAATACGAATCGGCCAGAAAGGCCAAATTGCAAAAACAGGACGCCGCGCCGTCGCCAGCCGAGAAGATCCATGTTATCGAGAAGACGATTGACGACCTCAAGGACCGGCTCCGCGAACTCCGCGAGAGCATTAAATCGTGACGGACCGGCATCAAACGGCCGGAATCGAAAGATAAGAAGGTGGAATTTTGATTATCGAAACTCTGGCTTCGGTTACTAATGAGATCATCCTCAACCGGGATTTCTTGCTGGCAATACTGACGATAGTGGCCGTGGACATAGTCCTTGCCGGCGACAACGCGGTCGTCATCGCGATGGCAGTCCAGTCGCTGCACCCCAAACAGCGGAGGATGGGCATTCTCCTCGGCACGCTGGCGGCGGTCGTGCTGCGGGTGATCTTTACGTGCGCAATCGTGGTTGTCCTGGATGTCGAGTTTCTCAAACTTGTCGGCGGACTGCTGATTTTTTGGATAGCCATCAAATTGTTAGGCGAAAATAAGGATCAGCAGAAAAAGGTTTATTCCGCCGGCAACCTGCTCAAGGCCATATGGATCATCGTCATCGCGGATGTAACCATGTCGCTCGATAACATCCTGGCCGTCGGCGGGGCGGCCAAGGGCAACCTGATTCTTTTACTGTTCGGCCTGGGGCTGAGCATCCCGCTGGTGGTCTTCACGAGCAGCCTGCTTTCAAAACTCATGGACCGCTTCCCGATAGTGCTTTACATCGGCGCCGGCGTGCTGGGAAAGGTCGCCGGCGACATGGGCATGACGGACAAGTGGGTCGAAGACGCCTGGCCTCACGACCGATGGGTCAACTGGGTGGTCGAGGGCGTCTGCGTGCTGATAGTTCTTGTCGTCGGCGGCCTGCTCCGCCGACGCGGAGGAAAAGCCGAAACGATCAAACAGCCGGATGATTTAAAAGGAGAAAAATCATGAAACAGAAAACCAGCTTGGCGGGTATTTGGGTGTCAGTTGCAGCCGTCTTCTTTCTGAACGGCAGTTTTGCCATCTCGCAGGAGACGCAGAAGGCGCAGGGAGAAAATGTCAGTTACTCCACCTTTGGGGCCAAAATTCGTTCGCTCGACCCGGCCACCTGCGGCGACACGATGTCCGCCGGTTTCCAGGGCAATATCTTTGAAGGCCTGTATGGATACGACTACCTGGCCCGGCCTTCCAAAGTCGTGCCTCTGCTGGCCCAGGACATGCCGGAAATATCCAAGGACGGCCTGACCTATCACTACAACGAAACTTCCTCTGGCATGATGCAGCATCGCAGCTTATACAACTTGACGCCAAGTCTGCGTAACCGCCTGAGTTTGGCTTTCACGTGGGACTGCCGTGCGCGCCGATTGCGGTTCTGCGTCTCGGTGA
>JACRIL010000225.1 GCA_016235825.1 Planctomycetota bacterium
ACATCCATGCCGTAGCTCCTTTGCTGTCAAGGCGTCCTGTAAGGAACCATCGGATGGCTGGATGAATTTTCTTGAGCTAAAGTCTCGTTGTAGTGTTAGGTGAATGCCACAATGATGATAGCGGAACGCCTCACGTCCTAAATACTGATTGTCTCAGAGTACAAGAGGTAGGAAATTCCGAATTATGAAATTTACTCAATCAAAACCACCGTCTATTCTGATCATTCTTACAGATCAACTGCGTATCTGTTCGACCCCGCCTTATGAGCGGCAGGTGGATCTGCCGGCCTTGGCGTCACTGCACGCCAACAGCGTCGAGATGGTCAATGGTCTGGCGACCTGTCCCCTGTGCACGCCGGCACGGGCCATGCTGATGACGGGCAGGTATCCGCAGACAACCGGCATGATCGTGAATTTTACCAGCATACGCTCGGACGAAATCGGCCTGGCTGATGCCTTCGCGCACGCGGGCTGGCGGACCGGTTATGTGGGAAAATGGCATCTGCACAGAGGCGCCTTTCCAAGCGAAAGTAGGGACTGGATCCCTGAAGGCAGAGTAAGGCTGGGATGGCAATACTGGCGGGCCTACAACTGCCACGCCGACTACTGGAATGGCCACGTCAACGGCTATGACTGGGATACGCTGCAGTGGAAAGGATATGAGACCGAAGGTCTGCTTGATTATGTCCGTGAATTTTTGGCAGCCGACGATGGAAAGCCCTGGCTTCTAACCGTGGCCCCGCACCAGCCGCATTGGAATTGGCAACCCAAGTGCGCCCCGGAAGACTGCTACGCTGCCCTACCGGCAGATCTCGATGTCCCTGCCAACGTGCCAGATCACTACCGCGATGAAGCCCGCAGGGAGTATCGTCACTATATGGCGATGGTCGTCGCCATTGACCGCATGGTGGCAGAACTGCTTCGCATGGTTGGGCCAGACACCATTGTCGTGTTCACCAGCGACCATGGGACAAACATGGGTGCGCAGGCGTTTCCGGGCGAGTCGGGCAACTGCTGGGGCAAGTGCAGGCCGCACGAGGAGAATATCAGAGTGCCGACCTGGTTCCGCTGGCCTGGCGGGTTGGCACCGCGAACCTGCGACGAACTCTTTACGCAGGTCGATCTCTTTCCCACGCTGTGCGGGCTGGCCGGAATAGACGTCCCGCGATCCGTCGAAGGGCTGAACCTCAGCGCAGCCCTGCAAGGCAGCACGCCGCCGCGGTCACGCGACGCTGCCCTTATCATGAATTTCAACAATTACACCTATTCGCCGAACCTTATCCGCCACGACGGCAAAGAATGGCGAGGCGTGCGAACGAAGGATTTCATGTACGCAAGATGGCGCGAAGGCGAACGGATGCTATATGATCTGCGGCGCGACCCAGGCCAGGTGGATAACCTCGCCGGTTGTTCGGCGCAGGAGGAAGTTTTGTCGCGGCGACTCGACGAACTGCTCGCGGAACGGGCGGACGCCTTCCTTCCGTATAGCCAATATCGCGAATGGCTCGACTGCGAACGGCGTGTCATCCGCAACGGTTGGGGACCGCTTTCTCATCCCGACTCACCGCCGGACTGGTCGCTGCTGACGGACGGATGACAACATTCACATCCTGTCCTTGTGCGCTGGGCCAGCGATATATGTAGGCCATTTGTTCGGGTGTTTTTCACAGCCGTTGAGAGCTGTGGCGATGCTATTTTGGCAAGTGCATAACGATGAAGTGTCGATCAGATCGGGTTTTTGAAGCTGAATGCGATTTACAATCGACCTCGGCGCAGACTGGATTCGCAGATCGCATTTGCAACCCACGCGACAAAAACTTTCCCTACGCAACGCGATTGAGCGAAACGATGGGCAGGTTCCGGCTTTAATGAGGAAGAGGTTTGCGAACACCCCCAAGCTTCGCTGCGATGCAGCTTCGTTTGAGGGTGGCACCGAATGTATCAAAACATGACGAACAGGCCGATGGTTTTCAAGCCTCTGAAGGGTAAAATATGACAGCCGAGACAACGCCCAGGGAAATGGCAGCCACCCCGACAGGTAAGCCCTGAAGGGGCGGAATAAGGCAAGACGGACTGGAATGCCAATAAAAGAGGCAACGAATATCCCCATGCTTGCGATGCGGCTTTATGATCGGAACAATCTTCATGCGTTGCAGCCCTGACAAGAGTAAGACATGAGAAAAATAAAATGGGCGGTGGTGGGATCGTGCGGGATCGCCAGGCGGCGGACGATTCCCGAGGGCATTTTGCGGGCGAGCAACGTCGAGTTGGCGGTGGTTTACGATGTCAACACGGCAGGCAACGAGGAACTTGCCCGCAAGCTGGGCGTGAAGGCGGCGGGGAGTTTGGCCGAACTGCTCGACTCGGACGCGCAGGCGGTTTACGTCGCCACGCCGGCCAATCTGCACTGCCGGCAGGTACTTGCCTGTGCGAAGGCGAAAAAGCACGTCCTTTGCGAAAAACCGCTTGGGCTTACGGTGGCCGAGGCCGGAAAGATGATTCGGGCATGCCGGGCCGCACGTGTAAAGCTCGGCACGGCCTTCATGATGCGTTTCCAATCGCAGCACCAGGCGGCATTGAAACTCATCAAGGCCGGCCGGCTGGGCAAGTGCGTCTACGGCCGGGCGCAACTGTCGTGCTGGTACCCGCCGATAAAAGGCGTCTGGCGGCAGGACCCCAAACAGGGCGGAGGCGGAAGCCTGATGGACCTGGGCGGCCATTGCATCGACCTGCTGGAGATGTTCTTCGGCGACATCGACCGCGTGAGCTGTTTCATCAATCGCGGCGTGCACAGGTACAGGAGCGAGGACTCCGCCACCGCGATGCTGTATTTCCGCAGCGGTGCGATCGCGACGGTCGACGCCTTCTTCTGCATACCCGACAACAGTTCCAAAAATATTCTCGAACTTTACGGCACGCTCGGCAGCATCCTTGCCCGCGGGACGATAGGCCAGGGCGAGTCGGGCGAGATGACGGCCTTCCTGGAGGCCGGCCCCGGCGGTTACGACGCTGCCCAGGCCCGCCGGGCCTCCGCGGGATTGACCATCGCCCCGCCGCCTGTGAACATGTATCGGGCCGAGATCGAAGAGTTCAGCCGGGCGATACTGGACGGCCGGGCGTCTGCCGTTGACGCCATCGCCGGCCTGCGGAGCCAGAGGATTCTGGCC
This sequence comes from Planctomycetota bacterium, assembly GCA_016235825.1. GTDB lineage: Bacteria > Planctomycetota > Phycisphaerae > SM23-33 > SM23-33 > JACRIL01. Next base: position 3,168 of record JACRIL010000225.1, read on the forward strand.
GCCTGCTATCGCTCGGCCAAAACGCTCAAGGCGGTGAAGGTCTGACATGAGCAAGGCGGTTTTTGCAATCGCGGCGCATCCGGACGACATCGAATTGATGATGGGCGGCACGTTTCTGCTGTTGGCCCGGGCCGGCTACGAGCCGCATTACATGACCCTGGCCAACGGCAGTTGCGGCAGCGCCGAGCACGGCCCCGCCGAGACCGCCGCAATCCGGGCCCGGGAATCGCGCGAGGCGGCAAAGGCGCTTGGGGCCGCGTACCACGAGCCGCTGGTCGACGACCTGATGATCTACTACACGCCCGAACTGGCGGCCAGACTGTGCGCGATCGTCCGGCGAATCAACCCGGAGATCATGCTGCTGCCCTCGCCTCAGGATTACATGGAGGACCACACCAACACATCGCGGCTGGCAGTTACAGCCGCGTTCTGCCGGGGCATGCCTAATTTCGCCGCCATTCCGCCCACCCAGGCCGTCGCCGGTGAAGTGGCCCTTTACCACGCCATGCCCTGGGGCCTGCGCGACCAGTTATGCAACGAGATCAGGCCCGACTTCGTGGTTGACGTCTCATCGGTGATCGAGCAGAAACGTCAGGCCCTCGCCTGCCATCGCAGCCAAAAGCAGTGGCTCGACAAAAGCCAGGGCGTGGACAGCTATCTGGCCGCCATGATGGAGATGGCCGCGAAGGTGGGCAAAAAGTACGGCCCGTTCAAGTACGCCGAAGGATGGCGGCGGCACCTGCCGCTGGGCTTCTGCGCCGAGAACTTCGACCCGCTCACAATCGCGCTGGGCGGGCTTGTCAAAAATTCCAGGAAAGGCAGGAAGAGCAATGGCTAGACCGCTGAGCAAGCTGGCGCCCGACTGGTGGGATTACACCACGCTGGATAAAAATATCCTTCGCGACGCCGCGAAACTTTCGGTGAAGGACATGGTCGCCCTTTCGCGGCCGGGCTTCAAGATCGTCATATACGAAACGCTGGAGGATTTTTACCTCGCCGAGGCGCTGGAGTATATCGAGGCGTGGCGCCAGGCGACGGCGGATGAGCCGGTCGGCATCTGCGGGCCTATCGGGCCGACGGAGCAACTGCCGCTGGTGGCCCGGCTGGTGAACTCGCTGGACCTGTCGCTCAAATACGCGCACTTCTGGGGCATGGATGAATGGGTGCTGGACGGCGGGGAAGTCCCCGAGTCGCACCCGCTGTCGTTTGCCCGGTGCGACAGGCATCTTTGCTTCAACCGCATCCGCCGCGACCTGGCCATGCCGAAACAGAACATGCATTTTCCGCGCAAGGATGTCCGCGAATACGTGAAAAGCTGGGACCGCGTCCGCTGCGCGGTAATGCAGGGCGGGCAGGGCGACATCAAGCACTGGGCCTTCAACGACCCGCCCAAACGCCAGGGCAGATACAAAAACCATCCGCCGACTCCGGCCGAGCAGTTGAAGCTCTCCACGCGAATCGTGGACCTGCACCCGGTTACGGCGATGCAGAACGCCCGCACCTCCGGCGGCGGGCGGCTCGACCTGGTGCCGACGCAGGCCCTGACCGTCGGCCCGGCCCAGACCTGGAAAGCCGAAAAAGTCTCCATCTGGCACGCCGGCTGCCACGACAACGCCTTCGGCCAGAGGCTGACGACACTGATGATCGGCAAAAAAATCCCCGACGCCGCCGTCCCGATGTCGCTGCTGGCCCTGCACCGCAACGTCCAGTTCAACTTCTACCGCCGCGGCATCGGCGAATGTTCGGTGGAAATGCACTGACGAACGGCCGGCGGCTCGTTGAAAAATCGCCGCGGGCGTCCTGCCGAATCTGCCTGCCGGCATGGCGCAATGCCGATCCGGCCCAAAAAATCGCCGATTTTGACGCATTCCCCGTTCACATAATGCGATTGGCGGCTATAATTCCCCGCAACCGGTTCTGAAAGGTTTTTCCATGAGATTCACGAAGATGCACGGGCTTGGCAACGACTACGTTTACGTCGATTGCACCAATCAATACATATCCGATCCCGGCAGCCTGGCCGCCGCGGTCAGCGACAGGCATTTCGGCGTCGGCAGCGACGGGCTGATCCTGATTCTGCCCGGCAAGCAGGCGGACGTCAGGATGCGGATGTTCAATGCTGACGGTTCCGAGGGCAAAATGTGCGGCAACGGCATACGCTGCCTGGCCAAGTATGTCTGGGACCACGGCCTGTCGAAGGCTAACCCGTTGAACGTCGAGACGCTCAGCGGCGTAAAGACGGTCGAAATGGCCGTGGGCTCCGACGGCAAGGTGCAGGCCGCGACCGTCGACATGGGCGAGCCGATCCTCGACGCACCGGCGATTCCGGTCAACCTGCCGGCCGGGCCTGTTGTCGACGTGCCTTTCAACGCCAATGGCCTGAATCTGAAGATGACATGCGTCTCAATGGGCAACCCGCACGCGGTTTTCTTCGTGGACGAAGTCGCCGCCGTGCCGCTGTTCCAGTGGGGGCCGATGATCGAGAATCACAGGCTTTTCCCCGACCGGGTCAACGTCCACTTCGTCCAGATTCGCTCGCCGCGCGAAGTTACCATGCGGACCTGGGAACGCGGCAGCGGCATGACTCTGGCCTGCGGGACCGGGGCCTCGGCCGTCTGCGTCGCCGGCGCACTTACCGGCAGGACGCAGCGGGCCGTCCTGGCCCATCTGCCCGGCGGAGACCTTAATCTCGACTGGCGGCAGGAAAACAACCACGTCTTCATGACCGGCCCGGCCGTCGAGGTCTTCTCAGGCGACTGGCCCGGAATCTGAAGCCTGAGAGTCGCAATTCTTTGTTGCGGAAGGAATGAACAAACAATGTCCGTCCTTTTGTGCTGCGGGCGTTCCGCCTGCAACAACCTCACGAATTGCCCCGGACCATTGGCCGGTGGCATGGGCGGATTCGCGGCGAGAGGCAAAAACGATCGGTGGCACCCTCAAGCGAAGCTGCAACGCAGCGGCTTGTCCGGCGAAGCTTCAGCGAAGCCGGAAGCTTGGGGGTGGTTTCCCAAGAAATGAATTTTGCTGGCGACGCCCTCAAACGAAGCGACTTGTCCGGCGTAACTTTGGCGAAGCCGGAACGCCTGGGCTGGTGGCATGGCCGGTGAAGTCGAAAAATGACGGGAATTGGTGCCATGTTTTTTGGTGGCACGGCCGTCCCGGCCGTGTGTTCCATGGGCGTCTCGCCCATGGACGAAAACCAACAACTACCACGACAGGGACGGTCGCGGGA
>JACRIL010000226.1 GCA_016235825.1 Planctomycetota bacterium
AGTACGTGTTCAACATCGGCCGCAACTGCTGAATCTGTTTGACATCCATGCCGTAGCTCCTTTGCTGTCAAGGCGTCCTGTAAGGAACCATCGGATGGCTGGATGAATTTTCTTGAGCTAAAGTCTCGTTGTAGTGTTAAGGAGGTGCAGAAAGAGAATGATACTGAGGAAGTTTGAAAACTGATCGCTGGATGCGAGAAAATGGTGGAAGAAAAGAAAAAGTCGCAGGGAGACAGCAATTAGTTAAAAGGCCGGAATCGCAACCGGTATCAGCACGTTGAAAATATGTCGCGGACGTTTCTTTTTGTCAGCCCGGAGGGCGTCTGCCAGTAGCCCCGTCCGAAGCGAAGCGGAGGGCGGGGTAACAGACGCCTTCAATTTGAGCCCCTTTAACGGGGGCGATTGAATCATTGGTATATTTCCTTGGGCAGAAACTCGATTTCATTCGCCCACAGATTATTATCCACTACGAATGAATGTCTCAATAAAACGAATCGGCCGGGGCGTTCCATAATTCCGGCACTTCAGCCGAGGCGCGAGCAATATTTGGAACTGTTCACTTGGCGATTTTCCCCGGGCTTCGCTTTGTCCGCCTGGCGGCGGACTTCGCTACACGCCGGGGCTACTGGCAGATGCCCTCCGGGCTGACAACAAAAGAGATGTTCATTCGACCGTCATCTTGATAGGCGGGGGCGGCCAGATCTGGCAAAGCATCCATTCTGCGACGTACCGGGCGACGAAGAGAGGCTTGGTGGCCATCGAGTGCGAGCCGCTGTCGCTGATGAAGAACTGTCTGGTGAGCGGCACCTGGTAGAGTTTGGCGTAGGCGAGTTTTTTGTCTTCCTTGTCAGAGGAGTCCGGCTCGTCAAAGCCGATCAGGCCGGCGGCCGGCCCGTGTCCGCCGTCGACGCTGCCCACGATAATCGTGCCTATGCCCAGCAGGCCCACGTCGTCGGTGTTATAGAAATTGACGATGCCCTTTTTGCAATGGTGGAGCGCCCTGGTCAGGTCGTATCCGGCCGAGATGCTGGCGTGCAGCAGCATAAGCCCGTCGATCTGCCTGTCGTCGGGCATCTGCGCGGCGGCGAAGACGGCGATTCCGCCCCCTCCGCTGTGGCCTATGATGTAGACCGGCTTGCCCGGATTCTCGTCCTGATATCTGACGATGTAATCGGCCAGGCCTTTGCCGGCCAGCCAGTTTCCCAGCGGGTCCATCTGATTGAGCAGCATGCCCAGGACGGGGATAGGCCTGCCCCAGCTATAGATCGGCAGCGACCTGTAAATTCCGGCCGCGGCCAGGCCCCGGCGGATGTCGTGGTTGAAGCCGCTTTCGCCCTCGATTCCCGGCAGAATAACCACCAGGCCGTTGGACCGCCTGTCGGGCGTGGTGAAGTGGCTTGCGGCGGCGCCGCAGCCGGCGGATAGCCCCGCCAGACACAGCAGGCCCATGATAAGCGGATGTATGCCGGTCGTTTTTGACATATAGGAAACCGGATTATTGCCCGACAATCCGAAAAGTCAAGACCTGCAGGCTGTTGACAGTTTCAAACCGATGAATATAATTTCGGGGAATATCGGGCAGTCTGGCCTGTGCGGGCCGGCGTAATTATTTCGTATTAATGGTTTTACGCACGTTTGCCGATAAATTATTAGCCGGCATATGCCAGAAAAATACTCGGGAGAAAGCATGTTAGCGAAGAACAGGGCATCCTTCGTGCCGTATTTGATTGCGGCGGTTCTATCGACAGGTCAGATCGCATTTGGACAGGCGGCCTCTGCGCCCGCGGCCGCTCCGGCGGCCGCCCCGGCCACCGCCCCCGCGGCAGGCGGCACCGGCCAGCCCGCGGAGGGACCCGGCGGCGAAGCCGCCAAACCCGCCCAGGGATTCGACGCCCCGGACGCCAAGGTGGACACCATGTGGCGCAACTTCCTGCACTATGTAACCATAGCGCAGGTCGAGCTTGCCACCAGCACGGCTAACGCCCTGGTCGCCTCGGACGTCCAGCCCAAAGACGTGTATCTTGCCAGCATCCAGCCGGACAATCCCAAACCCGAGGCGATTCTTGCCAGGGCGGCCAAACTCCAGGGAATGAAGGAGCTTTGCGACAAGATAGCAAAGATCATACTCGACGGGTATCAGACCTATCGCAGCGATCCCAAGTATATCGACAAGAGCATTCGGGACATGGGCACGACCCTCCAGGCCTATTACAGGGCCAAGGAGCAGATCAAGATCAGCGGCGAATACGCCCTGCCGCAACTGATTTACATGTTCGGCAACGCCAACACCTCCGACACGCTCAGGGAGCGGATCGTAACGGTGCTGCCCGAAATGGGCAGGGAGGCGGTCCGCGGGCTTTCCTGCGCGCTTGAGGCAAGGGACCTGAAGGTCGTCAAGGTGGTGGCCAACGCGCTGGGCAGGATAGGCTATTACCACGCCGCGCCGAGTCTTCGGACAGCGCTGGACCGCCAGGACGTCAGCAAAGACCCGGACCTTGTCAACGTCATCACCGCGGCCCTCCAGTCGTGCCTCCAGAACGGCAACAATCCCGCCGCGATAAACAAACCCCCCGCCGAGCTGTATTACGACGTGGCCCTCAAGTATTACTACCAGCATGAATCGCTCAAGCCGGACGAACGGTTCGACACGGCGGTGCTTTGGCACTGGCAGGGCGAGAAGCTGGTTCCCAACGTCAAGATTCCGCGCGAGGTCTTCTGCGACCTGTACGCGATGCGGATGAGCAGGGTGGCGCTGGTCAACGATCCGAGATTCTATCCGGCCGTGCCGCTGTGGCTCTGCGCGGGTTTCAAGCGCGAGCTGGACCTGGCCGGCGCGAAGATCAAGGCCGACCCGACGCATCCCGATGGAACCCAGCCTCACAAAGTCTACGCCCTTGCCAGTTCGCCCAGGTATCTGCACGAGGCGCTGGCCCGGGCGCTCAACGACCAGAGACTCGGCGGCACTTACGCGGCCCCGCTGGCGATCAAGGTCATTGAGGTACTGGGCATGAACGTGGGCGCCAGGAGCCTGGTCGAGCCGCTTAACGACGGGGCCCAGCCGCTTGTGCAGGCCCTTGGGTATCCCGACAGGCACGTCCGGTATCCGGCCGCCGAGGCCCTCGTCCTGGCCCTGCCGCAGGAGCGGTACAACGGCAGCCAGCTTGTGATGTTCGTGATCAACGAGGCCGTAAAGCAGCGCAACGCCCTGCTGGCCGTCAAGGACAACGACAAGAAAAACTCGCTCAAGGACCTGCTGCGGAAAGCCAACTATGAAGTGATCGAGGAGATCGAACCCGACAGGATCGTCCAGAGCATGATGAATACCGGCGGGATCGATGTAATAATTATGGCCGGCGACATCAATCCGGTGCAGGTCCTGCCACGCCTGCGGAGCGAACTGATACTCCAGAACACGCCGCTGGTGATCTTCGACGAGGGGGAAAAGCTCAGTGAAATGGCCAGAAAGGACGGCAAGACTGTCGTCGCGGGCTTTGCCGTGGGCGAGCCTGAATTCAATAAAGCCGTCGGCGACGCACTCAAGCTGACCGCCGGCGAGCCGCTGACTCCCGAAGAGGTTTCGTCCTGGTCGATCCGGGCGTCAAAGGCGATTCGCCTGCTGGGCCTGACCGCCAACAAGATTTACGATATCAATTCGTCCCGGATGGGGCTGATCGGCACGCTCAAGAGCGATAACAAGGACGTCCGCGTCGCCGCGGGCGAGGCCCTGGCCGTCATCAATATGCCGGAGTGCCAGCAGGCCCTTGGGGCCATGGCGATCCTTGCGGACACGCCCGAAGAAGTCCGCATCGCGTTCTGCAACTCGGCCACCGAGCACACCAGGCGCTTCGGCCCGATGCTGGCAGAGGACCAGATCAAGACGCTGGTAACGCTGGTCAGCGACGAGAAAAACCGGCCCTCCGACGCACTGCTGGTCGCCCTTTCAACGCTTCTGGGTTCGCAGAACGTAACCAGCGACAAGATTCAGGGCCTTATCACCTCAACCGTCGATCACGACTGATCGCCGGCCCAAACACGCACGATTGAAACACTGCGGCACGGACGAGTTCCGTGCCGCTTTTATTTTCAGTTGTTCCGTTCTCGCCCGTGGGCTATTACTACAACGCTACGAAGGCCATTTTGTCCATAATGATAGGGGAGTCCAACAGCCTTATTTCGCCATTACAGGGCTTTATGAATCAATCACGCCGATTTCCCAGGGCGTTGCCCTGGGCTGTCATATGCTGCCCCTTCAGGGCGGAACAACCATCGGTTGGCACATCTATTTTGAATTGCCAATCTTCCAATGCCGGCGAGATCGTGCAGCCCCAAGGGGGCGCAATATGAAAGCCTGGGGCAACGCCCCAGGAAACCGGCCGCCCCCAATATTCAAGCCTTGAAGGAGCGCAATAAAGCAATTGGAGTTGACCAAGCTGGTAAAAACTGCTCTTTGTAGCGTTGTAGTACTATCAGCCCGTTGAAAATGTGGCGTGGGCGTCCCGCCCACGTGTAGCGAGGGCATCTTGCCCGCGTATGCCGCGGCCATCCTGGCCGCGATTGATCTTCCCACGACGATTGTATGAATCCTCGCAGACCCTTGGCCGGGGTGTTCAAGGATGCTGGCCCGTCTGCCTGCGGCGGGTTCGGATGGTTTGTGGCGCGGGCATCCGGCTTCGCCAAAAGGCTTCGCCCGGACAAGTCTTGCCCGCGTGTGCCGCGGCCGTCCCGGCCGCGATTGGGCTTCACCACGAAGATTGAATGACTCAACCAAGACCTTTAGCCATTTTCTTTTAAATCCTCTCGCTGACCCACATCTGGAAATCCTCGCCCGCTGAGGCCTCCAGAAAACATCCGCCTCGATGGTTGTCTGGTCGGTCTTGCGGTCGAACTTGGATCGGAAGTTACCAACGATCTCCGCACCGGCATTCTTCATCGCCGTGGCGATGGCATCGAGGTCCGACGTTTCGCACGTCAGATTGATCCGCTGTATCGAGATTTCAGATGAAAGTTCTTTGGCCATATATTTTCGCGGGCAAGTTATAACACGGCCGTCAGGATTTTGAAACCATCCATACTATCTGCGGTTATTCCAGATCGCCGGAATTCGGCTGGCCGTTTTCAATCCGCGATGCCTGACGTATAATTCTCCCGGAAACCATGAAGGACGAAGATCGCTATAAATTATATTTCGGACCCTACAATCCGCCGCGTGTCAGGCGAGGTTGGCGTCTCTTTGACGAAATCCATGGCACGGTAGTTACAGGATATTTCAGCGACGGCCTGATTACCTGGCCGACCGTTGGAATTCGTGGCAGACGTTCACTTGTGTTATGCGGCGATCTGGTAAAAGCCGTGCGGCGAGAATCGGCTCCAGCAGTTAGCCATTGGTGGGGCGTCAGCATCTCGGTAGTCTCAAGATGGCGAAAAGCGTTGGGCGTGCCGCGACTTAATGAGGGTACCCGCTTGCTGCTGAAGGCCAGATGGAAAGAGTTGGCGCCTTTGCGCGTGTGGGAAAAGGCGATTCGAAAGGCGAGCGATCCGGTGATGCGAACTCGCCAGGCGCGGCGAAGGCGAAGACTGGGGCTTCCAGCCAGAAAAAACGTTCGCCAATGGACGCCGCAAGAAGATGCTCTTCTTGGGACCATGAAGGATCGCCAGCTCGGCCAAAAGTTAGGTTGTACCGTGGCGGTCATAGCCAGAAGGCGTTTATCACTCGGGATACCGCCCTTCCGCAAGACCAATTTTCACGTGGGGCTGCCGACGATCTCACCTGCCAAACTTTGGGCCAGGCGGAAGGCGCTGCGTTTGAACCAAGCTACTGTTGCCAAACGATCTGGCATCTCGCAATACTCGAACCTGGAACTTGGGATTCAAAGGCATCTGCCTCCGGAAACTATCGAACGTCTGGCCATAGCGTTGTGCTGCCGGAAGGAGGATATCCTGCTCAAGCACGCACCTGTCCAGCGTGCGGTGCCTGATGACTCATTGCTCGGCAAGATGCCGGATGGGAAGTTGGCAAAAAAGTGGGGGATAAGCATTGATAGGGTTAATTGGCACCGCAAACGGCTTGGGATTCCGTCGTTCCGGTCTCAATATGCTAAAATCCCTGACAAATCATTGCTTGGCACGATACCGGATACGGAACTGGCGAAAAAATGGAGAGTGCCAACGCTGAGAGTTTGTCGCTGGCGGGCGAGATTGGGGATTCCGGCCTTTGAACCGTATCCGAAGGTTCCCGATGATTCGCTGCTGGGAACGCAGTCAGACTGGAAGCTGGCAAAGAAGTGGGGAATTTCGGTTCATACTGTTATTGGCCGTCGCCAGCGGCTTAAGATTCTATCATTCAAGTCACAACGGTCGAAGATCCCCGATGAATCGTTGTTGGGTACAGAAATGGACAAGGTCTTGGCCAAGAAGTGGGGTTTGACATGGGCGATAGTCCAGCAGCGTCGCCTGAAACTTGGCATTCCTTCATATAAATCCAGCCATCAGCCGCACATTCCCGATAAATTATTGGGCACGATGTCCGACGAAGCCCTGGCGGCCAAATTGGGGCTGGCAAGTTCTGGATCGGTCTCATGGCGGCGCAAAAAACTCGGGGTACCAAGTTTCATAGACAGCAACCGGGTGGTCATATCTCCGGGGAAACTCCTGGCCTGCCGCAAGCATGCCGGTCTGACACAAAAACAGGTCGCGACAAGAGCGGGTTTGTCTCTTAGTTTTTACTGCGTCATGGAAAGAGGAAGACGAAAAATGACACTTAAGAGTTCCGCCGAGCGTTTTGCCAGGGTGCTTCACTGCCGCGTGGAGGATTTCGCCAGGCCGCTGCTGGCCGGGCGGACAAAGCGGTCGTGATGCCAGAAGCCTATTTCTTTACTTCGCCATGTCCTTGAGGGCCTTGATAACAAGAGATTCACATGCAACCGCCGTCCGACATGTCCAGCTTGCTGCTCACTGTCCGCAGCATTTTTTGTACTTCTTGCCGCTGCCGCAGGGGCACGGATCATTACGGCCGATCTTGCCATCGGGCGAAGTGATTGGCGCCGGTTTATTTGACAGCGGTTCCGTCGGGCCATCAACCGGCTCTGGCGGAGGTTCTGTGTCCAAGCCCAACTCCCGCAGCATAGCCTGGCGAGGAACCTGAACCGGCACTGCCCCCATCGGGTCCGGAGTAGTGCGTATGAGTATCGCGACTTGCCGACGCCCGTCAGGCGTCCGGCAGGCCTCGCGCGGCGTCTTGCCGCCCAGCACCGGCAGAGGCGTGTCGAGCCACCCCATGTACTGCTTATTCAGCATCTCCTGCAAAGACGCCATTAATTCCGGAGTCATCTCAACGGATTGTGGCTTGGATATACGTTCGTCCATGGGACAGTCCTTTGCGGGCGCATTCATCCGCCGGGTCACGACGTTGCGAAAGACAATCCCCGGCAACTTTTCCAACCACTTGCGGCCGGCGGCGAATCGCCTGGCCGAGTTGACGCTCAAGATCAACTCGTCTCCCAAAAGCTCGATTTTACCCAGGTGCAACGTCTCGCCCACATCTTTAAATCTTCCACTATTATTCCGAAACCAAAGGTACTCGTCTTCGGTCTCATCGTAGTCGATGTCTTTTCGTCTGGACAACGCCTTGCGAACCTTCTGTGCGCCCGCCACCGAAAATGATGCCGTGTGCCACAGCAGTTCATCTCCGTCCATGTTGCACAGGCGGGGCGGCTTCCAGTTTTTCTCCCAACGGTCCACCCAACCCCAGAGCCGGCCGAACAGGTGCGAATCGCGCCGCAGGCCTTCTTTGGTGAAGTTCAGCCCGCAATCATGAAGAAACTCCGCGGCTTCATCCCCCATCATCGCCCCCAGCGGCGGCCCGGCCGGATCGAAGAAGTGGAATCGCCCGACCGGGAATACGCGGGCGACAATGAGAACGCCGTCGTCAATGTTCTCGGAGAACAACTGATCGCGTATCGTTACCGCACCACCCAGCAGTACATCCTCAAGAACGGCTGTCCCGGCCCTCGCATCGTGGCTTGCCACGCGATATAGGCTCGGATACGATTCGATCCGGACTCGAAGAAGCATAGCCTCAGGTTCAGGCAATCCCTTTTCCAGCATGATCTCGGCGCGGGTTTTATCTGTTTGATTCGGGCGGTAGCCCAGGATCGCCCACGTCAAATATGCCTGAAATACCGCTCGCTTTTCATTGGCGATCAAAAGGGTCCTCGCGTCCTCGTCGCCGAAGTAGCCCTTCAGAACTCTCTCCGACCCGAACATTGCATCATTCATTTGTTCACCGATGTGTCTGGTCAGTCTGAGGTCGGCATCCTTCCAGCCGGCCAAATCATCTGCCGCGGGGATTCCCATGTTCTTGCGATCCATCGTTGTCCTTGCTGCCCAAGGGGCTTCTTTTCACAAGGATGATTCTCCATGCTTTTCCTGATGGAGTCAACAAATGCGCCAGTCCAAGGGGGAAATCATCCTGCCGAGAAAGCTGCCGGAGTGAGGTAGTTGAATTGCCGCGTGGAGAATTTCGCGGAACTGACAGTAGACGTACAAGGATCACAGCCATAATTGCCCCATGTCAGCCTGAAATCACCTTTGCTTTGTGAAGCGAAAAAGTCCGAAAAAATATATCGAGTGGCCGGAAAATTATGGCTGGACGACGTGTTCTCCTGAAAGTAACCGCCAGCCATACCGTGTTCAGAAGATGCCGGAAACGACCAAAAAAAGCCCGGCAGCCCACCCCAAACGTAGCGCAGACGTAGCGCAAGGATTTCGGCCACAAATGAAAAGCCCCTATAAGTCTCTATATTATAGGGG
>JACRIL010000230.1 GCA_016235825.1 Planctomycetota bacterium
AAGTACGTGTTCAACATCGGCCGCAACTGCTGAATCTGTTTGACATCCATGCCGTAGCTCCTTTGCTGTCAAGGCGTCCTGTAAGGAACCATCGGATGGCTGGATGAATTTTCTTGAGCTAAAGTCTCGTTGTAGTGCTATTCTCCCTGGTCTTTACGGTCGTCATGGTTCAATTCACGGAAATCCTTCCCAAAACCCTGGGTGTGCGTTTCAACCATGCTTTGGCTGTATTTGCGGCACGTCCATTATATGCGGCCGTTGGAATTCTGTCCCCGCTCCTGAAGATAATTCACTGGGTAAACCGCCCGTTGCAGATCAAACCACATAGGCTGGGCGCAGGCGAGCCGACTGCCACCGAAGAGATATCCGCTCTGGCCGGACTGGCTCGCCTTTCAAAGCAGATCAGCGATCGCCAGGAGCGAATCATCAAGGGCGCATCGCGTCTGTCCGGCCTGGCCACCGGACAGGTTATGATTCCAATTGAACACGTCTCGTTTCTGTCGACCGCTCAGACGATTTCCGAGGCATTAATATTTGCTCATATCGACGCCCACACGCGTTTCCCCGTTTGCGAAAACGGGGACAGGAACCGCGTTGTAGGATTTGTTAATTTTAAGGAGATGATTTATTTCATGCGAACCAACCCTAACGATTCAAGCCTGCGAGGGGTGATCCGCCCGGTGCTATTCGTCGAACCAAAGACGTCCATCCCCGTGCTGCTCGAGATGTTTGTCGAACAGCACGTTCACATGTCCATAGTCAGGGATGAAGACGGCAAGACTTTAGGCATGGTGACCATGGAGGATATTGTCGAAGAGCTGCTGGGCGACATTCAGGACGAGTTTGACCATCTGCCGAAAACGATGCATGCCCTGAGCGAGGGAACATGGATGATTGGCGGCGGCACTACCATGCAAGATGTTGTCAGGCAGACAGGTTTGGATATCCAATCTTCACAGGAAACCCTTGCGATATGGCTTGGCGCTCGTTTGTGCAGAATTCCCGTTCCTGGCGATGTCCATCGAGAAGCAGGCGCTGAATTCACGGTTCGCCGCATCCGTAGAGGTAAAGCATATGATGTCAGTGTCGCACGAGAAATAAGAATAGCCGAGGCCGGCGCCGGCAAAGCCCCCGCCCCGCCGCCGGGCGGCAAGGACTGACGCGCGGATTCAGATATATCGCAATTGGTCGCACGCCAGGCTCGCATAGCTTCTGCGGATTCTTGCGGAAAGGCCGGCAATGAAAAAGGAATATGAAGAAGTCTGCTACGAGTTGCTCCGCCCCGAACAGGTAAAGGCGATCCGGGAGAAATGCCCCATCGTTTACATTCCGGCCGGATCGCTGGAATGGCACGGCGTGCAGAATCCGCTGGGGACCGACGGCCTGAAGGCGCACGCGATCTGCTGCGAGGCGGCGATCCGCCACGGCGGGATCGTCCTGCCGGCGTTCTACCTGGGCATCCTGGGCGACAGGGAAGGTTGGGGACCGGCCGGCTGGAAGGGTTTCACGGTTACTTCCGGCACGGTCGAACTAATGTGGGCCAACATGTTCAGATTGGCCCTGGGCCTCATCGCCGACGGCTGGAAGACGCTTGTCGGCGTTACCGGCCACGACATCGAACCGCAGCGGGACGCCATCCACAACGCGATACAGCAGGCGGCCAAAGGCTCGCCAGCCAAAGGCTTTGCCATAACCGAGGGCGAAAACTGGGAGGGCGGCGAGGCGATGCGATTCAGCATGGATCACGCCGGGGCGTGGGAGACTTCGGTCATGATGGCCGTCCATCCCGGCAGGGTCGATCTGGAGTCGCTGCGAACGCAGATGGGCGACCGCGCCGGCCTTGACAAGCTCGAAATGAAGGAGGCCGAGGGCATCGGCGGATTTAATCCGCTCAAACACGCCTCGGCCGAACTCGGCGATCAGATCATCCGCTTCTGCGCCGATCGCATCGGCCGCCGGGCGGTAGAGGTCCTTGAAGGCAAGATTCTGCCGCTCGATAAAGCCGATAAACGCTTCATGGACAACCCCGGCCCGCGTTAACGCGCCGGTACAATTTTCTTTATGCGATCTGCCAACATGGACAAGGGCCGACGGCCGTAAAATCGTCCGCCATGTTCACGGCGAAAGCCACTCGTTCAGATGGGCTTGCACGAATGCGTCGTCAGTCAGGTGCGGGTAGCTCGCGCAGACTCTGTCGAGTTCGACGGCCTGGCCCGGCGAGAGTTTTTCGGCAGGGTTGAGGCACCGGACGGCCTCGATCAGACCCTGCCGGCGCAGAATCTCCAAAATGCCCGCTATGCAGCCGCGGAAACCGTTGGCGGCGTCAAAGACGGCGGCGTTGGCGTCGGTAACCTGCGCCGCCAGAGTCAGCATCTCGGCGGGCATCTGCTTGCCCTGTCGCACGACCTTGATGCGGTCCATCATCTCCACCGCGCGGCTCGTCCAGATTCCCCAATGCCCCAGCAGCCCGCCGGCGATCCGCACGTGCCTGAATCCGTGCGGCCTGTGAACGCGGAACTCCGTCAGCAGATCGGCCACGATGTTGTCGTCGTTGCCCGTGTAAAGGGCGATCCTGTCGGCCCGGCCGGCGTTGCAGACGGCACGGACGACGTCCAGCGTCTGGTAGCGGTCGAACGGGGCGATCTTGATGGCCAGCACGTTGTCGATCTCGGCGAACTGATGCCAGAAATCATAACTGAACCGCCGGCCGCCGGCGGCGCGCTGGAGATAAAACCCGATGATCGGCATCTTTTCGGCGATCTTGCGGCAGTGGGCTAGGATATCGCGGTCCGGCGCGTCGCCCAGCGCCTTGAGGCTCAGCAGTCCGGCGTGATAACCCAATCGCCTGGCCAACTGCGCCTCGGCCAGGGCCTGTTCTGTCGGCCCGCACAGGCCGGCGATCATAAAAACCGGCTTGTCGCGGCCGGTCCGGCTGGCAACTTCCGCGGCAACCAGCGCCAGCACCGGCTCGTAAAGCCCTACGGCCGGGTCGTGAATCTCAAACTGCGTCGAATGCACTCCGACGGCCATTCCGCCGGCGCCGGCAGCCAGATAATATCGCGCCAGGGCCGCCTGCCGGCGGGCATCGAGTTTCAGAGCGGCGTCAAGGGCCAGCGGCATCGCCGGAATGGCCATGCCGTCGCGGAAAGCCGTCAGAAGGGCGTCAGGCATCTCGCTCGATTTCATATCAATACTTTCCTGTGTTGACTTCAAAGTGGGTGGGCTTGTCCAGCGACGCCCCGCCTGCCTGCACCCACCGGGCTGTCCAGCGAATCATCGTCGGAAGTGTTGCCGATGGCGAACCGAACATGGCCGTTGCCCGCGCTGAGTTGCTGAGGTAGGCCGTCTCGGCCTCGCGGCCGGCGAATGAAACTTCTTTTTTCATCTCACGGCCGATCTCCATCGCAACCTGCCGGATGGAAAAAGTCTCCAGGCCGGTGATATTGAGAATATCCGGCGGCGAGGCGCACAGTTCCAGGGCCAGCAGCGACTGGTTGTTCGCGTCGCCCTGCCAGATGGCGTTGGCCGTCGGCATCGTAACGTCGACGGACAGGCCGGCGTGAATCCGCCGGGCGATGTCGTGCAGAACGCCGTATCGCAGGTCGATGGCGTAGTTGAGCCGCAGCAGGCAGACCGGCGTGCCATGCGCGCGGCTGAAGTGCTCAAGCACACGTTCGCGGCCCAGGCAGGATTGCGCGTACTCGCCGACGGGCTGGGGTGGAGTTTTTTCAGTGCAGCCGCCGTCGGCCGGCCGGACCAGCGGATACACGCAGCCAGTGGAAAACGCGACGATGCGGCTGCGGACGTAATGCTGTGCAATATTGGATGGAACGACGGTATTGGCGGCCCAGGTTGCGGCCTCGTCGCCTTCCGTGCCGAATTTCCGACCCGCCATGAAGATCACGTTCCGCGCCTGCGGCAGCCGGCCGACCGCCTGTGCGTCCAGCAGGTCGCAGCGGATCGGCTCGACGTTCCGGGACTGGAGAAAATCATAGGATGCAGGGTTGGAAAATCGCGAGACGCCGAAGATGTGTTTTTTTACGCCGGCCTGGTCGGCCGCCCGCCTCGCCGCCATGGCCAGCGTAACGCCCATCTTGCCCGCAACGCCCAGAATCGCCAGATCGCCCTCCAGACGCCCCATCATCTCCACGAGTTTTCCCGACGGTCGGGAAAGCAGTTCGTCGAGCTGCTCTTCGTCGCCTATTTCATCCGGAAGCGTCGCACTCATATATCCATCCTGTCGTACAGCCCGAAATTCCATAGAATCCGGCCGCAATCAACCTCGCCGGCGCCATCATATCGGCCCCTTGCAGTCGGTCAAGCTGATAACCTGTTACCGGGACGTTACCCGATTCCGGCAGCGGCGGGAAACTCAGTCATCCCGGAGAAGTATTTTCCCGTTTTTGTATTTCGCGGGTAATATTATTGCCGCTCAAACGACCTCTATATCAAGAGCAAGAAGCTCTGCATGATCGACTGGGAAAAAATACTCCAGGAACATGGCTGCATGGTCAGGCGGATCGTCTGCCGGATGCTGGGCGACTGTGCCGATGCGGCCGACTGCTTTCAGGAAGTCTTCCTGGCCGCGTGGAAATTCTCGGGGAAAACTGTCGTGGCAAACTGGTCCTCGCTGCTGAAAAAACTGGCGACAACAAAGGCGATCGACGGCCTGCGGAACCGGATCCGCAGGCGGATATTCGTGCCGTTCGACCCTGCCGACGAAACACACGGCAGGGCTGGCAGGCAGACCGACCCGGCCGGCCAGTTCCAGGCCGGCGAACTCGCCCAACGGCTGCGGCTGGCCATAGCCGACCTGCCGCCAAGCCAGGCCGAGGTCTTCTGCCTGAGGCACCTTGAGGACCTGACCTACGATCAGATCGCAGATGAACTTGGACTCACGACAAACGCCGTCGGCGTGCTTCTGAACAAAGCCCGCCGGCGGCTGTGCAAAACGATGGAAACCAGCGTGGTTTAGATATGGGGGAGAGACACAAAATGGCAGACGAAATCAGATCATCCGACGAACTTCTGGAACAGGCGATTGCCGAATTAAAAAACGACGTTCCGATCTTCGGCGAACTTCCGAAGAAATGGCGGGACGGCGCCCTTGGCAGGCTGAAAAATGCTGAGAGGGAACAAGACCTTTCCGCCCGGACGGAAATCTGCCGCGAGAGTTTGTACCGGAAGATAGCGCCGCTGACGGCCGCCGCCGCGATAATTATCGCGGCCTTGTCGATTACGATCGCATTATTCCACGATAATGACGCATCCCGGAATATGACGATCGGCGGCAATGCGGCCGGCAACTCCCGCCTTGCCGGCCAAAATTCCAAATCCGGCAGCGGAATCCCGGACATCAGTGCCGTCCAGTCTCAACCTGCTATCGCCGTCAGAACTTTGCCGTCGCCAACCGATAGCGGCCAGCACTCGCTGTTGTTCAGGCTGGCAAGGCAGGTCCGCGATTTGGCTGCCGCAAATACTGAAAACAAAAGGCCGGGCCGCGCGATATCAAAAAGAATTCTGTCGGCAATTTCCGGCGCGGCGATATTATGGTCGTCAACATCCGCCCAGTTGGCACGTCTGGAAGTAAAACAGCCGCCGCCGCGGCAGGCGCCGACGGCCGTGTTTCAGGATGAAAACGGCCAGACGCGGGAACTGGGCATCAGCGACGTGTATCTGGATGTGCGGGTCTGCGCAATGATGTCGCAGACGACCATGACGATGACCATCTCCAATCCGCACGGCCGCGCCCTGGCGGCGGATTTCTCCTTCCCACTGCCGGAGGGCGTGTCGATAAGCGGGTACGGCCTGGACGTGCAGGGAAAGATGGTCGAGGGCGTGGCGGTGCGCAAGGAGAAGGCCAGGCAGGTCTTCGAGACCGAGATGCGCAAGGGCGTCGATCCGGGGATCGTCGAGTACGTGGCGGGGAATTTTTTCAGGACGCGGGTGTTCCCCGTGCCGGCCCGCGGCAGCAGGACCGTGATGGTCCGCTATGTCGAGCCGCTCCGGGCGGGCAAGGACGGCCCGACATACCGGCTGCCGCTGGAATTCAAGGACAGGCTCAATCAATTCAGCGTCGCCATCGAGGCGGTCGGCGCGAAGGAGCGGCCTCTGGTCGATTGTGAGTCCGGCAAGTTCATGGCCGGGGCTGAAACAAAGCATAATTCCTACGGTTGGACAATCAATATGACGGCCAGGGAGCAGAACGCCGTGGGCGAACTGATCGCAGCGTTCCCGGGTCTTGACGGGCCGCAGGCGCTGGTCGAAAAGGCGTCCGACGGCGAATTCTATTTCTGCGTGATGGACAAGCCCAAGGCCGCCCAGACGGAAGCGCAGAAAAAAATCTTCAAGCGGATCATCATTTTCTGGGACGCCAGTTCCTCGCGGGGCAGGGGGGGGCACAAAAAGACAGTCGAATTTCTGAAGTCATTTTTCGCGGCGGCGGGCGGGAATGAGATCGCCGTGGCGGTCGTGCCGTTCCGCGACACGGTGGATTCAGCCGCCCAGTTTGTGGTCAGGGGCGGCGACGCGTCGGCCTTAATCGCTCATTTGCAGGACATTCGCTGCGACGGTGGGACGCAGTTGGGGCTTCTTTCGCCGATGGCCGGGTGCAAGGCCGGGATGCCTTCGCCCGACTGCTATTTCCTCTTTACCGACGGGATGAACACTATCGGCAGCGACGAGCCTGCCGACTTCGACAAGCCGGTTTACGTGTTTTCCGGCGAGTCGGTCTCGAATTTTCCGTTTCTTACTCGCCTTGCTGAAAAAAGCGGAGGGCGGTTCTTCAATCTGGCATCGAACGGCAAAGACATCGCCGGCCTGCTGACCAATCCGCGACCGGAGCCGGCCTTCCGCGAACTGACGGGCGAGACCGCCAAACTCGCCGACGTCCTGCCGGACAGGTCCGCCCGGCTGGAGGATGGAACATTTATCATGGTCGGCAAGCTCCGCGCGGACAAGGCCTCGATAGGCCTGAAATATAGCATGGCCGAGCCGGCGAACAGAAAATACTCGCTCGCCAAAAAATCCGCCGTCGCCGGCGAGATGCTCCGCCGGCTCTGGACCCAGACCAAACTGGCCGAGTTGATGGTCCAACAGGAGCACAACGAGGGCGACATAACCGCGCTGGGCCTGCGGCACGGGCTGGTTACGCCCTTCACCTCGCTGATCGTCCTGGAATCGCTCGAACAGTACCTCCAGCACCGCATCGCCCCGCCGCCCAGCCTCAAGGAAATGCGCGACGAGTACGAAAGGCGGATGGACACCGTCGCCATGCAGGAAAAACAGCAGAAACAAAACAAGCTGGACCGCGTCCTTGCGATGTGGGACCAGCGGGTCAAATGGTGGGAAACGAAATTCGATTATCCGAAGAATTCTCCAATTGTGAAGATGCCGACGACCGAAAATGCCGGGCCGGATCAGACACAGGCAAAACTCGCCAGGGCCGGCGAACTTGTCAGCGAGGGCAAAAAGGCCCTTGCCGACGGCGACGCGCTGCGGGCGTTTGGCATGGCCGACACGGCTCTGCTGCTGAATCCCGATTTGAAGGATGCAAGGAAACTCCGGGAAGACGCACAACTTGCCTACGGCGGGACCGGCACAGGCACGCAAATTCTCAACGAAATGGAAAAACGCCTCCGCGTCCAACGGGCGATCACCGAGGCCGACTACAAGCGGGAATTGGATGTCGCCAACGTTGAAATGGCCAAAGGACAGGTTGACGGCGGAAAGAAGGAAAACTTTGAGGCCGCTGAAAGGGCCGCCCAACAGGCCCGGCAGATCATCCGCAACAATCAGCATCTGTTCTCCGCCAGCGACTATTCCGGACGGATAACGGCCATTGAAACCCTCAGCGACCACATCGCAAATCAGAAAGACTCCTTTAACCGAATCCGCGCCCAGAAGGTGATCGATCAGATCAATGTGGAGGGACGCGAACGCCTGGCAGCCGCCAAACAGGCCCGCGAAAGGACTCTCGATACGCTTCGCCAGCGGGCCATGGCGCTGCGGGCCGAGGGCAAATTCAAGGAAGCGGTGTACATCCTTCAGGAAATACTTCACCTTGATCCGCAAAACGACTTCGCCAACAAGACCATAGAGATGCTTAACAGCCATATCGTCCTTCAGGACGAGCGTTCCGCCGACAAGAACCAGGATATCGAGCAGCATAAGCAGTTCGTGGACCTTCGCTGGTCGGAGGTTCCATGGTACGCGCTGGTAACGTTCCCAAAAAACTGGAAGGAGCTTTCAGCCAGGCGGGACGCTCTGGCCATGCCGGCACAACAGGAGTCCGCCAAAGACCATAAAGTCAAGGCATACGACATCCGCGACCTGATAATGAGCACTCCCGCATTTCTTGGACCGACAATCGATATTTCGATCATATCCGGCGCCATACAAGGTCGGCTGGAACAAACGCTCCGGTCGGAGAAGGCAATCAGGGAATGGGACCCCAGGAAACTCTATATCCATATTCTCAATCTGTTCAAATCTGCCGGGGCGGATGAAAAGACGCTTTACGACATATATCTGAGCCAGAAGGTCCAATTCGGCAATTCGTCGGCGTTTTACCTTGAATGCGGCGACTTTTTCCTGAACAACGGCAGCCAACTGCTGGGTCTGCGGATACTCTCCAACATCGCGGAGCTTGAACTGGAGAACGCTGCACTGCTGCGGACACTTGCGTACCGTCTGCTTCAGGCCGGGCAGATGGACCTTGCGGTCGGGCTTTTTGAAAAGGTTCTGACGATGCGGCCGGAAGAGCCGCAGAGCTGCCGCGACCTGGCTCTGGCCCTTGCCCGACGAGCCGAACTGACGGCAAAGGCGACGAGACAATCCGCCGCGCAGGCCGAGGCTGCAAAAGAATTCGCCGGCTCGATTGCCGCCGACTACTCGCGGGCGATGGACCTGCTGGGGCAGGTGGTAATGGGCGACTGGCAGAGGTTTGAGCAGATAGAAGTGATCGCCCTGATGGAGATAAATGACGTCTGGGCCAAGTGTCAGCGCGACTGCGGCAACGCGGTCCGTCCCGCCCCGCCGTTGGATGAGCGGCTGATGAGGCTGCTCGATTTGGATATCCGCATCGTCCTGACGTGGGACGCCGACATGACCGATATAGACATCCACGTCCGCGAGCCGTCGGGCGAGGAGGCGTTTTACAGCCGCAACCGCACGACCATCGGCGGACTGGTGAGCAGGGACTTCACGCAGGGATACGGGCCGGAGGAATACTGCATCCGCAAGGCAATGCCCGGGACGTACACGATCGAGATCGATTATTTCGGGTCGAGCGCGGTTACGCTCCAGGGGGCCGTTACGGTGCAGGCGGAGGTGATAACCAACTTCGGCCGGCCTGACGAAAAACGCAAGGGCATCACGCTGCGATTGGAAGAGAAAAAGGAACGCATTCGAGTCGGCCAGGTCGAATTCTGATTGGGCTTGCAAATATGAAAGGGCGTGCAACAAGTTGTACGCGGAAAATGCTATCACGCTGTAAATACGTCTCGATCCGAGTGTTTCAGAGCGATGGTTGTTGGCGGCAAGTCCAAGTCCGAAGGACTGGCAAAGAGTAGCCGGAGGCGTGAGCCTCCGGAATACAAACTCATTATGATTTGAGCCCCGGAGGGGCGGCACAGGATAACCCAAAAATCCTGCCGCCTCTTCGAGGCTCTTATTTTTTGCCGATCTGTACCGGAGGCTCACGCCTCCGGCTACTATCTGCCGGCTCTTCGAGCCTGCAAATCGGCGGCGTTGAATCCGCAAGGCGTCATTGTTTTGTCGAAAATAATCCTTCCTGAAAGAGTTATTTCCGCGGCTTGCTGTACGGTTCGACGCTGATCTCGTATCCGGGTGGTTTTGCGATCTGGAAGAGGCCCTGATCGACTGCCTGGCCGGTCTGGATATCGCTGAAGACGGCGGTGGTCTCGGTTTTGTTCTTTTCAACGCTGATCAATTTGACCGGCAGATTCTTTGAGCGATCTACCCACATATCGAGCTTGGCGAAGCCGGCCTGATCTTTTTCCGCCTCGGTCGGCGTCATGGCCAGGTGGTCGGTGTTGGCCGGGTCGTCCTTTGCGGCCGGCACGAGCGAGACGTTGAACCGCTTGAGCACGTCCTCGGTCTTCTGGCCGAAGGGAACCGGGAACGGCCCCTTGCCCAGTTTGAGCGACTCGACCTGTTCGCCGTCGGGCACGACCTGGTACTTGGTCATCTGTTTAAGATTGTGCTTGAGGACGGTGAACCAGTTGCCGTCGAAGGCGTAGTCGATTTTTTCGTCGATTTTGGCGCCCTGTCCCTGCCTGAGCGTCAGGAATGCGATCCTGAACATGGCGGCGGCCCTGGCGGTCTGGGCCTGATAGGCGATCCAGCCTGTGCGGGTCTCGGTGTCGCCGAGGGCTGGTTCGCGCGTGGTCAGGACGATGTTGGTCTTGATGGTGGGATACTTGTCGCCGGCCTGCTGGAGGCGGTCGAGCACGGCCCGGGCGTCGCGCGAGACTGGCGTCTGCGCAGGCTGATTGTTTGTGCCCGGCGTCGCGGATTGGCCGCCGGGTGAATTCTGACCGTCGGTCTGCGGCTTGTTGCCGTCATTGCAGCCAGCCAGGACCAGCATCGACGCCAACGCGATCAACGCCAAATTTTTCATCATGTTCGCTCCCGTAAAATTTCTATCCTGAACGCGGCCATTATAACGTGCCGGCCGGATAAATCATCCGGCAATTTTTATATGTTTTGGTTAACCTCTCCAAAAACATGGTTGGTTATTGTTCAGATGTTGCGCCTTGC
>JACRIL010000231.1 GCA_016235825.1 Planctomycetota bacterium
CGTGCGGACAGGCCGGCAAGAAATACCTGATCCGGGCAGCCGCCATCATCACCGAGACGCAGAACCGCAATCGGCGCGCACGGCAGTCCCACGTGAAAGCCAAACTCAGGCGGTTACGCAGACTTGGCGTCAAGTTGTATAAGCTGCGATGCTGCGTCATGCCAGAAGAAGTTTCGTTGTAGCGTTAATATCAATATAATTATGCTGCCAATCTGCCACCTTGTTACCCACGTTTTTGGGAGGCGAACCAGAATTCCTTTCTTTTCTTTTTGCGGCACGGGGGTCTGGCGAAGCCGGAATGCCCGTGCCGCGACAGAAAACCCCGCGTGTCAACGTTTCTCCCTTTGCGGCGGACGTTGATATTTTTCATCGCATTCCCCCAAAAAAGGCTTGTTATCGTGATTTTATGTTGTACAATATTGTTAAACATGAATGACATCGTTAAACACAGGATAATATCTTCCGGCATGAATCGCCGCCAACTCTTTTTTTCAAATTTCCCGGCGTTTTCCGGAATCAAAGGACATAAATCATGATTCAATCTGTCGAGCGGGCGTTGGGCCTGCTGAATCTAGTGGCGAGGCACGACAACTGGGTCGGCGTGCGCGAACTGGCCCGCCAGGCAAACCTGAAAGCTCCGACCGCCTATAATCTGCTGCACACCATGGCATCCAGGGGATTTCTGGATTTTGACGACAAGACCCGGCGGTACCGCGTGGGACTGGCGATTCTGCTGCTTGCGCGGCGGGTTGAGCGTCTGCCGCGGCTGGCCGCCTTCGTCCGTCCGTATCTGGAACAAATATTTTCAGAAGTGGGCGAGACGACGGTGGTATGCGCCATGATCGCGGGACGCGTGGTCATAGTGGATCACAGGCAGGGAAATCAGCCGATATCGGTCGCCCAGAATGAGACCATAGTCGAGCACCCCCACACGCTGGCGTCCGGAAAGCTGCTGCTGGCTTTCTGCGGTGAATCGGCCCGGCGCGGATATGCGGAAAGAGAAACTCTTGTCGGCCTTGGGCCCAACGTGCCGCGCACGCCGGGACAGCTTCTTGCCGATCTGAAAAAAGTCCGCAGGCAGGGATATGCCGAGACCGTCAATGCCCGCGGTTATGGAATAGGCGCGGTGGCAGCGCCCGTGTTTGGGGCGGCCGGTGACGTGGAAATGGCCATTGCATGCAGCGCGCCGCTGACCCGGTTTAACAAAAAACGCCGACGGGAAGTCCTATCGCGCCTTTTCAGGGTCGCGGATGATATGTCCCGGAAATTCTGCGATCAGCCCTCTCAGGCAGTCAGTCAGGGCAGATCGGGAAAGCGAGGATCGGCATGAATAAAAAGGAATTTGCAAATCCTGGCGGCGAGTATCGCGGAGTAACGCTCTGGATGCTCAACGACCGGCTGGAAAAGGCCGAAATCGCCCGGCAACTTCAGGGGTTCCGCCGGGCCGGCTGGGGGGCGGTCATCACGAGGACTTTCGCCGGCCTTCTCACGAAATATCTGAGCGATGAATGGATGGAGATTCTTGGAGAGATCGTCCGCGTCGCCCGGCGGGAAGGGATCAAGGTCTGGTTCCAGGCCGGCTACATGCCCAGCGGCGTGCCGGACCTCCGCCCGGAAATGGCCCACAAGGTGATAGTTTGCAAGCCGGCAAGAGAGGCAGGCGAGGGGAAAAAACTTCATGCGGATCCCAATTACGCCTATTATGCGGAAACACGTCCGAACGTCGTGGATTTTCTGAGCCGGGATGCAGTCCGGGAATATCTGAAAATAGCGTACGATGAACCCTGGGTTCGGCGATTCGGAAAGGAGTTCGGCCGCACTGTCGAAGCGATCTGGGTGGATGAGCCGCACTTCAATCCGCCGCTTCTGCCGTGGAACGACGCGCTGCCGGGCCGTTTCGGGCGGAGATGGGGATATCCGCTGCTGCCGAAGCTGAACGCCCTTTTTTCCGCGACGGGCGATTTCATGAAAATCCGCCACCACTACTGGCGAACCGTCCTGGAGATGCTTCTGGAAGGATATTTCGCCGGCGTCCGCGACTGGTGCGACCGGCACGGCGTCAGGTTCGCGGGCCACCTCATGTGCGAGGACACCATCCAGTCGCAGATCGGCTGGACGGCGGCGGTCATGCCCTGCTACGAATACATGCACCTGCCCGGCATCGACCATTTGACCATGAGCCTGACCTGGCCGTCGGGAAAACCGTTCATTATGACGCCCAAGCAGTGCTCGAGCGCGGCGAACCAGTTGGGCAGGCGGGATGTTCTGGCGGAGATGTACGGCGTAAGTTCGCAGGGAATCACTTTCGAGGACCGCAAAAGGCTGGGCGAGCGGTTTGCGGTTCTGGGGATAAATTACAGGTGCTATCACGGTTCATTTTATTCCATGCGCGGACGGCGGAAACGGACATATGTTCCCCATCTTTCGCACCAGCAGCCGTGGTGGACCGACAATCGGCAGATTTCCGATCCGTTTGCGAGGCTTTCATGGAGCCTGCGACAGGGAACGTTCGACGCCGACGTGCTGGTGATTCACCCGGTCGAGTCGGGATTTTGCCTCTACGACCCGGCCGGCATGCAGCGCCCGCTGGATCAGGAAAGAGAACCGCGGGAGATTCGGGCGCTCAACGACGCGATTGTCGATCTCAGCGAAAATCTGCTCACGGTTCACCGCGGTTTTGAATACGGCGACGAGACCATCCTGGCTAGGCACGGCAAGGTTAAGGGAAACCGCCTGGTCGTCGGCAAAATGTCGTATCGGGCGGTCGTTCTGCCCTCGCTCATCACGCTTCGCGGCTCAACCGTGGATTTGCTCCTTCGATTTGCCGCGGTTGGCGGGGCGATTCTTTCGGCCGGGCGGCTCCCCGACCGGATCGACGGGGTTCCGGACGGGCGTTTGAAAAAATTGATTAGGGCCGTTCATTCCGTCCCGAACTCCACCGCCGCGATCAGGGATGCCCTCGACGAACGGATTCCCGCGGAAATGGATATCCTGCCCGGCGGACAGGGCGATCCGGCAAACGTCTGGGTCCACTGCCGCCGTCTGGACGGCGGGCGGGCGTATTTTTGCGTGAATACCAGCCGGGACGCCGCAGTCGCCGCCCGAGTTTGGATTCGCGGGACCGGACGAATGGAAATATGGGACCTGCGAACCGGCAGAATCAAGGCCCTCCCGCAGCATCGGGAAAAAGACGGAATTGTCGGACGGCTGTTTTTCGCGCCTTCGGAGTCGCGCCTCCTTGTGTTCCACGATGGAGCGGCGGCGTCGGATGTGCCCGAATCGCCGCGGCGGATTCTGCGTTCTTTTGCTCTGCCCGACGGTTGGCAGCTCCGCCGGTCCTCGCCCAACGCACTCACGCTCGACTGGTGCCGGTTCCGGCGCGGATCGGAAGAATGGAGCGAATTCCTTCCTGTCATCTGCGTCAACGAGATCCTCCAGCAGGAACAATACGACGGCCCGGTTTCGCTGGAATTCCGCTTTCGGGCGGAGGACAAGCCGAAACAGCTTCGCCTGGCGGCGGAGGATGCCGCCGAATGGGAAATCCGCGTCAACGGCAATCAGGTCCAATACGATGGACTTCCCTATTATCTGGACTCGGCCTTCGGGCAGGTGGAAATTACCAGGCAGGCTATCAAGGGAGAAAATATCATCGTGATGTCGCGCCGGTTCCAACATCTGCAGCAGCCCCGCTTCGGCCTGTCCAGCCTGTTCGATTGCTTGCCGGGAACCGAGCTGGAATCCGTGTACCTGGTCGGCGATTTCGCCGTTCGTGGATATCCGTCGGATAATGAGCAGCGGCCGCGCTGTGTCCGATACTGCCCGGGATTCTCGCTGAAAAAAGAACCGCAATGGACCGAGGGCGATCTTATCCAGGACGGCTATCCGTTTTTCGCCGGGCATATTTCGCTGGCAGGGACCGTCCGGATCGAGGCGCCGAAAAAGGGCGAAAAGGCGATTTTCGCACTGCCGCGGCTCGACGCGGCAGTTGCGCATGTTCGCGTCAACGGCAAACCTGCCGGGGCTATCTCATGGTCGCCATATGAATTGGACGTTACAAAACTGGTCCGGCAGGGCGAAAACCGCGTCGAGATCGAACTGGTCAACACGCTCCGGAACCTGCTTGGCCCCCATCACCGGATCAAGGGCGAGACGGACAGCGCCTGGGGGCACGAGTTCACATTTTACCCCGACTGGCTTGCCAAACCCTGGGATCGCCGGGCCAACTGGACCGACGATTACTTCTTCCTGCCGCTGGGACTTCAGGAAGGGGCAAAAATTCTGATAATATGCGGGAACTCATGACGGCGAACGAGTCCGGCCTTTTATGACAATGAAAGAATGGCGGGAAAAATGTCTATCAAAAGACGAAAACCTCTGACGGCGAACATCGGGATATTCGGCGTGGGACACAAGGTATATTGGGATCAGTTTCCGGGCCTGGAAAAGGAATTGCTGGGCTACCAGGATGAATTCGTGCGGATGGTTCAGGCCAACGGCGTAAAAACCGTGAATTTCGGCATGGCCGACGACGCCGAAAGCTCGTACGCGATGCGAAAGAAGATTCAGGCGGAAGACCTCGATCTGCTGTTTTGCGACATGCTCACATATGCACCATCCTGCACATGGGGAAACATAGTGCGGGAATTGAACATCCCGATCGTCCTGGTCGCGCTTCAGCCTCTCAAGGCCATGGATTATTCAAAGGCCTGCACGCACATGCAGCTTGTCAACGACAACATCTGCTCGCTGCCGGAGTTCACGGGCGTGGCGATCCGGATGGGCAAAAAGGCCCCGCCGGTGATAATCGGCTGCCTGCGCGACGACGGGCGGGCCGTCGCGGAAGTGGCCGAATGGTGCCGGATCGCCCGCGTCATGCACGACCTGCGAGGCGCCAGGATCGGCCAGATGGGGCACGTGCTCGAGGCGATGCTCGACATGCACTGCGACCCCACCGCGTTTACCGCCCATTTCGGCCTGCACGTCCTCCAGACCGAGCCGGACGACGTGCTCCATCATTTCCGGCAGGTTTCGGCGGCCGAACTTGACGCCAAGCGGAAGCAAATTCTCGATTTCTTTGACACGCCGGACCCGAAATCCGACCCCGTAACGCGAAAACTCCTCGACGAGGACCTCGAAACAGCCGCGCGGGTCGCCGTCGCGCTGGACAAATTCATAGCGGACAAAAAAATCGACGGGCTGGCATATTACTACGAGGCCGGGGAAGGCAGCGAGATGCGCAAGGTCGTAACGAATTTCATCGTGGGAAATTCGCTCCTGACAGGCGCGGGCTTTCCGATGTGCGGCGAGGCCGACCTGAAGACCTGCGTGGCCATGCTCATCATGGACCGGCTGGAGATCGGCGGCAGTTTCGCGGAGTTCCATCCGATCGATTTCAGTGAGAATTTCATTCTTGTCGGACACGACGGCCCGCATCACGTCAACATCGCCGACGGCAGGCCGGTGCTCAGAAGCCTGGTGAAATACCACGGCAAACCCGGCTCGGGCGCCGGCGTGGAGTTCAAGATCAGGGAAGGGCCGATCACCATGCTCGGCATCACGCAGACGTTCGACGGGCGGTTCAAATTCGTGATCGCCGAGGGCGAATCGGTTCGCGGGCCTATCCCGCCCACCGGAAACACCAACACGCGCGGCTTCTTCAAACCCGATGCGGTTACATTCCTCAAGCGATGGCTTGCCGCCGGGCCGACTCATCACTTCGCCCTGGGAATCGGCCGGCACGCCCAAACCATACGGAAGATCGGCGAGGCTCTCGGGATCGACTCGGCCGTCATTCCGCCATGACCGCCGCGGCCGGAATAATTTTCACCGCGAGAACAGACATTATTTTATCTTCATGTGCCCGTGCTTCACTATGATCGCCTGGGCGGCCTTGAATAGGCGGTCGCTCTCGGCGCTGGAACCGAGCGGGCCCAAGACGTTGAACTGCTTGCCGAGGGCGTCCCAATGCGCCACCCAGCCGGCGGGAGTCGCGGCCGTCTGGGCGACCCGCTTGAGGTGGATTTTTATAAGCAACAGCCGCAGGTCGCGTTCAAATGCCGCTGGAAATGGGCCTCGTCCATCCTTCTCGGCGATGGCCCGGGCAAGGGCCTCGATGGCCTTGTTCTCGCTGGTTGTATTCCACCCTTTTTTCTGGTCGAATTTGCCTGCGTCGAGATCATATGGATACGGGTCCAGAAGGCACGGCAGCGCGTTCAAAGCCAAAAGCATCTGTGCCCTGGCCGGTTCCACCTTGTCGGCAAGACGTTTCTGAACGGCCTTGGCCGCATCGGTTGTTTTGCCCTGCCGTATAAGCGCGATAACCGGATCATCTGGGTCGTTCAATCCGAGCGGGTCCTGCACGCACCGCCAGAGCGGCCGCCCGCCGGCCGGAAGGAACAGCGGACGGGGCGAGTGCCATTTGGGTCCCTGGGCGATCAGCCAGTCCGTCATGGCCGTCCAGTATTTCATCGATGGAGTATGCTTTTCCCCCGGCGCCTCGACGTAGACGTGCGCTATGCCTCGCCGCTTCAGATCGGCCGACGCCGCCCGCGGGCCGCTGACGGGGATGTGGTCCTCGTCGCCGTGGACGAAGTAGAACGGAATGCCCCGGATGTTCTCCAGGATTTCGCCTTGCGTGGCGGCCGGATAACCGGCGACCGAGGATGCGCATGACCAGAGCTGCGGGTATTGCAGGATCATGCTCCACGTCCCCACGCCGCCCATAGACCCGCCCGTGCAGACCAGCCGGCGGAAGTCCACCCGATACCGCCGCGCGGCCCAGTCGATCAGGCGGAAGATATTGGCGACCTCAACCTCGTCGCCCCAATAACGACCCACGTCAGTTGTTGTGGGGTAGATGGTGATGAATCCGGCATCGTTCAATTTCGGCGTGTACCATGTGGGCATGTTGTCGCCGTCGGCGCTGCTGCCGTGCATGATGACGGCAAGCGGGCAGGCCTTTGCCGGCGAGTAGTTTTTCGGAAGGGCAATGTTGAACCAGCCGCGATCGTTATCCTTCAGCCAGTCGCACTTCATGCGGACATAACCCCTCTTTTTCTTCTCGCCCTCCAGCGGGGGGCTCCTGGCGATCGTCTCCAGTTCATCCAGCGTCAGGCCGATGGGCAGGCCGGCGAGTTTTTCGCGGTGCAGTCCTGCCCGCTTCGCAGGATCCGTCTCGGCGAAAAAAGCATCCAACTCCTTCTCGATGGACTCGGCCTGCCGGGCCGTCCAGCACATCGGAGGCAACTTGACCGCTGCGGCCGGCGCGGACGCCGTCGCTGCGCCCGCCGGACCGCTCGCGAACGCGGGGAAGCGGCTTGGTGCTGCCGCCATTCCGAGTGCAATGGCAGGCAGGCACGCACTCAACAACGGACCAATACGCTTTGACGGATGTTTTTCCATGGCGGCTGACCTTTGCCTTTCGGCATTATATACGATCCGGGATTGCCGGGGGAAGCTCCGCTGCACAGCAGCTTTGCTTGTGGGCGCCGCCTGATTTGTCAATAGCCGCCGACAGACGGCGACCTTCCTGGAGATGATGAAAATCCGCGATGGACCGCGTTGGTTATGCAACCGGTTCTAAATGTAGGCCGGGATGTCCGGGTCGGAGATTACCTTGATGGTTATCTTGTTCTGAAAGCTGGAATCCTGCGGGGTAGCAGCCCTGATGACGGACTGAAGCCGCTTGATGGCGTCGTCGGCGTCGGGGGCCTTTGCCGACAGGCCCGGACACCGGGGACAATATGCCACAAAGCAGTCGTCCGATTCTTTGCTTAGTACCCCGCCCCAGAAGTTTGGGGCGGATAATCATGCGGCCAGGGCGAGTTGGCATTTTGCCATCACCTTGTCCAGGGAATTCATGGACCATTTGAACGGATGAGCGTGCTTGTTCCAATGCGACACGAAGGCCAGC
>JACRIL010000220.1 GCA_016235825.1 Planctomycetota bacterium
GGCCAGGCACGTGCCGTCCGTGGCACGTGCAGGCATAGCTTGGACCTCCTTTCAGTTATGCATTCACATACATAACCGTCGGAGGTCCTTGTATTTATAGATGAGGAATTATCGGACAGCCTCAACTTGTTGCACGCGGAATTCTTCATTGTCTGTTTTTGTGCTCTGCATGAATCTTACACTCCCGAGAACGCGCTGAAACCGCCGTCGACGGGCACGGTTATGCCTGTTACGAATTTGCTGGCGTCGGAGATCAGCCAGACCAGCGTGCCGATGAGTTCGTGGGCCTCGCCGAAGCGGCCCATCGGCGTGTGTGCGATGATCGTCCTGCCTCGGTCGGTGAGCTGGCCGGTCTTTTCGTCGGTCAGCAGGAAGCGGTTCTGGTTGGTCAGGAAGAAGCCCGGCGCGATGGCGTTGACGCGGATGTTGGTGTTGTGCCGCTGTGCCATATAGACGGCCAGCCACTGCGTGAAGTTTGCGATTGCCGCCTTGGCGGCAGAATATGCCGCGATGTTCGTCAGCGGCCGGAATGCGTTCATCGACGCAATGTTGATGATATTGCCCTGGCCCCGCTCGGCCATGTGCCGCCCAAACACCTGGCTGGGGATCATCGTGCCCAGGCAGTTGAGGTCGAAGACCCAGCGGATTGCGTCGGCGGGCAGGTCGAAGAAGGTTTTCGGCGGCGAGCAGGTGGCGTCGGGCTTGTTGCCGCCGGCCCCGTTGATGAGCACGTCGATTTTGCCCATGCCGTCAACCGCGCGTTTGAACGCGTTTTCTATCGAGCATTTGTCCAGCACGTTGCACTGGACGGGGATGGCGAAGCCGCCGGCGTTTTCGATCTCCTTGCAGACCTCGTTGGCCCGGAGGGCGTCGTAATCGACGACGCAGATCTTCGCGCCCAGCGAGGCCAGTGCCTTGGCCATCTGGCCGCAGAGGATTCCCGCCCCGCCTGTTACGGCGACGCACTTGCCCGTGATGTCGAAGAGGTTGTCGTTGTCCGGCATGATTGTCCTTTCAGGTTTTTCATTTCTTGACGAAGGGTATGAAACCTTGCAGATGTTTTGCAATGTGTTTCTGAATCGCGTCGTAATGGACCGACTCGTTGGCCCGCAGCGACTTGAGCAGGGGGGCCTTGAAGCGATTGCCGTCGCCCTCGGCCAGTACGCTGCCGAACGTAACGTGCAGCACCTGGCGGGCGTGGAAATCGCCGAGCAGGACGGGCAGGTCGGCGTCTTTTATCGACGAGGCAGGCGGGACCTTCGACACGTCGGCCGAGACGTGATAGCTCTGCTTGTCGGTCTCGTAGCGGCCGCGGGCGAAATCGAGTATCTCCCGGAAAAGCCCCGGCTGGGTCCCGGCAATCGCACGCAGGGCCTCAAGGTAGCTCGTGCCGGCGGTCTTGAGGTGGACCAGTCCGCCGGTGAGTTCGGCGACGATCTGATAAATCGCAAACTTGTCGCTGCCGGAATGGATCGAAATCTTGTAAGGCCCCAGCGTCCGCATGACGGCGACGTGCTGCTCGAACGTCGAGCGGAATGACCGGATGTCGCCGATGTAATCGACGCCCTTTTCAAACCGTCCGACGAATCGCGGGGCGAGCGAGACCCATTTGACGCCCAGCCGCTTGAGTTCGGCGGCAAAGAAATAATGCTCGGCCGGGCTGGTCGGCGTGTCGGTTTCATCGACGGATACCTCGACCTCAAAAGACCTTTTGCATTTTTCGCACAACCGGCGATACATCCTGACGACGTGCGCGACGGCGTTGCCGTACTTTACCGCGGCCCGCAGAAAATCTTCGTCGTCAAAAGCCACGCCGCTGCCGCCTTCGAGCGTGAAGGGTTTGTCGACGTACATTTCCAGCAGACCGGTATTTGTGATTTCGAGTGTTTTGAAATCCAGGCGTTCGTATTCCGCCGCCGCCTGGACGGGCGTGAAGCTGTCGGTGCCGTTTACGACATGCCTGCCGGGGTCTATAGTGAACTGCGTGAAGCCGGCCTGAACCGTGCGATCAATGTCGGCGGATTCCTGAAGATGGTCGGCGTCGCTGCCGAAGCCGTCGCGATAACCTTCCTGAAGAACGCCGAAGGTTGTACAGTCGATGACCTCCTGCGGCGTGCGTTTGGTGCGGGCAAGTTCGCGGATCGACTGCTGGGCCAGCACCGGTGCGATGCCGGTTCCACGAATGGCTCGGATGTGGCCGGGCGTCGCCAGACCCAGCCTGTCGCCCAGGCCCGCGCTGGTTTTCAGACCCAGGCATTGCGGGCTGGTCCACGGCAGAGCTTCACGGATGGCTGCGGCGTTTGCGGCGTTTTTCGTGCCGAGGCAGACGCACTTGCCGTCGATCTCGCCGACCTTAGATGAATCGCTCAGGCACGGCCCGCCGACGCAGCCGATGAATCTCTCGTCGCACTTGCGGCCCATGAAATACACGCCCTTGCCGGACTCGACGACGCTCGACGGGTAAACCTCAACGCCGGCGACTTTGGATATTTTCTGGCAGTCGATCATTTAAAATTCCAGAGCGTTTCCCTTCAACCCTTCTCCTTTGGGAGAGGGTAGGGCTTGGCCCGGCGTAGCCTTTTGGCGAAGCCGGGTGAGGGTGTTTCTTTGCAACGGCAGATAAATCCCTTGTCCCAAAATATTCGGCCGGGGTTGCCTTGTATTTTGGCGTGCATGCCCTTGGCGGGGCCGAAAGTTTGAAACTTCACTTAATGCGGTTTCCCCCGGGTTTCGCTGCGTCCGCCTTGAGGCGGACTTCGCTTCACCCGGGGCTACTATCTGCCGGCCCTGCGGGCCTCTAATTTGGCGGCGATGAATATGCAAGGTACTCTTATCCTTCTGAAACTTTATGCAATGAAACAAAATCCCGACCGGACTTGTTCAGTGAAACCATGGCGAAACCGGATGCAATGGCGCTCTATGTCAGGAACCGTTTTCACGCTGTATAAGTTCCCGCGGTGGTCGCCCCGCCGTGGCCGGTCCAGTTGAAGTGGAAGAACTGGCCGCGAGGCTTGTCCAGCCGCTCGAACGTGTGGGCGCCGAAGTAATCGCGCTGGGCCTGCAGAAGGTTTGCCGGCAGGCGTTCGGCGCGATAGCCGTCGTAGTAGGCAAGCGCCGAACCCAGGGCCGGGACGGGAATGCCCATCTTGACGGCCTTCTGGACCGTCCGTCGCCATGAACCTTGGGCCTTGCGGACGGCGTCCTTGAAATACGGCCACAGCAGGAGGTTGACCAGATTTTTCTTCTTGTCGAACGCCTTTTTGATCTCGCCCAGAAAGACGCTGCGGATGATGCACCCGCCCCGCCAGATGAGCGCGATTCCGCCGTAGTTGAGGTCCCACTTGTATTCGGCAGCGGCCGCCCGCATGAGTTGATAGCCTTGGGCATATGAGCATATTTTGCTCGCATAAAGGGCCTGACGGATATCTTCGACGAACTTGGCCCGGTCGCCTGTGAATCGGGGTTTGGGGCCGCGGAGTTTTTTCGCGGCCTCGACCCGTTCGTCTTTTACCGCCGAGAGGCACCGGCTGAAGACCGCCTCGGCGATGAGCGTCAGCGGCATACCCAGATCGGCGGCGGTGATTACGG
Source organism: Planctomycetota bacterium (assembly GCA_016235825.1). Classification (GTDB taxonomy): domain Bacteria; phylum Planctomycetota; class Phycisphaerae; order SM23-33; family SM23-33; genus JACRIL01. The sequence continues at coordinate 3,589 of JACRIL010000220.1, forward strand.
TCCACTTGCCTGTGCCTTTCTGGCCGGCGGTGTCGAGGATTACGTCAACCATGGGTTTGCCGGTCTCCTGGTCGGTCTTGCCGAGGATGTCGGCGGTGATCTGGATGAGATAGCTGTCCAGCGGGCCTGCGTTCCAGTCGGTGAAGACCTTGTGCATTTCCGGAGCGATCATGCCGGAGGCCCGCATGAGGTCATAGGCCTCGCAGATAAGCTGCATGTCGCCGTACTCGATGCCGTTATGGACCATCTTGACGAAATGGCCGGCCCCGCCCTGGCCGACCCAGTCGCAGCAGGCCTCTTCCCTGCCGGTGGCGGGGTCCTTGACCTTGGCGGAGATGGCCTGGAATATGTCCTTTACGTGCGGCCAGGCGGCGGGCGAGCCGCCGGGCATTACACTGGGGCCGCAGCGGGCGCCTTCTTCGCCGCCCGACACGCCCGTGCCGATGTACAGCAGACCCTTGCCCTCGACGTACTGCACGCGGCGGATCGTGTCGTTGAAGTTGCTGTTGCCGCCGTCGATGATAATGTCGCCGGCCTCGAAGTGCGGCAGAAGCTGCTCGATGAATTCATCGACGGCCTGGCCGGCCTTTATCATTAGCATCACGCGGCGGGGCTTTTTGAGCATCGAGGCCAATTCGGCCAGCGAATGGGCGCCCATCACTTTTGTGCCCCTGGCTTCTTTGGCCAGAAAATCATCCACCTTGCTGACCGTGCGATTGAAGACCGCAACGGCGAAGCCGTGGTCGTTCATGTTCAGCACGAGGTTCTGGCCCATGACCGCAAGGCCAACCAGCCCGATATCCGCCTTCTGCTCCGGCATTTTTTGTTCCTTATATATGGTCCGGTTAATTCATCGCCCGAGCCGGGCGAAAGAAGTTGAATATAATAACCGTTGCCGGCGGGCTTTCAAGTTTCAAGGTTGGCTCTTGGCGGACGGGGCAGGGGAGGTTATTCTGAGACGACATGGCCAAGACGTCCATGATACTCATGGGCAAGATGCCCATGCTACTTTGGACGCCGGCAAACAGAGGCTTAAGTATGAGCAACACGGGCGGCGGCAGGTGGCATCTGATGGGATACGACACGTTCGCTGGGGAGTATTACCCTATCGCCGGAAGCTGGACCAGCCGCCAGGCCGCGGAAAAAGCCGCCGCGAAAGAGTTGAATAAACTGGAGAAACTCCAGCCGACGCGGGATTCCGGCGGCCAGGCCGAGGGCGGCATCCAGGACCGCATTTTCATCGCCCAACCCGACGGCAGTATGTGGCGATATTTTCCGAGTGGACAACGCCCGCCGGAAGGGTAGAAGGCCGAACTTGTTGTTTTTCTTGACATAACCTCCGATTGGGCCTAAATTGGGATTTGTCATCGAGAGTGCGCGAGGGTACTGGCCCGAAGACCGCACGGCAACCTGTGTCCGGTCCGAAGTTCCGGCCGGGGAAAAAGGTGCCGCAGCCAGCCCCAAACGGGAACGATGTGGCCCAGGATGCAGGGCAACGAAACTCTCGCCGGAACAGGCGTTAATCGTGCCTGTCCGGCAAATTCCCGTTATGGCAGCGCCGGCCTCCCGATGTTTTTCAGGATGCGTAAGGTTGGCGGCGCCCCCAAGCTTCGCTTGAGGGTGGCGCCAAATGTTTCAAGCTATAACCAGACGTTTATTGGAAATAAACAGGCAATGGCGGAAGACACATTCAAAAGCAGCGACAGCGTCCGCAGCGGCAGGCCGCTGAGGCACGTCAAAATTTTCCGGCATGACAAACCGCTCAAACTGGAACTGGGAGGCCAACTGCCGGAGGTTACGGTGGCCTACGAGGTTTACGGCCGGCTCAACGCGACGGCGGACAACGCGGTCCTGATCTGCCACGCCATCAGCGGCGATTCGCACGTGGCGAAACACGATGAACAGGACGATGCCGGCTGGTGGGACATCGTGGTCGGGCCGGGCAAGGCTATCGACACGGACAAATATTTTGTGATAGGCCCCAACATACTGGGCGGCTGCCGCGGCACGACCGGCCCGGGCAGCGTCAATCCGGCCGCCGGCAGGCCGTGGGGAACCGACTTTCCGACGATCACCGTAGACGACATCGTGCAGGTGCAGAAGCTGCTGATGGATCATCTTGGCGTCAGGCGGCTGCTGGGCGTAATAGGCGGGTCGATGGGCGGGCATCAGGTGCTCTGCTGGTCCGTGAAATATTCCGGGATGGTAGACGGCGCCATGGCGGTCGCAACCTCGCCGCGGCTGACCAGCCAGGCCCTGGCCTTCGACGTCGTCGGGCGCAACGCCATACTCACGGACCCGGACTATCGAGGCGGACAATATTACGACGAAGGCCCGCGGCCGGCGACCGGCCTTGCCATCGCCAGGATGCTCGGACACATAACGTACCTGTCGCTGGAGGCCATGCAGGACAAGTTCGAGGCTGACCGCTTCAGGCCGCGCGACGTGCCTACCGAATTCGAGAAGGTCTTTTCCGTCGGCTCGTACCTGGCGTATCACGGCGACAAGTTCACCGAGCGGTTCGACGCCAACAGCTATCTCAAACTGTCGCTGGCGATGGACCTTTTCGATCTGGGCAGCACGCCGGAAAAGCTCGCCAAATCCCTTGCCGCCAGCCGATGCCGCTGGCTGGTCGTCAGCTTCACCAGCGACTGGCTTTTCCCGCCTCTTCAGTCGCAGCAGATGGTCGATGCCCTGATCGCCGGCGACAAGCGGGTTTCGTATTGCAACGTAACCAGCGGCTGCGGACACGACGCGTTCCTTCTCCGGGACGACCTGGGCACGTACGGCGAGCTTATCCGTGCGTTTCTGGCGAACCTGTCCGCTCCGGACGGCCGCCCGCCCGCAGCGAAACTTTCGGATTCCGACACTATCGACCGCAGGCCGACGAGCATCTTCCACGACCAGCGGCTCGACTACGACATGCTCATCAATCTTATCCCGGAAGGCGCGACCGTGCTCGATCTGGGCTGTGGAGGAGGGTCGCTGCTGGCGATGCTCCGCGAGAAAAAATGCCACGGGCTGGTTGGCGTCGAACTCGACGAGCGGGCCATTATCGCCTGCGTAAGGAAGGGGCTGGACGTCATCCACGCCGACCTCAACCGCGGGCTGAGCCAGTTCCGCACGGGACAGTTCGATTACGTCATCCTCTCGCAGACTCTCCAGGCCGTCAGGGACGTCGAGTCCGCCGTCGCCGAAATGCTCCGCGTGGGCCAGAAGTGCATCGTCAGCTTTCCTAACTTCGGCTACTGGAAGCTCAGAAAGATGCTCAACGAGGAAGGCCGGGCCCCGCTGGGCGGCCTGCTGCCCTATAAATGGTTTGAAACGCCGAATATCCGCATCATCACGCTTAACGATTTCGAGGACTTCTGCCGTGAGAAAGGCATCTCCGTGCTCAGGCGGATAGCGCTGGACACCGAAGCGGGCCGGGAGGTCGTCGAAGACCCAAACAGCAACGCGGACACTGCGATCTATGTCATAAGCGGATGATGTTCGGAAGATGCCGGCGTCATGCCATAGCAGCCTGTTGAGAAAGTGGCACGGGCATCTTGCCCGCATGTTCCACGGCCGTCTCGGCCGTGGCATTTGTTATTTTTTCTGCCATTCCAGGGGCCAGACGCCCTTGGGACACACGGACGAGACGTCCGTGCCACGAAAGATAGGCCTTTTTCAACGGGCTGATAGCGAAAAACCTTTGAAATGCGGCATTGCCGCAGTTCGTGCCTGGCTATAAAATAGAAATATGCTCTGTTGAAAACCGTCATTCAGGCAAATTCATCAGGTCGGGTTGTGTAGCAGGCCCCCGCTAAAGGGCTTGTCGATTTAGTTGGCACGCGAATTGCCATCTTGACAGGCATGGTATAATCGTGCCCGTCAAGGAGAACAGCATGAGACGATGGGCTAC
>JACRIL010000027.1 GCA_016235825.1 Planctomycetota bacterium
ACCCAGATCCTGGCGTGCTTCTTTGCGTATCAGTTGCTGCTGCGGTATAATGAACGCTGTGGGAAAAAAAATGGACAGCTACAATGGATAGTCGATGGCCTGTAATTATCGGACAGCCTCAACAAGTTGCACGCCCTACTTGCTGCCGCTGGTCAAATTGTTTTTTCGGGGAACATTTTGACAATGGGCTATTTTGGGGTTGCCGTCTTGGGTTTGATCGTGGACTTTGAGCGCGTCTCCTGAAGCTTTACGGCGACGGCCTGCTTATTGAGGATGTTCAAGCTGATCTCGATGATTTCATGGGCTTCCCTGGGCGACATTGTGCCGACCGTAATCATGTCCTGCTCGCGGATGGCGTTCCACGCAAAAATCAGCGCCTGGAACGGGCGCAATTGCCCAGCCGCCATCGGCTTGATGGTCATAACCGGTTTCCTGGCGTTGCGGATGACATTGGCGATCCAGTCCACCTCGACCTGCATGAGGAAACCCATCGAGTTGAAGATGGAGATGTAGGTTTCGACGTCCAGGCCGGACTCGTCGGCGAAGATGATCGCTTCGGGCATGTGCGTGCTGAGGCCCGGGATCAGTCCGCGCTGGCGGGCCATCTCGCAAAGTTTTTTGGCGCCGCGAATCTCGCGGGTAACTTTGTCGATCAGGCAATCGGTGGTGGAGGTATGGGGCAGGCAGAAATGTGCCCCCAGCTTGGCCTCTTTGTCAAGAATTCTGGCGACCTCGTCCAGGTCCCAACCTGCCGTAAGCACCTTGGGGTTCACCGGGAAACTTGGCGTCGAAACCACGATTATTTTCTTTCCCGTGCGCTGCTGGGCATCCTGGACGGCCGCGTGCAGCGGGTCGCAGGTTATGTTGCCCATGATCGTGTCCACGCCCGCCTTCACGAACACCTCAAGAATATCCGCGATGGATTTGCGATCCTTGACGTGCGTGGTGATGTATGAGTCCTTGGCGGCTGTAGTGTGGCTCCAACCCAAGAACCAGTTGGTGCCGATGATCATCCGGGACAGGGACATGCCGCCGACAGTCGTACGGGGAAACATATTCATTTGTCTCCTATGATTAAAGCCCGCCTGGGGCATTTGACATTTCCATTATACCACAAAATGGCACTTCTTCAACTTCACGAAAAAAACAGGTTACGAATTCTCCAAAAAGATTGAGCGGCATTGGTCGGGGAAACAGTCAAACGCGTCGGATGAGGGCAAAAGTCAGAAACCTTCCGAACGCGGCGCGAACAGTGTATTTCCACGGAGGTGGTTCATGAAGACAAAATGCGGTCGTACAATTTGCTTTTCAGGACCCTGTCAGGGGCCTTTGACCGCCGAAGGCGGGTTTAGACCAGGACCTTTGGCCCTGGGTTGGCGATCCGGCAAGGCAATCCTCCGATTGCAGTACCATTCCTGGCATTTCGCGCATACAATGTCCCGCCGTTGCCATGCAAGACACCGTCAAAATAATACGCGGGCTGGAGAATGTTCCGGCCGGGCTGGCCGGCTGCGTGCTGACCATCGGCAACTTCGACGGCGTGCACGTCGGCCACCAGTCGATAATCGCCCGCGCCGCCTCGCTGGCGCGGTCGGATGGGCAGGCCGTGACGGTTGTAACGTTCGACCCGCCGCCCGATCTGGTCTTGAGGCCCGACGACGTGCCCGAGCAGTTGACCGCCATCGGCCGAAGGTGCGAACTGCTGGGCCAGGCGGGGGCCGACACGGTTGTGCTTATCCGCGCGACCAGGCAACTGCTGGATATGCCGGCCGAACAATTCATCGAAGAGGTGATTCTGGATCGCTTCCGGCCCAGGCACGTGGTGGAAGGTCCGGACTTTTTCTTCGGGCGGTCTCGCGCCGGCAACGTCGCGCTGCTCGGACGGGCGGGACGGGAAAAAGGTTTCCAAGTCCACGTCGTCGAGCCTCTGTCGATCGACCTGCCGGAAGGTTCGCCTCGGGTCTCCAGCACGCTGATCCGCCGGCTGGCGCTTGAAGGCAGGGTTGAAGACGCCGCCCGCTGCCTGGGCCGGCCTTTCGAGCTGACGGGCCTGATTGTCGCCGGCCAGCGGCAGGGCCGGATGCTGGAATTTCCCACCGCCAATCTCGAGTCGCCGGGCCAGGTCGTGCCAGGCGATGGAATTTACGCCGGCCTGGCGTCCATCGAAGGCGCCAGTTATCCCGCCGCCGTCAGCATCGGCGTCAAGCCGACATTCGGCCCGTCGCCGCGAACCGTCGAGGCGAACCTGATCGACGCGGCGGGAGACTTTTACGGCAAGGCCATGACGCTGCATTTTTTCCGCCGCCTGCGCGGACAGGTAAAGTTTGAATCGGTCGAGACCCTCAAGGCACAGATAACCAGGGACGTGGAAGATGCAAAAAAAATCGCACGCGAAAACGCTTGAGAAGATAGCCGACGCCGTCAGGCGGGCCCGGTCGATTCTGACGGTCTCGCACGCCAATCCCGACGGCGACAATCTGGGCAGTCAGGCCGCGCTGGTCCTTGCGGCCCGCAAGGCCGGCAAAAAGGCCGTCGTCGCGCTTCAGGACCCGCTGCCGCACCGGCTTGCGTTTATGGCAGGCCCGGCCGCCACCGTCAGCCCGGCCCGGCTGGAAAAACTCGCCGACGCCTGCGACCTTATCGTCGTGCTCGACACGTGCAGCCTCAGCCAGCTCGAATCCTTCGCCGGGGCGATCTCGCGGCGGAAGGAAAAGACGATCGTGATGGATCACCACTCCATGCCGGAGGCGATAGGCCGCCTCAGGCTTATCGACCCCGGGGCCGCCGCCACGGGAATGCTCGTTATGGAACTGCTGGACCGCCTTGGCTGGCCCATCGAAGGGCCGATAGTGCAGGCCCTGGCCGGGGCAATTCTCACAGACACCGGCTGGCTGAGGTTCTCCAACACCGGCCTGGCCGCGATACTCGCGGTCGCCAGGCTGGTCGAAAAAGGGCTCAACCCGCACCGGCTCTACGATCAGATATTCCAGTCCGACCGTCCGCACAGGATTCGGCTGATGACGCGCATGCTCGACGGCATGGAACTGCACTGCTCGGGCAGGCTGGCCGTAATGACGATCAGCCGCCGCGACTTCGCCGACACCGGCGCCACGCGCGACGAGACCGAAAACCTCATCAACGAGGCCATGCGGATAGCCGGCGTCGAAATAGCCGCACTGCTGGTCGAAGGCGACGGCAGGATCCGCGTCAGCCTGCGAAGCAGACGAAAAGTGGACGTGGCCGAGATGGCAAGGTCTCTTGGCGGCGGCGGACACGTGCGAGCCTCCGGCGCAAAACTCCAGATGCCACTCGACCAGGCCAGACAACTCGTTATCCAAACCTGCCGAAAAGCGCTGAAATAATGGGCCCGATATCAGTTTGTTGAAAAAACAGGCGTCTTCCCCCTTCATATACCTGGTTCAAAACTTACTTTTCCGAATGGACCGGGATGTTCCGTTCCTGGTATTCGTAGAAGGCCTTGTAGCTTTCGCGGAAGTATCCGCCGGGCGTGAATCGTGCGGCGTTGAGGACGACTCCGACGAGGTTTGCGCCGAGTCGCTGGAGGGTGTCGCGCATCCGCTGAATCAGGCCGTAGGTGTTCACGCCGGCCCGGACGACCAGCACCACGCCGCTGACGACGGCACTGAGGGCCTGGGCGTCGGAGACGACCATGCAGGGCGCGCCGTCGAAGATTATCTGGTCGTAGAACGAGGCCATTTCGTCGACGAGCCTTTGCAGCAGGCCGGAGGTGAACAGCCCCATCGCGTCGGCAGGCATGTTGCCGCTGGACATGACCGACAGGTTGGGCGCGACTTCCAGCACCACGTCCTGCCAGTTCATTTGGCCCGCCATCGCGGCGCTGAGGCCGTCTTCGGGGCACTGCGGGAAGAGCTTTTTCATGATCGGCTGGCTGAAGTTGGCGTCGATGAGCAGAATTCTTCTGCCACCCTGTGCCAGCGCGGATGCGAGGTTCACCGCAACGGTGCTGCGCCCGTCTTCGGGCATGGCGCTGGTTATGAGCAGGCTGCGCTGCTGTTCCAACGGGCTGGCGAAGATCAGGCAGGTGCGGATTCGCCGGAACGACTCGCTTATCAGCGAATCGGAGCCGGTGAGGAACGCCTTGCGAATGTCCTTGAACTGGTCCTCAATGTCGTCGGCATGCGGGACCATGCCCAGCAGAGGCAGGTCCACGCGGCGCGAGATGTCCGATGGCGTGCGGACGTACTTGTCGATGGAGTCGCGCAGGTACGCCAGGCCGATGCCGGCCACAATGCCCAGGATCAGGCCCATCGGGATCATCAGCTCCCACTTGGGCCAGGTCGGCTGCTTGGGCTGTATCGCCCGCATCTCCAGCACCAGCGGGCTTTCCTGCTTGAGCAGCACGTCCAGCTCGATAAGACGGCGGTTGATGACGTTCAGATCGTTCTGGACGGCGTCGACGGCAAAGCGCTCCTTCTGCAGATTTGCAAGGTTTGTAACGAGCGCATCGAGGTTGGAGGCGCACTCCTGGATGCCGTCCGTCAGCCGCTTTTCGTCCCTGGCATATGCCTCGACGTTCTCCCTGGCCGCCTCGCGCATCGCGCGGATCAGTATCGCGACGACCCTCGCCTGCTTGTCGTCGATCTCCTGCTGGAGGCTGGAAATCTGCTCCTTGACGTCCAGCACGTATCTGTGGTTGGGTCCGAATTTTTTCTGGGACCGGTCCAGTTCCATGCTGAGCTGCCAGAGCTTGTATTTCAGGCTCGCCAGCGTCTGGTCGTTCTCCACGGCGTTGAGGATGCTGACCGACCTGGTCAGTTCCTTGTCATCCTGCGCCAGGATGGCCCGCGAGGCCATCGCGATCTGCGCCTTTGTGGCCTCGAGCTGGATCTTCTGTTTGGTGAGTTCATCGAGTTTGAGTTTCTGGGCAAGCTGGTCTTCCTTCCACTTGCCCTCGTTGACCGCCTGCGAGGCTAGCTTCTCGCGATTCTCGCGGATCAGCGTCTCCAGGTCGGTCTTTTTGCTCTGGAGGCTCCGCTGCTGTTCGAGCAGGACCGATTCGGACGTTTTCTTGACCTGGTTGACGGCGATCTCGGCCACCTTGTCGATTATCACCGAAATTTCCGCCGTCTTTTCTCCGCGTATGACGTCGCTCATGGACAGCTTGATGTAGTTGGTGTTGGTCAGGGGGGCGACGTAGAGGTCTTTTTCAAGTTGCTCGACCCGCTTGTAGTCGGGCGTTTTGAGATACCACTGGGTGGCCTTGACTTTTTCATCCAGAACGGCCAGGCTCAGCACGTCGTGGCTTTTGAAGGTCTGGGCGTAGGTCTGGATGAGCCGGTCCATGTACGCCTTGTCATAATTGGGCGTGCCGCCGCCCAGTTCGCCCGTTCGCGGCGGATTGACGCGGACCAGGGCCGAGGCCGTGTATATCGGGGCGTAAAGCTGCCAGATCAGCGTGCCGCCCACAGTGGCCATCAGGAACATCAGCAGCGTTACGATGACGACCCACTTGCGCCTGTTCAGCAGTTGAAGAAGGTCCCTGCCGTGCGCGTAGGACGCGGTGTGTGAAGCCTGTTTTCTGGCCGGCTGCGGCTGTGCTTTGGCCAGTCCGTGATCGCCTTCATGTGCCGTGGCAGTCAACCGTCAGTCTCCGCGTCCCTTCAGTTTTCCGAGTTCCCGCTCGATCATTCCGCTAAGTTCCTTATCCCCGGCCAGTTCGGCGGCTCTGCGATAGCATTCTTTGGCCTTGCCTGTTTCGCCCAGTTTCTGCCTGACGCGCCCCAGATGATACAGGTAAATCGCCTTGGGGCGAAAGACCTGGCAGATCGGGTCGAGCCAGCCGGCCGCATCCTTGTCGTGGCCCAGTTGGGCGAGCGTCCATGCGTACGTATCCATAACATCGGCAAGTCCGGGGGCAAGTCTGTAGGCCTTCTGAACCAGTTCCAGCGCCCGCGAGGCGTCGTCCATGCGATCTGCCAGCACGAACGCCAGGTTGTTCAGTATGCGAACGTCGTCCGGATCGATCTCCAGGGCGGCCTTGTAGGCCTCGACAGTCTTGCGGTAATCGCCGGCCCTCTGAAAACACTCGGCCATTACGATCTGGATTTCCAGCCTGGCGGCGGGTGCGTCGGTCGCCTGAAGGGCCTTTTCGAGCATGGCGGCAGCCTGGTCCGGCCTTTCTGCCGCCGACAGCAGGCTGCCGAGAAGGGACATAATCCGCCAGTCTCCCGGCCGGGCCGACAGCCAGGCGTCCGATCTGTCGGCCGCTCCGGCCGGCCCGTAGGCCTGCTGGATGCGGGCCATCACGAATCCCAATTGTGCCGGCGGCGCCCGCCTGAGCAGGCCGGCGAAGACATCCTGAATCCGCCCGGCCGCCGACTGGTCGAGCTTCAGTTCGGCCATTGCCTCCAACGCGCCTGCCTCGGAGGCGATGGCGGAATCCGCCGGATTGTCCCGCAGATACTCGACTATCTGCCGGTATTTTCCGGCGTCGGCAAGGGTCTGGATATATTCGATCCGCGCGGTAGGGTCGTTCGGAAATTTGGCGATCGCCTCCTGCATCGCGGCCAGCCGGCCGGCAGGGTCGTCGCGAACCTGAAACGTCCTGGCCCTTATGATCGGATAGACCGGATCGCCCGGGTAAATTGCGGCGGCCTGGCCGAGCAGAGTTGCCAGTTCCTGCCATTTGCCGACCAGCAGATACAGGCCGGCCAGCAGCCGGATCGCCGGCACGAGATCCGGATGTTCCGTCAGCACCTGCCGGCAGACTTCCTGGGCCTTGTCCAGATTCCACATCCGCTGGTAAAGCACCGCCAGGTCCATAGCTATCGTGTTGTCGCCCGAGAGTTCCAGGGCGGCCTTGAGGTCCTCGGCCGCCTTGGGCAGATCGCCCTTGAGGGCATACACCTGCGCGCGATACGCCGGCGGCTGGGCGTGGCGGGGGCTCATCCTCTTGGCGGTCGTCAGCGTCTCCAACGCGCCGTCAAGATCGCCCTTTCGCACGAGCAGCATGCCTTTATGCGTCATGGCGACAGTGTTGCCCGGATCGGCCGTGAGCATCTCCTGAATCCTGGCGGAGGCCGAATCGAAAAGGCCAGCCTCTATCTGGCAGGCGGTCAGGTCCTTCTGAACCGCCTTGTTTCCGGGCTCGAGTTCCAGCAGTTTTTCCATCGCCTTGACGGCCTGCGGCCAGTTCCGCTCGGCGATCGACAGCAGCGCAAGGGCCTGACAGCCGCGGGGGTCCTTCGGGGCGACACGGGCGGCCTCCTCGAACGCCTGGCGGGCCTGGACCGGATTGTAGTTCGACAGGAAAGACCCGCGCAGCACGAGCACTCCGACCCGGTCCTTCTGCTCGGCGTCCAACCGGGACAGAATCTCTTCGGCCTGCGAACTCCTGCCCGATCGGACGAAAAATCCGATCAGCAGATTGGCCGCGGCAAGCTTGTCCGGGCTGTTCTGCCAGACGATCCGGTAAAGCCTTTCGGCCTCGTCGGGCCGGCCCATGCGAGGATCCTCCATGAGCCTGGCCAGGGCCGCTACGTTCTCGAGGTCGCCGGGGTTTTTCTCCATCATCATCTGCCGCCGTGCGACGATCTCCAGCGGATTGGCCGCAACCTCCGGCAGCTCCATATACATGTCCCTTACGTAAGGTTCGTCAGGCGCGACCCGCCAGGCCTTGCGGATCCAGTCTTCCTGCTCGGCCCGCCTGCCCATCTTCTGGGCCGTCTGCGCCATGCCGATCAGGGCCGGCGCGTAGGCCGGGTCGATGGCCAGCACGGCCTTGAACGCCTCCTGCGAGGCCGTCAGGTCGCTGGTTGAATTGCCCGCGGCGTATTTTCTCAGATGCGCCTGGCCGAGCATGACCCGCATGACCTTGTTGTCGGGCCGGTCGCGGACGATCTGGCGGAATATCTGCACCGCCTGGGCGGCCTGGTCCTGCTCCATCGCCAGGCGGCCACGGAACAGAAGCCCGCCCAGACCGTCGATGTTGAGCGACGCCGCCTGGTCGGCCATGGTTCCGGCGAGCTTCCAGTCCTTCGCGGCGATGGCGCGATTGAACAGCCCGCCGATCACATTCGGGTTGTCGGGATTTATCTTTCTTGCGGCCTGAAGGTGCTCCAGCGCACGGTCGGCCAGGCCGAAGTTCTCGCAGACCGCCGCTTTCTGGAGTTCGCCAAGAATCGGATCGGGATTCTGGCCCGCGATGGCCATCTGCATCTCGAATCGCCTGCCCGGGTCGGGCTGACTCAGAAGTTCCCACTGCGCCATCAGCCGGCTGTCGCCCGGATGCGACGCCAGGGCCCGCTCAAGGACGGCCCGGGCCTTGTCGATCTGGCCCAGATCGAGGTACATCCGCATGAGCTGCGAGGTTACGCTCAGGTCCGACGGCGACTTGGCCGAAAGCTCTTCCAGAATTTCGGCCGCCTTGCCGGGCTGATCGTGCCGCCAAAGAAAATCCGCCCGCTCCGACAGCAGCGCCGCCGATTGCCTGGACGGTTTGAAATCGTCCGGCAGCGAGACGAGCCTGCCTGCGGCTCGATAGATGGCGAACAGAAGCTCCTGCGCCTTGGCGCCCACGGCAGCGTCGCCGGTTATCCGGACGAGCTGGGCGTTGGCTGCGTCGTAATCCATGTATTTTATCGCCAGCAGGGCCTTGCATAGAGCCGCGAACGGGCTGCCCAGCAGTTCAGGCGATTTTTCCATCCTGCCGATCAGGCCTTCGGCCTTGCCGGGCAGGCCCTGCGACATGTACAGGTCGAACAGCAGCCCGGCCGTCCGGGTGTCGAAGTTGCGTATTTTGAACGCCGCATCCAGTTCTGCCACGGCCTTGCCGATCTGCGTCCGTGCAAGCGCCAGCCGGCCGGATATCTGATGGAACTGGAAGCTGTTGGGCTCGATCTGCCCGAGCCTGTCCAGATATTTGTCCACTTCCTTCAGGTCGGCCTGCATGGCCGGCCCTTCCGGTTCGGCGCCAGCCTTGTCCAGCAGGGTGCCGGAAAGAGCGTAGTTGAGTTCAATGATCCCGGTTCGCTTGGTCAGCCAAGCGCCTCGCACCGGCTGGGTCGGAGCCCAGTTTTCCACGGCGGCAAGCCCGTCGCGCAGAACCGGTATTGCGTCGGCCTGGCGATTGAGAATGTTCAGGACGTTCGACAGTTCCAGGTAAGTGCGATAATCGTCGCCGTGCTCGTTCCTGGCCCGGTTGGCGTATTCCAGCGCCTTGCCGTGCTCGCCCTGGACGGTGTGGAATCTGGCCAGCGCCAGCTCTGGAACGATGCCGCCCGGCTCGCATTGAAGGGCCTTTTCGTACTGCCCCAGCGCCTGCTTGGGCTGATTTGTCCGCACGAGATAATTGCCATATGCCACGCGGATGTCGGCGCTGTCGGGCATGGCCTGGATGGCCAAGGCGAACGCGCCCGCGGCGGCGGACGGTTTGCGCATCAGCACCGTCGGGAGGTAGCCCTGCAATATCAGGTTGCGATTGTCCCGGTCGGGCCCGCCCAGCCAGTAGCGCACCTGTTTTCCTTCCGTAGCGGCCCGGCTGAAATCCGCCAGGGCCGGCTCGAGTTTCTCCGGGCGGAGCGAGCTGCGCCGCAGATTTGCTATCGCCAGCCGGTAGCGGATCTCGGGGTCCTCGCGGGTCCGCAGCGCCTGCCGGGCCGTTTCGTCAAATCGGGTCCAGCCGTCCCAGTTGTCGGCGGCGATTGCGAGGTCCCACCGCATGTCCGCCTGGATCGACCGCAGTTCCGGATCGTCCGGCGTCTTCTGGATCGCTATCTCCAGCATGGCGTCGGCCTTCTTTATCCTGAAGGCCTTTTCGGTGTCGTTGAGCGTGGGGGCGTGCGACCAGTCGAGATATATCCGGATCGCCTGGACGAAATATTTCACGTCCCCATCGGCCCCGCCGAGCGCCTCGTCGATGAGCTTCGCCGCCGCGGCAAGGTCGTTCTTTTCGGCAGCCTGGGCGGCCTGCCGTGCCAGGCCCGCCGGGTCGCGGGGCTTTATCCGCTTGCCCAGCCGCCAGGCCGCGGCCCCGCCGATCAGAAACAGCAGCACGATCGACAGCACCATCGCCGCCCGCAGATTAAGTTTAGTCCTTTTTGCCATCCGTGCTCCGAATTGTCAAAATCAGTTTCCGCCGTCCCGCGAAGCCTTGTTCTGCGTTTCCACGTCCATGCCGGTCGGCAGATTCGCCAGCGCCGCCGGCAGGGCGTGCCCGGCAAATTCGGCGGCCTTCTCGTCCGCCCGCGACTGGTCCGCCGGACTGCCCAGCGGGGCAAACTGCATCTTGGCGAAATAGCAGCGCCTGGCAAGGTCCAGGGACGGCATCAGAATCTCCAGCCGAACCTTCTCCCAGGCCTGCTCGGGCCTGCCGTTCAGGCTGAACATATAATACTGCACAAACGTCCGCGGCAGAAGACTTTTACCGGGCGGCTCGACGTATATTATTTTTCTCATTTCGGCCCGGTCCGGCCAGCCGGGGCGGTTGAGGCTCACCGGCAGGCTGCCCGATCCGGTTATCCGCGAACCCGCCGCCGCGAGGCACCGCTCCGGCACGTGCGGGACCTGGTCGCCGATGCCGGTGTAATAATAGATTTCAAGCCGCCAGTACCTGAAAGGACTGGCCGGATCGGTAACCCGCTCGTCGCGATATATCCGGCACGAATACCAGTTGCTCTGCCGGGCCGCGTAACGGTCCCTGTCGCGACCGCCTCCGATGCCCAACAGTTCCATATCCCCCCGGCTGAGGATTATCTCGCCGTCCGGTCTGCCGTCGCCGGTGAGGTCGGAATCGACCTGGACGAACGGCCCCAGCCGCCCGGGCATGTTTGCCAGACTGAAATCGTCCCGGACGACAACGCCGGCCGGCCAGACCACAGGCAGCCGTTGCGTCCACCGCGAAAGGTTCGCCCCCGCCGCCGTCGCACACAGCATCACTATCGCTGCGGCGAAGGTTATTTTTGCCGTGGCACGGGCGCTCCGACTTCGCCGGGCAAGCCCGTCAGCCGTGGCACGGGCGTATCGCCCGTGTGTTCCATGGGCATCCTGCCCATGGCGTAAGTCGGCTTGTTGTAAATGTGCCGTGGGCGTTCCGGCTTCGCAAAGGCTACGTCGGACAAGCTCGTCCGCGTCGGATATTGTGTGATTTTCTAAAGCCCCATGCGCAAGCATGGGGACATCTGTTTTCTTTTTTTCCTGGTCTTCTTCCTCCACCTCGACGACCAGGCCCCGCAGCAGTTTGTCCGCCAGCCAAAGCAGCAGGAACGCCGGCACGAGCATCAGGTATCCCGCGAACTCGTGCATGAACCCCCTGCCCATCTCCGGCCTGTCGATCAGGAACATGAAGCATGTGATCGTAACCCGGATGACGTTGCACACTATCGCCACCGGAATGCCCAGCAGCACGAGGGTTATCTTCTGCCAGCCCCGCCGGTCCGCAAGATACGCCATCGCAACGCTCAGGGCCAAAAACGCCGTCAGCATTCTCATCCCCGCGCAGGCCTCCTCGACCGTGAGCGTCTGCGCGGCGCCCGAAATGGTTACGATGCTTAGTGTGCTGGCGGCCACGTCGATCTGCGCCCCGAAAATTCCCAGGAACGCCCCGGCCCCCTGCGCCGCGAGGTCCTGGAGCGGCCCGGCCAGACGGCTGTAGTAAATTGAAGGGATCGGAAACGCCAGCGCCAGGTACCATATCGGCAGCCAGACAAGCCGCGTAACGGCCGGCCCGGCCAGGCTCAACACCAGCGAAAAGATCAGCAGCACCATGCTCAGCCGGCAGGTGAGCGGATTCTGTATCCAGTATCCGAAAACCTGCGCCGCGCACCCCGCCGCGACCAACACAAGCCCCCACGGCCAGACCCGCCGGCCAGCCGACGCTGTCAAAAGCTCCCGCCGCCGAACGTAAAGCATGTACAGGCTCAGCACCGGAATCAGCCAGCCGTAGGACCAGTTCGGGTCCTGCCAATCCTCCGCCAACAGGCCGAACTGCCTGTAGTTGATCCCCGCCAGCAGACCGGCCGGCAATATGATCTTCAGCCAGAACGACCAACCGCCACGACAGGTGGCGTCCCCAATCGCTGTTGACTTGGTGGCGCCTCCAGGCGTTGTTTTTTTGGTGCCACCCTCAAGCGTTGTTTGCTTGGGGGTGCCACCGGCCGCATTGTCCTTCGGTTCCGTCGCCATTACCCGAAATTATACCCCAAAACCGGCATATTGGTCTGTTGAAAAGTATGTGTGGCAGACTTCTCGGAAGTTCCCCATCGGATCGACAATGCGTTCGATTGCCTGCTGGCGACAAGGGACCTGGCCAGCCTTCATCAACATCCCTGCCTGACCTGACCAATGGTCCGGGGCAATTCGTGAGGTTGTTGCAGGCGAGACATCGGCTGTTTTCAACACAAAATGGTATTGCAGGCCGAACCGCCCGTTTACAAACTTTTATGCCGAAAAATTGACGATTCATCCAGCCAAAAGGGTGCACGTAAGTAATTATATAAGCAAATGTTAAATTCTAACTGTGGCTCGGCTTGCAAGTTTCGGTCAGACAATTTCGAGAAAATAATTGACGTTACGTTACGTAATGATATAATGGCGTCAGAGTCGCAGGATAATCCCGCTGCTGCCGTGCCGGGTGGCGCTGAGGTTGGCGAACCGGGCGTTCGATGAGGCCGGCCGTACGAGGTTGCAATGAAAAATGACATGACGATCAGCCAGCTTGCCGGGGCCGCGGGCGGCGTGAGCCTGCGAACGATCCGCTACTACGAGGAGATCGGGCTTCTGACGCCTTCGGGATGGACAAAAGGCGGGCAGCGCGTGTACGGCGAGGGGGCTTTTGTAACCCTGAAAAAAGTTCGCATTCTCCAGGAGTCGGGCATGAAACTGGCCGAGATCGGCGAGTTTCTGATGGCTCTTGCCGCCAGGCCGACGGCGGGCAAGGAACGAACCCTGGCTCACATCGCCGCGTTGGAAAGATTTTACAAGGCCCTTTCTGCGCGTCGGGATGACATCCAGCAGTTGCTTTGCTCGCTGGACGAGGCGCTCCAAAAGAAGGAAAAATGCGTCGGCTGCGGCGCGTCGGACTGCGGCAAGTGCGGACAACTGGCCAAATGGTCGCAATTCGGGCTGGCGCCGCCGGCCTGAAACAAAAATGATCGGAGAACAAAAAATGCTGACAATCGACAGGGAAACAATCCAGGAATTTCTCAGGCAGAAGGTCGCGGCGATGGCGCAGGAGCCTGAATTCGCCCGCCATGAGCCGGAGGGACGAACGGCGTTCATGCGGGATGCCGACGGCCTTCCGGCGGCACGTGTCGCGATCGCCAATGCGGCCCCCTCGACCGATATCTGGGCCGGCCTGCGAAGCCCGGCGGCGGTCGGGTCTCACCCGGTCGGGGTGAAGGACATCTGGAATTTCTACGCCGCCAACAACATCAAAAGCGTCCGGAACGACGGGACCCCGAATTACCTGGCCGTGCCGGAGAGTTTCGAGGAGGCATGCGAGCACCTGCGGCGGGTGGTGATAATTTCGGCGCTGCTGCCGATATCGCCCGAGGTATTCGCGGAGTATGCGGCGCAGATCGAGGCCGGCAGAATGGAAAGTTGCGACCAGTACGCCCGCGCCTCCGGCGAGGTGGGCAAAATGGCCGCGAAAATGACGGCTCGTCTTGCGATGGCCCTTGCGGGCAAAGGCCGGCACGTCGTGAGCATGGACCCCGCCGGGGCCGACAAGGTCGCCAAATTCACGCGGTCGGAGTCGCAGTCCGGGCGCTACCACGGCCCGTGCAACAATCCGTGGCCTCAGAACAGCGTGGCCGTGCTGACCGGGCTGATGCAGTTCGGGCTTTCGCGAATCCCCATGCGCGACGAGATCGGCCCCGACGGCCGGGCGATTCGCATGATGGGGCATTACGCGTCAGTGGTCCTCTTCGACGAGACTCCGCCCGTGCCCGACGGCGCCGGCGGGATTGTCCGCCTCGACGCGGCGTGGATCGAGGGGCGCAAACGCCTGAACAATCCGACCGTCGTGGACCGCGAAACGCTCAGCGGGCGATTCTGCGGCTACTCCGGCTCGCTCAACGGCAAGTCGCCCTGCGGCCTGTGCATGAAAATCTGCCCCGCCGGCGCCATCGCGAATTCCAGCCCCATGCCGGACGGCAAATATCCGGAGCGGCTGCTCGGCCAGAAGCACCGGTTCAACCAGGGGTTTCTGGACTTCGATTTCGGAAGCTGCTCAAACGATCGCGGCCAGAAGCAGAACCTCTATTCGGAATACGCCTGCGCCCGGTGCGTCGCCGTCTGCGCAGCAATGGGGGTTTCGGGCCTCCGGCAGGATCAGAAAAAAAATCCGCAATAAATTGCATTCGCCGACAAGTTTTATCCGACCCCATAGGGAATGTTGATAGCACCGGGCTGGGCTGTATAATCAATCCGTATGAAGCGAAGGCGAACAAGGATTCGTGGCAAGGTTGCAGCAGGCGGGGAAACGCCGGCGGGCAGAAAGCCGCGGCGCGGCGGATACGGGCTATTTGACCGTTCGACGCTGGTGGTCAAGCCGCTGGCGCTGCGCGAGAACGATTTGGACCTGTCGGCGATAGTCGATCTGGGCCGGTCGGACCCGCCGGCGGGGCTTGTGCGGAATTTCCAGCGAGTCGGCGAGTTGGCGGTTCGCGCCCGCAAGGCTGGGGCCTCGATAATAATGATGATGGGCGCGCACGTCATCCGCTCCGGCGTCCAGCGGTATATCATCGACCTGATGGAGCGAGGCTACATCTCGTGCATCGCACTCAACGGGGCGGGCATGATCCACGATTACGAGTTCGCCCTGATCGGCGCGACCACCGAGAGCGTGGCAAGGTACGTGCGGACAGGCGAGTTCGGCCTGTGGCGCGAGACCGGCCTGCTCAACGAGATCGCGGTCAAGGCATTCAGGGCCGACAAAAAGGCAGGCTTGGGCCGGGCCGTCGGCGAAAAAATCGTCAAAGGCCGATTTTCCCACGCCGACATCAGCCTGCTTGCGACGGCCTGGCGGCTGGGCATACCCGCGACCGTCCACGTCGCGTTCGGACAGGACATCCTGCACGAGCATCCGAACTTTGACCCCGTCGCCACCGGCGCGCTGACATACAACGATTTTCTGACCTATACGAGCGCCGTGAGCGGGCTGGAAAACGGGCTGGTGATGAACTTCGGCAGCGCGGTCATGGCCCCGGAAGTTTTCCTCAAGGCTATCACGATGTGTCGCAATGTGGCAGTCCGGCGCGGCAGGATGATCGGCAAGTTCGCAACCGTCGTCTGCGACCTTCGCCCCCTTCCGGCCGACATCACGGCCCAGCCTTCAAAGAAGCATCCCGATTATTATTACCGCCCGTGGAAGACCATGCTTATCCGCACGGTCGCCGACGGCGGAAAGAGCTTCTACTTCCAGGCCGGCCACGCCCAGACCGTGCCGGCCTTCTGGCAGGCCATCAATAACGCAGAGCGTAAAAAATGAAACCTCCAAGAAAAAAACCGAAATCGAAAAAACCGGTAAAACACAAGGGCAGGATGCCCTCGATACACGCGGGCGAGCTTGTCCGGCGTAGTTTCAACGAAGCCGGAACGCCCGCGCCACATATTAAGCCGCCGGCCGGGCGCAAGCCTGCCGCGCAGAAAACCGCATCGAAAGACCCCGCCAGCAAGATTGTCGATGTTGATTCGCTGGCCAAAATCATCGCCAATCTCAAGTCCGCCGGCAAAAAGGTCTCGCACTGCCACGGCTGTTTCGACCTGATGCACCCTGGGCACATCCTGCACTTTCAGGCGGCCAGGGCGATGGCCGACGCGCTTGTGGTAACCCTCACGCCCGACCGCTACGTGGACAAAGGGCCGCACCGGCCGGTCTATAATCAGGACCTGCGGGCCAGGACCATCGCCTCGCTGGAATGCGTGGATTACGTGGCGATCAACAAATGGCCGACCGCCGAAGACACGCTGCGGCTGCTCAAACCGAGCTTCTACGTCAAGGGGCAGGAATTCCAGCACCTCAAGGACAAGACCGGCAAAATCCAGCGCGAGGCCCAGATCGTAAAGGAGATCGGGGCCAGGCTCAAGTTCACGCAGGAGATCGTGTTTTCTTCTACGAAGCTGATAAACGAGCATCTTCGACCGCCTGACGCCCCGCCCCAGCCGGGGCAGGTGCCCCAGCGGTTCGTCGAGGTCTATCCGGAATCCACAAGGCAGTTCCTGGCCCGGTTCGCCAAGAAATATTCGTTCAACCGGATATCCGAGAAGATCAACGAGATAAGCAGGCTCAAGGTCCTGCTGGTCGGCGACGGAATAATCGACGAGTATCACTATTGCCGCTCGATGGGCCGAAGCACCAAGTCGCCCATCATCGCTTATCGATACGATAACCGCGAAGTGTTTGCCGGCGGGGCTTTTGCCATCGCAAACCACATGTCGGGCGTTTGCTCGAAGGTGGAACTGGTTACGCTGCTGGGCAGGCAGGACAGCCGGGAGGACTTCATACGCGGCAATCTGCGGGGCAACATCAAACAGACGTTCTTCTATCGCGACGACGGCCCGACAGTCATCAAGAGGCGTTACATCGAGCAGTATCTCAACCAGAAGATATTCGAGGTCAACTACCTCAACAATACCTACATCAACGAGAAACTGGAGGAAGAGATCATCAAGTACATCTTCGGCATCGTGGCCGACTACGACATGGTGCTGGTCTCGGATTTCGGGCATGGGCTGATAACCAACCGGATGATCCGCGTGGCCGAGAAGCGGGCAGGCACGTTCAAGATGTGCGTCAATTCGCAGACAAACGGCGCTAACGCCGGCTTCAACCTGATAACCAAATACCGCAAACCGAGTTTCGTCTGCCTCGACGAGCCGGAGGCCCGGCTGGCCACGCAGGACCGCTTCGGCCCGCCCGACCAGCTTGCCCGCAACCTGGCCCAAACCATCCAGGCCGGCCGGCTGATAATAACGCTCGGCAAGAGCGGCTCGATTGGCATGGACGAGGCCGGCCGGATCGAGACCTGCCCGGTCTTCTCGACAAAGGTGGTCGATACCGTCGGGGCGGGCGACGCGTTCTTCTCGTTCTCGGCCCTTTGCTACGCCGCTTCCATGCCGCTTGATCTGATGTCGTTCATCGGCAATGTCGTCGGAGCGCTGAAAGTCCAGACGGTCTGCAACAAAAAGCCCGTCGAGAAACACGAACTGCTGGAACTGATACACGACCTGCTGACCTGACGGCCGGCGATCGCGCGGAATCGAGACCATTGACGAGCGATGAGCCGACAAACCGACCGTCGAAAAGGCAGGTCAGGCTGCTGCTGGGCGGTCTGTTCCTGCTTACCGTTGCCGCAAAGATAATTTTATTCCACGGTGCCTGCGGCCCCAGCGTCTTTCACGACGAGAGCATCAACCGATATTACGCCCGTTCGATCTTCTGGCTGGAGCCGTACGTCTCGGGCGTGGACCGCGACCCGATGTATCCGCCGGCATATCCGCTGGTTCTCAGCCCGGCGTATTTCGCAGCCGGCGACGGCTGGTTCGACGCGATGCGGTTCATCAACTGCATCATCGGTTCGCTGCTGCCGCTGGCGGTGTACTGCCTTGCAAGGCACGTCTGCCCCGGCTGGCCGGCGGTCGCGGCGGCGGCGGTGTCGGCCTTCATCCCGTTCCACGCGGCATACTGCCCGATGCTGCTGTCGGAAAATCTGGCCATGCCGCTTTTCACGTTTGCCTTCGCCCTTGCTCTTCGGCCTGGCCGGGCCGGGCCGTGGCAGGCCGCTTCCCTGGGTTTGGTTTGTGGGGCCGCGTATCTGACGAAATATCTCTTCTTGGCCTACGCGCCGTTCGTGGCGGCGGTTTTTCTGCTGACGCAATGGTCG
This sequence comes from Planctomycetota bacterium, assembly GCA_016235825.1. Classification (GTDB taxonomy): domain Bacteria; phylum Planctomycetota; class Phycisphaerae; order SM23-33; family SM23-33; genus JACRIL01. The sequence goes on from JACRIL010000027.1 coordinate 17,865, forward strand.
GCCCGAAAAGATCTGCCGGCAGGCCGGCGGGTTTTCGCGCTGCTGAAATTGTCCGGCATCGCGATGCTGGCCGCCGCGATTGTAGTTGCGGCCTGGCTGTGGTATTCGCTGGCCTCCGGCAACGGCCTGGCCGACAGCCTCGGCATCTTTCTTGCGCCCACGACCGAAAAGAGCACGCCGCCTATCGAAGGTTTCTGGTTCTATCTCGTGCTGCTGTTCATGGGCCTGATTCTGATGCTCCTGCTGATCCTGCCGGCGCTGATTGTTTTTTATTTCCTTCTGCGGAAGGACCGTTTCACTCCGGCAGCCAGGACGATGGGCATAGTTTTCGCCACGATGTGCCCGCTGCTGCTGCTGTTCGTGGCGAGGTTCTGCTGGGTCGAGTCGCTGGTTTATCTGCCGATCGAGAACTGGAAGATTGAAAACATCAGTCATTTCATCTCTTTGCGATACCTGATCTATCTGCTGCCGCTGGCGATTCCGCTGGCGACGGCCGGCATCGCCGAATTCAGCCGATCAGGTGCAACAACAGCCGGAGGCGCTCTTGCCGGGCGGATAGCCGCTGCCGGCCTGGCCGTGGCGATCACGGTCTGTCTGGCGATTCTGGCCCGACAGACGCTTTTTGCCGGACTCATCTGGAATTTCCCGCAGTCAGTTGCCCACAGTTGGGTCAACGCGCCGGACATCTTTGTCTTCAGCACGCACTGGGGCTGGTCGGCCGGCATTGCCGCCTGCGCCGCGGCGGTCTGCCTGATTGCGGCAAGGGCGGCGAAGCATTCCATGATCATTCTGACGATCCTGGCCGCCGTTGTTTATCCTGCGGCCTCGGCCGTCTCGCACGACAAATGGTGGACGCCCGGAATGAGGGAACTGACCGGCCAGATGAGACGAATTTGCGGTTCCGGCGGTTCCATTCGATCAGTCTGCCCCGATCCGGCCTCCGCGTTGTTCGTCGTGGACGTGGGCGGCGACAAGTCTGTCCAGCACGCAAAAACCTTCGGCTGGTACGCCGTCTTCTGGGCCGACAGCCGGATCAACGTCGCCCCGGGAATCGTGAAATCCGACGGCGGCGGGATCAACTCGGTCGTCATCAGGGCGAATCAGAGGCGGATGGGCGTGCAGAACTGCCGGCGCGACATGGTCCTGGACCCCTCGCAGCCGATCAGGCAATTGTTCGTCGTAGCGCCCGACGATTCAATCATCCCGCTTCCGCTTGGAATATTGAGATTATCTTTGGCCAGCCCAGACCGTTGACGGCGGGATGGATTTTGAGCCAGTCTAGCTCTGCTGGAAAGCTGTTGTTTAGCCCGATTCATCGGGCTTGGGTCGTTTGACAGGCAGATCGGAGTGGCTTTTCAAAAGAGCAAGCCGGCATGAATACATATGGCGTCAGATGAAAATTTTCTCCCCTCAGGCCGAAAAACCGCTTTACAGGCGGGCATGCGGCGGTACAATCGCCTGCTTTCCATAAACCGATAACTCAAGCTACGACAGAGGTTTTACCGATATGCCGAAACCGAAACCCAAGAAGTCGCTGTTGAAACGAATCAAGGTGTCCGCCGGCGGCAAGCTGATGCGTCACATGCCCGGCGCCGGGCACCTCAAGAGCCGCAAGTCTTCGGCCAGGTTGCGCAAGTTCCGCAAGGCCGGGCCGATTTCCAAGTCGTTTACCTACCAGGCCAAGAAGCTGATGGGCATCGAATAAGTTTCACCGGCAACAGGCCGGGCGGGAGCCCCGAATGGGGCGGCCCATCCTGCGGCTCAAGGCGCCGCGGGCGGGCAAAGAACCGGTTAAGACCGGGCTCCGCCGGCCGCTGAAAGGACAGCATCATGCCACGCGTCAAAAAAGGCGCCGCAGTGAGGCGCAAGCACAAGAAGGTGCTCAAGGCCGCAAGGGGTTATTACGGCGCATTGTCTCGCCGCTATCATCTGGCCCTCCAGAAGACGTTCCGCAGCGGCGTGTTCGCCACCCGCGACCGCAAGGACCGCAAACGAGAGTTCCGCGCCCTGTGGATCACCCGCCTGTCTGCCGCGTGCAGGCAGCGGAGAATCCGCTACAGCGCGTTCATCGCGGCACTGGCGGACAAGGGCATTATCGTCTATCGCAAGATGCTCAGCGAGATAGCCATCGCCGATCCGTCGGCCTTCGACGCCGTCTGCCAGGCGGCCGGGATGAAGATCGAGACCGCCGCGGCCGCAAACTGAGAATTCGATTGGTGGCGCCCTCAAGCGAAACGAGGTGAAGCTTGGGGTAGTATATGTTTTTCAAAGAAAAACATCCCCATGCTTGCGCATGGGGCTTTATGAATGGTTCGTCGAAGGTTTGTTTTTTAAAGCCCCGCATGTCAATGCGGGGATGCCGTTTGGGTGCCACCTTAAGCGGCGTTTCGGAATTGAATTGCAATGGCCGACTTCCTTGACGAAATTAAATCGCTGCACGAGTCCGCCAGGGCCGAACTGGCCAGGGTCAGGGATTCCAAAACCCTCGAGGTCTGGCGGATCAAATATCTCGGCGCCAAGGGGCTGGTCAGGTCGGTCATGGACCGGCTGCGCGAGGTCCCGCGAGAAATCAAGCCCGCCGCCGGCAAGGCCGCCAACGAGGTCAAGAACGCCATCCAGTCCGCCTTCGACTCGGCGTTGGCGAAGCTGACGTCGTCAACGCCCGCCTCCGCCGGCCCGGCGGTTGACGTAACGCTGCCGGGCGAGAGGCCCGCCGTCGGACACGCACACCTGATAACCCAGACCATAAACGAGATACTCGACATCTTCGGCCGCATGGGGTTTTCCGTCGCTCAAGGCCCGGAGGTCGAGGACGAGTGGCACAACTTCATCGCGCTGAACATCCCGGCGGCGCACCCGGCCCGCGACGTGCTCGACAATTTCTACATCGACCAGCACCTGATGATCCGTTCGCAGACCTCGACGATCCAGATCAGGGTGATGGAAAAGACTCCGCCGCCCATCTGCGTCGTCGCCACCGGCAGGGTCTACCGACCCGACACCGTAGACGCCACGCACAGCTTCATGTTCCACCAGGTCGAGGGCCTTTACGTGGACGAGGGCGTGGACTTGGTCAATCTAAAGACCACGGTTGATCAGTTCTGCAAGGCGTACTTCGGGCAGGATGTCCAGACCCGCTTCCGGCCGAGCTTTTTCCCGTTCACCGAACCGTCGGCCGAGGTGGACCTGCTGTTCCATCTGCCCGACGGCTCGACGAAATGGATCGAACTGGGCGGCTGCGGCATGGTCGATCCGAACGTCCTTGAGGCCGTCAGGATCGACCCCGAAAAATACACCGGATGGGCTTTCGGCCTGGGCATCGAGCGGATGATTATGCGGAAGCACGGCATCCCCGACCTGCGCCTGCTGTTTGAAAACTCCGCCAGATTCACAAGACAATTCTGACCCATTGCGCTAAATCTGTTTTTACTCTGGCGCTCCAACCGGCTGCGTGGCCGGCGGCGGTTGCGGATTCGTCGTGCTGACGGCCGGGGCGGACGCCGGATTGACGGCCGGTTCCGGATTGCTGAGATGGTAACTCAGACTGTACAGGTATATGCACGCCCACGTGATCACCACCACCCCGAGGACCATGCAGATCATCACCCACATCCGCATCATGGTGCGGTCGCCCCGCCAGTGCCCTTTTCGCATGCGGACCCAAATGTTTTCCCGCCTTCTTTCGTCCAGTGCCGGCTGGGGTTCGGCGGCAAGGGCCTCGCTGAGCAGCCCGGCTATCATTTTGGTGTCCTCAAGCTCGCGCAGGGCCTCTTCACTGTTGGGCAGGTCCTTTTCCAGAGCGGCTTTGTCCTGCCCCGCCAGTTCGCCCAGCGCGTACGCGGTAAGTTTGGGATCGTCGGGATCCATATTCATCTGCGATGCTCCTGCTTCACCGCCTCGGCCGGCCCGCCGGAGGCGGTGAGCTTCTGCCTGAGCGTCTTTATCGCCGTGTGGATAAGGAAGCCCACGTTGCTGACCGACATGCCGGTAATGTTCGCTATCTGCGCGTAGGTGAAGCCGTTCTGGAACCGCAGGCGGATCGCCTCCTGCTGCGATTCGCCCAGCGTCTCCAGCATTGCCATCGCGCGGTCGGCGCTCTCGCGGATCTCTGCCGAGGCGTGCGGCGCCCGCTCGACGCTCACGCACGTCCCGGCCTGAAGATCGTTAAGCTGGTTCATCCTGCTTTCCTTCTTCCGGACGTCTATCGCCCTGTTGCGGCAGACGGTGAACAGCCATTCGGCCAGGTACCCGTCGGCCGGGGGGCTGGATGTCGTCAGCAGGGAGATGAAAACATCCTGCACGACGTCCCTTGCCCGCTCCAGATCAGCAGTGATCTTCGAGGCGTAGCGAAGGAGAGGCCCTTCGTACTTCCCGATCGCCCGTCTGGCCCATTCCGACCTGTCGGTTTGTCCGGCCATCAGCCGCTTGTCTCCAAATTGCCCGTCTCCCTCCATATTGTTACGTCCGGCGGCGTATTATATTAGCGTTTTTCCGGTTATTCGATAGCCATCGCCGGAAAGAAACAATCCGGTTATGTGCGGGCGATTTCTCCGGCCCATGAATTGACATGCCAGGCGTTGCATCTGCACAATACCCTACCACGTTTTTGGGAGGTGAATCTCATTTATTTTTTGCCCAAATAATGATACCTTGCAGATTCAGAGGCTCGAAGAGCCGGCAGACAGTAGCCGTAGGCGTGAGCCTACGGTGAAATGCCCCCTTGATAGCGAGCCTCGAAGAGGCGGCAGAGATTTCTGAAACTTTGTGCCGCCCCGCCGGGGCTGGAATTTATGGCGGATCGGGACCGGAGGCTTACGCCTCCGGCTACCCTCTGCCAGCCCTTCGGGCTTGGACTGCTGCCGGTAAATGCCGTTGCAGGATTTCGCAGGATTAATGTCCTTCGTGGCGTTGCAGCATTATTAACAGACAAGGAATGACGACGCCTATGCCATTCAACCTCACGCAGAAGATATTGAGCGCTCACCTGACTGACGGCCAGGCCGTATCCGGCCGGGAGGTCGGGATACGGATCGACCAGAGCCTCACCCAGGACGCCACGGGCACGACGGCGTTCCTGTTGCTGGAGGCCATGGATATTCCGCGCGTGCGGACGGAATTGTCGGTCAGCTACGTCGATCACAACATGCCGCAGTTCGGGCCGGAGAACCACAACGATCACATTTATCTCCAGTCCGTGGCGGCCAGGATGGGCGTCTACTTTTCCAGGCCGGGCAACGGGATATGCCATCAGGTCCACCTTGAGCGTTTCGCCCGGCCGGGCAGGACCCTGCTGGGCAGCGACAGCCACACGCCGACGTGCGGCGGAATGGGCATGATCGCCATCGGCGCGGGCGGGCTGGACGTGGCCGTCGCGATGGGCGGCGGGGCGTTTTATCTCGCCTGGCCGAAGGTTATCGGCGTGGAACTGCGGGGCAAGCTGCCGCCGTGGGTCTCGGCAAAGGACATCATCCTGAGGGTGCTTTCCATCCTGACTACAAAAGGCAACGTCGGGTGCGTGATTGAATATTTCGGACCCGGCGTTGCGGGGCTTTCCGTCCCGGCAAGGGCGACCTGCACAAATATGGGCGCCGAACTGGGCGTTACAACCAGCATCTTTCCGGCCGATGAGGTTACCAGGCAATTCCTCGCCGCACAGGGGCGCGAGACGCAATTTACTCCGCTGTCGGCCGACGAGGGGGCCGCTTACGACCGCCTGACGAAGCGGCTTCACAAGGAGAAGGATAAAGCCGTCATCGACAACATCAACCGATTCTGCACGCAGGTTGAGATCGGCAAGCCCGACAAGGACGGCTTTGTCGAGGTCAGCTTCGGCCGGATCGTCCTGGACCTTGCGGAATTGGAGCCGCTGGCTGCCGCCCCCAGCAGCCCCGACAACGTTGTTCGTGTTGCCGACATCGCGGGGCTGAAGGTCAACCAGGTGGCGATCGGTTCATGCACCAATTCCAGCGTTCAGGATATGTCGCTTTGCGCGGCTGCCCTGCACGGCAGGATGGTCCATCCCGACGTGGAACTTGCGATCAGCCCCGGCAGCAGGCAGGTGCTTTCGATGCTGGCCGAGAGCGGGCGCCTGGCGGACATGGTGGCCGCGGGGGCCAGGATCCTCGAATGCGCCTGCGGGCCTTGCATCGGCCAGGGGTTCAGCCCCGCCGACGGGGCCGTGAGCCTGCGGACGTTCAACCGCAACTTCGCCGGCAGGAGCGGGACCGAGGGCGACAAGATTTATCTGGTTTCGCCAGAGACGGCCATCGCCGCGGCGATTTTCGGGCAGGTAACCGATCCCCGCGATCTGAGCAATCTGCTGGGCTTTGAGTCCGCAAAGATTGCCCCCCCCGGCCGGTTCCGGGTGGACGACCGGATGCTTATCCCGCCCCTGCCCGATTCGACGGGCGTGGAGGTGATTCGCGGCCCGACGATCGTGAAGCCCCCCGCCGGCCAACCGCCGCCAGATCGGCTCGACGGGCGGGTGCTTATAAAGGTCGCCGACAAGATCACGACCGACCACATCATGCCGGCCGGGACCCTGCTGAAATACCGCTCCAACGTGCCGCAGTACGCCGATTACGTCTTCAACTGTTTCAACGAGGCTGGCAAGCCGACCTTCGCCCAGCGCGCCCTGGCCCTGAAAGACGCCGGCCGGGCGGGAATCGTCGTCGCCGGCGACAGCTACGGGCAGGGTTCCAGCCGCGAGCACGCCGCACTCTGCCCGATGTGCCTGGGCGTCCGGGCCGTCATCGCCAAGGCCATCGAACGCATGCACCAGGCGAACCTGGTCAATTTCGCCGTTCTGCCGCTGATCTTCGCCGATCCGGCCGACTATGACCGAATTCAGGCCGGCGACGACCTGCTGATCGCGGATTTGCGGCTGGCGGTCGAATCACAAGAGGATGCAACCGTGAAAAATGCCACGCGAAATTTCGAGTTTCCATGCAAGATCCTGCTGGCGCCCCGGCAGCGGAAAATACTGTCGGCCGGCGGACTGCTGGCCTATACCCGCAAAGGCCCCTGAAACCGGAGGTATCGCCGATGAACAAACCGGCCCCAGTTGCGATTCTCCTTCTGCTCGCGGGCTGCCTGGCCTCCGCCGGCTGCCAGGTCCAGAAACCGCAGGTCAGGATCAATGATATCAAGGTGCCCGCCGCGGATTTCCACAAGATGGATGCCTGTTTTCAACTTGTGATCTTTAATCCCAACAATTTTGACATCACGCTTAAAAGCCTGGATTATCGAATGTCGGTCGAGGGAACCGAGCTTTGCCGCGACTCATATGTCAACGTTCCGCTGCCGCTGCCGGCCTGCCGGAACGCTCCGCTGAGCCTGAATGTTTCGATCGTCTATGCCAAGGCGTTTGAAACCCTCAAGAACGTCAAGCCCGGCCAGATTGTTCCTTACGAACTTGTCGGAACGGGGAAATTCCGGGTGATGAATGTCGATTGTATCGTCGAAGTCAGGCACGTCGGGCAGATGGTTTTCCTGAAACTGCCGGAGTGGAAATTCAAAAAGGTCTCGATCGCAAAGGGCGGCAGTCCGGCCCTCGAACTGATTTTCGAGGTTACCAATCCCAATCCCCTTCCAATCCCGCTTGTCTCGATCAACGGCAGCATCTGCTCCGGCCCGGACGTGCTTGCCTCCATCGACGAGAATTTGGCGAAGGAACTGCCCGCCAACCAGACCGCCGAACTGAAGTTTGACGTCCGCGTCCATCCTGGAGTGGCGGCCAGGATGCTGCTGGAACTTGCCAGGGAAGGCCGCCGCCCGGATTTCAAAGGCGAACTCAAACTGGTTCCGCCGGAATCTCTGCGCCAACTGATGCTGGAAGAGATGCGGATAAAATAATCGGCGACAATTAATCTGAAACCACCGCTTCCGGCAGTAGGCCACCGCTGTTGCGGCACTTACTCGTTGAATGATGAGAAGATGTCAACGACCGCTTTTCAAGAAAGTAAAGGATTGCCATGAACTGTAAAGATGGATCATGCATGGGATGGCTACACAGGAATGCGGTGATTTTCCCGGGACGCCGATTCCAGCATCGCAGATGCGACAGAAAGTAGCCCCGCGGTGGAGCAAGTCCGCCGTCAGGCGGACGAGGCGAAACCCGGGGTATGGTCGTCATTCAACAGGTTTCCAGATTATCGTTTGCGCCTCTGGCAGACGATCCAGAATTCCAGAACGCTCCGGCTGATATTTTCCGGCCAGTCATTCATCTGTCGGGGTAGAGACAATTTGAGGGGTATAGTTTTTTCTCCAGGACTGATAAATGTCTCGCCGAAAAGCGTCAGCCGGGGTGTTCCTTGGTCTAGTGCAGCTCGTCATAAGTTTTTATACACCCTAATAGAGCGCGACCAGATGTTGCATGCAGCCGAGAATAATATCGACCATCTCTTCAAGCGTGCCAGTGAATGGCGTGCGTTCCCATCGGCCGGTGTGGCGTTTGACGCTCAGGCCGTAGGTCGCCGTCGACAACAGAGTCAGGCGAACGCGATCATCGTTCTCCAACTGACCGTTGGGACCAACGGGCTCCTGCCGACCGAGGAGCAGGTGGTCGCCATGGGCGCGAACATACATGCCGGCAGTGGGTTGATGGGCATCCAGCAATCCCTTGAGTTTCGATTCGGCGACTCGCATGTTCGTCTGCATCGGCTGTCCTCATCGCACCAGCGGAAGGCCATCATATGTCCAGCGGAAGGAATGGGCGTCCGTCTCATTCCATTGCCGGATGAACCGCTCAATCGCCGCGACCAGTTCATCGGGAGAGCGGAACTCGGCGTACCGCAGTATACGACGACTAAGGACGCAGAACCACAACTCGACCTGATTCAGCCACGAACCGTGAGTGGGCGTGTAATGGAAGACGAACCGTTCGCCGTGCCGCCGATTCCATTGGGTCATGAAGTCGCCTTGTTGCGTGTCGCGGTGCGTATTGAGATTGTCCATGATGAGATGCACCCGAGGCTGCCGGTAGGAAGATGCGACTTTGTCCAGGAACGCCTGAAAGTCCTCCCGCGTCCGTGTGGTCGTGCATCGGCCCAGCACGTGGCCTGTGCCCACGTTGAAGCAGGCAAAAAGGCACCGCGTTCCGTTACGCTTGTACTCGAAATCCAGCCGAGGTCGACGACCGGAAGTTGCCGGCTGGAGCGGTCGACGATGCGA
>JACRIL010000233.1 GCA_016235825.1 Planctomycetota bacterium
AAGTACGTGTTCAACATCGGCCGCAACTGCTGAATCTGTTTGACATCCATGCCGTAGCTCCTTTGCTGTCAAGGCGTCCTGTAAGGAACCATCGGATGGCTGGATGAATTTTCTTGAGCTAAAGTCTCGTTGTAGTGCTATGTAGTTCCGGGTGATCAGGCCCGCCTCTGCATTGGTAAACTCGCCGGGTGCGCAGATCCAGTCCTCGAAAAGGCTGAAGAAGACGTGGCGGTTCACTCCTGAGCGCTCCATGGCGATGACTGAAGCGACGACGAACGCGCCCAAGAACTCCGAATCCCTCACGTTTGTGCCAAGCTCTGGGAATTGGTCCAGTGCCGACCAGCTTCCGATGTTGAGTTCCGTGTTTTCCGGATAGCCGTTTTCCTTCAGGATCGCCCGGGCGGCCTTCACTTCCAGATCGTATCGGCCCGGCGAGACCGGCGCCGCGTCAAATGTATGCCACACCAGGAAATCAAGCGGCAGGCGATCTGCCTGGCCGGACAGAGGCGTGTTGGCGCAGTAGCGAACGAAGGCGGGCAGCAGGGGCGAGGGGCGATTGTCCTTCACGGCTTGGAGTTTAGCGTAAAATTCTGACACCGCCGGCCCGCCGATGCGGGCCTTGGGGTTAGCGCGAAGAAGGCCGGCGGCAGTATGCTTGTATAACAGCAGGTAGTCCTCCATCGTTCCGCGAAAAGCCTCGGAAACGTTGGGCTCATCCCAGACAATGTAGCGGGCGTCAATCCGCAGTTGATTATTGAAGTAGTCCACCATGCGCTCGACGTACCGCTCCCAGCCCTGCCAATCCCGCGGCAATTTTCGGTTGCCATTCTTTCCCGACCGCAGCCATATTGGCACCGGCATGAGGTTCATGTATGGCTCTCCGCCGGCCTTGGCTACTTCCCGCACCCATTCGGTAAAGCTCGATTGAGGCAGCCGGGAGAAGAACTCCTCTTCTGTCTTTGCCGCAGAGAGCGTCTCGTAGTATTCCCACCCGAATTCCACCATTCCCGGCTGCTGGTCGGCCAGAAACATGTCTTTCGGGTAGCCGCCCGGCATTGAGCACAGAAAGACCCCCGCCCGCCAGGCGTAGGGCACGGGTCCGGTTTGCCGGCCGGCGTCGACCTGCAAATGCACTTCCGAAAGACTGGTTGCCGCAGTTGCCGGAAAAGACGCCGCGGCGCCTGCCTGCCCGTTTCGTGCACCAGGCGGCGTGATATCCTGGGCGCATACGCAGATGGCCGCCGTCAAAGGCAGAAAAAAGATCGCCGCCCGCCGCAAAATTTTCCCAGCCAGTATCGCCATAATGCCCGATCTCCCGTTTGTGGCCCGCGAAATACGGGCGACTCGCCCGTTATTATTCAAGGCTTTCGGATTTGTGGGCCCAAACCGGCGGATGGTTACATATAAATTTGAAAAACAGGGAACTTATAGCGCGCATTACTCTGTTGAAAACCATTGTTTAGGCAAATCGGTGTGCCTTTTCAACAGAGCAAGTGTGCATTAAAACCAACCTGAACATGCGACACACCCGCCCTCGGGTGTGCGTCTCCCGTATAACACGGAATTATTCACAGGGTTTGCTCAGCCGAGGGCGGCTGAGCCACACGATTTTCATGTGCGCTCTTGGTTTTTTACCTGCTATTTTCGGGCCGGCAGGTTCCAGTCGCCGGGAGATTTTGGCTGGGTCGGCTGTGTGGCTGGCGGATTATCGCGCGGCGAAGACGGCGGCTTGTCGGCGGGCGCCGGCTGGGTGCTCCGGCCATTCAGATCGGTCTTTGATGGGACAGAGGCCGGCCTGCTCAGGTTCCAGTCGAGATTATCCGGCTGTGCCGGCCGGGTCTGCGGGACAGGTTTGGGTTCTTCTATCGGCGAATGGGTAGGCGGTTTTACCGGCTGGACTTCCGGCGTCGTCGCAGAGCGGAGCGGAGTTGCCGGGGTCTCCAGCGGCAGATTGGGTTTTGCGGCTGGTATCGTCTCAAGCGGCTTGGGCTGATTCGTAAGGTTGCCCTCATCCGGCCCTCTCCCGGCTTCGCCTGGGCGGATCCCGAGGGGAGAGGGGTTAGGTTGACTGGCGGTGTTATACGCCTGGGATATCCCGCGTGCGACCTTGTCCTGCCATGCCCGAAGCGTCATGTATGAATCGTCAATGGGATTCCAGACGTAAATCGCCCCGCTGGCCACATCGATACGGAATCGCGTCCACAGCCGCGTCCCCTCGCTGTTGAACTCGATCACGTCGATCAGCCACGAAGGCGGCAGGCCCATCGCACCGCACTGGCTTGGCCCGGCTCGCACGCTGGTGCGGGCCGAACTTTTGCCCTGTGAGCCCGCGTCCAGCTTGCGGGCGAATTCGATCGTCTGTGGCAGATACAGGATGCTGTTCTTGGCCTGATATTCGCTGACCGGCTCGTCGGACCTGGCGACCACGGGCGCCGGCTTTTTCCCGCACCCGGCGGCCGCGGCAAGACAGAGTATCAGCGCGATTGTCGAAAATTTCCGCATCGGGAACCTCTGGCTGGCAACTCTATCCGAATTTGCCCGGTTGTCAAAGCCCGCCTGCGCGATATTTTTCCGGATTCTCCTCCGGCGGCCAGATTACGTGAAGGATCGAAAAGTGAAGATCAAAGCGCCTTGCCGCGATCAGGCTTTAACGTATAATTGTCCGAACCGGAACCGCCAGGATGTGTTCCCGGTCCGGGATATCCCGGCGGTCGGGAAAACCATGAGCCTTTGCGAATCGGAGGCTCGAAAAGGAGCGTAACATGCCGGAAATCGGGCGGTTTTTTTTCATGCGGCATCTTCGCGCTACTCCCAATGAGTTCATCCTGCATTACAATCGCGGACGGCTTGACCGCCAGGGCGCGGGGATATCGTACTGGTTCTATCCGCTGAACGCGGCCATCAGCAAGGTCCCCGTCGAGGACTGCGAAACAACTTTTGTCCTGAACGAGCGGACGGCTGATTTCCAGGAAGTGGTGGTGCAGTGCACGCTCCGCTATCGCATAACCGCCCCCCAGGTCGCGGCCTGCCGCGTGAATTTTACGATTTCCATGAGCAGCGGGGCGTGGGTGGAAAAGCCGCTGGAGCCTCTCAATGATTTCTGGGTGCAGCGGGCGCAGAACCCCGCCAGAAGATACCTGATAGACGTGCTGCTGGTCGACGCTCTGTGCAAAGGCGCCGAGGTGATCCGCCGGGCGATTGAAGAGGCGCTGCGGGCCGACGAGGAAGTCAAGGCGATGGGCCTGACGCTTGTGAGCGTCCAGGTGGCCCGGATAGCACCATCGGCCGAACTTGAAAAGGCGATACAGACTCCGGCCCGCGAAGGACTTCAGCAGAAGGCCGACGAGGCGGTGTTTCAAAGGCGCGCCCTGGCCGTCGAGAAGGAGCGGGCGATCAAGGAAAACGAGTTGGCGACCGAGATCGAACTTGCCCGCAAGCAGGAGCAGTTGATCCGCCAGCACGGCGCCAACGCATTGCTGCAGGTCAACCAGCAGGCCGAGTCCGAGAAGGCCAAGGTCCAGGCCGAGACGGCCCGCCAGGAAATCCAGGCGAAAGCCCATGCCCGGGACACGGAGACAAAAGCCCATGGCGAGGCCAATGCCAGGCGGCTTCTGACGGCGGCCGAGGCCGAGGCGGAGGCAAAAAGAGTCGAACTGTGGGGCCAGGCGCCTTCAAAAGTCATCCTTGGAATGGTGCTTCAGCATCTGGCAAGCCATGTAAACAACATCCAGCACCTTAATATTTCGCCCGATCTGCTCGGCGAGGCGCTCAAGCAGTTCCTCAGGGAGCGGGCGGATCAATGAAATCTCCGGCCAGCCTGCCGCGGGTGATCCTGGTAACCCGCAAATCCGCGCTCCATATGCTGCTGGAGCATCACGGCACGATGGGGCAGGCGGCTTTTTATCTCAAGAGCCGCGGGCAGGACATCCGCGAATATCAGGAAAACCACGTCTGTTTTCAGGACGGCCTGGCGGACGTTATCAGGGGCATTCCGGCCCGGCAGCGGAGAATCCACGTGGACAGGGCCGAACTGGACCGTTTTTTGTTTGCCGCAGATGACATTGTCCTGGTTATCGGCCAGGACGGCCTGGTGCCCAACGCCGCCAAGTATCTGCAAGGACAGATTATCGCGGGCATCAATCCCGATCCGGGGCGGTTTGACGGCGTGCTGTGTCCGCATATGCCCGCCGATGCCCCAAAATTGCTCGAATGGATGTCGGAAAACCGCCACAGCGGCTACCGGTTGCAGCGCAGAACCATGGCAATTGCCGAACGGGAGGACGGCCAGCAACTGCTGGCCCTGAACGAGGTCTTCGTCGGACATCGCACTCACCAGTCGGCCAGATATGTTCTTTGCGCCGGCAGATCGCACGAGCGACAGAGTTCCTCCGGCGTGATTTGCGCGACGGGCACCGGCTGCACCGGCTGGGTCAGGTCGATTTCAGGCCAGCGGGGCAGAAATCCCGACTTGCCCAAACCGGACAGCCCGCAATTGGTGTGGTTCGTCAGGGAGCCCTTTCCGTCGGTCGTAACGGGCGCTCAAATGGACTGCGGGATCATCCATTCGGGCCAGAGCCTGGAGATAGTCTCGGAGATGGGGCGGGACGGAATTGTCTTTGCCGACGGAATCGAACAGGACAATCTGGAATTTCTGTCCGGCCAGACCGTCAGGATTTCAATTTCGCCAAGAACGCTTAACCTGGTAGTTCAAGGCAGGCGAAAGCAGGATGTTTCTAAAATAACAGCCACGATCCGAAACAGGGCGGGCATTTGATCGGGGTCTGGCGCCGGCCTGGGACGCGATCCGTTATTTGCTGGTTGAATGGGCCGTTCGGGGGCTTATAATCGGGCAGGCCGAAAGATATGGGCCGGCGGACGCCGGCAACTTGCGTGGAAACAATTGCAACTTTGCGACAGCCATTCAGGACCAGTTGGATGAGACATACCACTATCGCAACCGCATCGCTTTGGCTGGCCGCGCTGTGGCTGTCCGGCTGCACGGGTCCGGCCGGCTACGGCAAGGACATATACCAGGATTTCCAGAGCGAGTCGCCGGCAGTCCGGATTCACGCGTGCGCCGCCGCCGGCAGCAGCCGGGACGCCAGGACCGTGCCTTATCTCGTCGACCGGCTCAGCGACAGCGAGCCGGACGTCCGCGTCTATGCGACGATAGCTTTGGAAAAGATCGCCGGCACGCGGATGGGCTACGAATATTATGATCCGCCCGACAGCCGGCAGCGGGCGATAGATCGTTGGCGAAACTGGCTGGCGGCGGGCCGGCCCGACGTAAATTCGTTCCTGAAGCAGGCGATGTCCCAAAGCTCGCCGGCCTCCAGGCAGGCCGGCCGGCCGAATCATCCGGCCCAATCGCCTGCAAGCGCACCAGCCGGCAAACCGCTTGAGTCGGCTCCCGGCGGCGAGATTCCCGCCGCCACCCGCGGCGCCACGCCCGATAGCGCCGCCGCTGATGCCCAGACCGCCCCGGCGACCCGGCAGGCCGACAACGGCAATCGGAGCGACTGACGGCATGGCCGCACGGCCCGACAAACCGCTGCATCTGCACATCCTATCGATGCCCTCGCATCTGCCGGTGGTCCGCGCCGCCGTTGAAAAACTCTGCCAGCAGTTGGGTTTCAGCGCCGAAACGGCCGGGAAAATAATCCTCAGCGTGGACGAGGCGCTGACCAACATCATCCGGCACGCTTACGACGAGAAGCCCGACAAGCCCATCGAGGTAGAGCTGACGCCGCTGTGCGACGCCATCCAGATCGTCCTGCGCGATTACGGCAGGCCGGTCGATCCGTCGGTCATCAGGTCGCGGGACCTGAACGATCTGCGGCCCGGCGGGCTGGGCGTGCATATAATGACCTGCTGCATGGACCGGATAGAATATCGACCGGTCGAAGACGGCGCCGGCACAGTGCTTACCATGACAAAACGCCTGCCAAAAAAGAACCATGAGGAATAAAATCCGATGAGCAAGCAACCAGAAAAATCGCCGGTGAAAGAAATTGTCCGGAAGGACCAGGCCGCCATAGTCAAGGTCGTCGGCGACGTGGACCTCAATTGCAGCGTCGAGTTCCAGCAGTCGCTGATGGAACTGCTCGATTCCAGCCCGCCGCCCAAAAAAATCGTCATCGACCTCACCGGCGTTCCGTACATGGATTCATCAGGCGTGGCCTCGCTGGTCAAGCTGCTCAGCAGGACGCGAAAATCGGGCGCGACGATCTGCCTTGCGGGCCTCTGCCAGCGGGTGCGAAGCGTCTTCGAGATCACACGGCTGGACAGCGTCTTTAAAGTGTGCGCCAACTCCGAGGAGGCGCTGAAGTAACAATGGCCGGAGGAGGACGAAATTTCGTCGAGTCGATCGGCTCATCGGCCATGGGGACGGTGCGGTACCTGGGCGGCCTGGCGCTTCTGGTCGGCCAGACCTGCTACTGGGCGGCAAGGAACATCGCCTCGCGCAAGGCGCTGTCGCACCTGCACGCCATGAGCATCCAGATGGTCCGCGTGGGCGTGCGGAGCGTGCCGGTGGTCGTCCTGGTGCAGGTGTTCATCGGGGTGATTCTGGCCCTCCAGATGTACCCGCCCCTGAAGGATTTCGAGCAGCAGGCGACGATAGCGAACATCGTAGGCGTGGCGGGCTTCCGGATGCTCGGGCCGATCATCACCGCCGTCGTGCTGACGGGCTTCGCAGGGGCGTCGATAGCGGCCGAGATGGGCACGATGGTTGTCGCCGAGGAGATCGAGGCCATGCAGGCGATGGCCCTTGATCCGATCCGATACCTCGTCGTGCCCCGCGTTGTCGCAACCGTGGTGATGATGGTCATGCTATCGGTGATAGCGGACCTGATGATAGCGCTGGGCGGCTACATCACGAGCAGCCTGGTCCTGGGGCCGGAAGTTTACATGGTTTACTGGGCCAAGATGCAGGATCAGCTCAAGTACCGCGATTTTTACACCGGGCTGATCCAGGCCGGCGTGTTCGGCCTGCTGATAAGCCTCATCGCCTGCCGCGAGGGGCTTAAGGTCAGCGGCGGGGCCGAGGGCGTCGGGCGGGCCACGACCATGACCGTCGTGTACTCGATATTCGCCATAATCATCTCCGCCTGCCTGTTCACGATGATCTTCTACGCTTTCAAATTGTAGCGGTCGGAAAAATGCCGGATAGCGCCGTAAAAACTGATGCCGAGCCGGTCGTGAAGGTGCGCAACCTCGTCAAACGCTTCGAGGACCGCGTCGTCCTGGACGGCGTGAACCTGGACGTCTATCCGGGCGAGATGCTCGTGGTCATGGGCGGCAGCGGATGCGGCAAGAGCACGCTGCTTAGAAACATGATCGGCTCGATCCTGCCTGACGAAGGCAGCATCGATGTCTTCGGCAGGGACCTGACCGAACTGACCGACGACGAACTGGACGCCGTCCGCAAGCGGTTCGGCGTGCTTTTCCAGTCCGGCGCGCTGTTCAACTCGATGACAGTGGGCGAGAACGTGGCCCTGCCGCTGCGGGAGCATACCCGCCTGGACGCAAACACGATCGAGATCATGGTCAAGATAAAACTGGAACTCGTGGGTCTGCGCCAGGCGGAAAATCTCATGCCGGCCCAGATTTCCGGCGGCATGAAAAAGCGGGCCGGGCTGGCAAGGGCGATCTCGCTGGACCCGGAGATTCTGTTCTACGACGAGCCGTCGGCAGGCCTGGACCCCGTTACCAGCGCGGAAATAGACCAGCTCATGATGGACCTGGCCCGCAAACTGGGCGTGGCAAGCGTGGTCGTAACGCACGAGATGGACTCGGCCTTTCGCATCGCCGACCGGATGGCCATGCTCGACAAGGGCGTTATGCTCAAGATCGGAACCAGGGCCCAGTTCGACGCCATCCGCAGCGGCCAGCCCACAGGCGACGAGCAGACAGACCTGATCCGCCAGTTCCTGCGGGGCGATTCGGAAGGCCCGATCACAAAGCGACGCCTGAGCACGAGTTTCGAGGTGGATATTCTCAAGGCCGCAGAGGGAAGATGATTTTGACAGAACATAAAGAAAAACACATGCCCAGGCATAAATACAGCGAACTGATCGCTGGTATTTTCGTGCTGGTTTGCATAGGAGCGATAGTCGGGATCGTCTTATGGCTGGCGCCCAAGTCCATCTTGTCCGGCGACTACCAGGCAGTTTTCTACGCCGAGCAGGGCAATGGCGCCACAGGGTTGTGCATCGGAAGCACCGTCAAAGTTAACGACCTTGATATAGGCAGGATCGCCAATTTGACTTTTGATGATCGCAATAAAAGGACGCTTTACGCCGTTTCGCTCGACCGACCGGTATATTCCGACGGCAAGGCCGACATTGTCGCCGTGCCTCTCGGTTCGGCCTATCTTTCCATCGCTGAATTCGGTACGGCAACGCAGCCGGCGGCAGACAGGGATCACCCGATAAAAATCAGCGGCGGGCTGGCGCAGGCGATGGAAAACATCTTCAAGGCCACCGAAAATATCCGGAGCAAGACTGCCGATGGCAGGTAAAATCACAAAATGATAAAGAGGACCAAATGGCCAGACATAAATACAGCGAACTGACAGCGGGCATTTTCGTGCTGGTTTGCATAGGCGCGATATTGGGGATCGTCTTCTGGCTGGCGGCCAAGGCGGCCCTGCCGGGCAATAATCAGGTCGTCTTCTACGCCGACCAGAGCACCGGAGCCACCGGTCTGGGCGGCGGAAGCCCCGTCAAGGTCAACGACCTGGATATCGGCAAGATCGCATATGTATCATATGACAGCCGGAACAACCGGACCCTTTACACCGCCCTGCTTGACCGGCCGATGTATTCCGACGGCAAGGCCGACATCGTCGCGGTGCCTCTCAGTCCGGCCTTTCTTTCCATCTCCAACTTCGGCACGGCCACCCAGCCGGCCGCCGGAATGGACCATCCTATCAGGATCAGCGGCGGGCTGGCCCAGGCGATGGACAACATCATTAAATCCACCGAAAACCTCAAGGACATAACCGAGTCCTTCAAAAAAGAGTTGGACCCCGTGCGGACCGGCTCGCTGATATCGGTGATAAAGCAGATCGTGGCCGACATAAAAACCGCCGCGTCCAAGATAGCCGGAATCTCCGCCGACGTTGGCGAGATGATCGCCGACGCCAAACCCAAGGTCGGCAAGACGCTCAGCAGCGTCCAGGAAACCGCCGGTCAGATCGAGAAATATTCCAAAGACGACCTGGCCGACATGTTCGCCAAACTGCGCGAGACCAACAACCACATTCTGAAGATCGCCAGGGATTTCCAGACGGTCTCCGGCCAGGTCAGCGAGATGGTCGCGCTCAACCGCCAGAACATCGACGAGACGCTGGATAACATGCGGCAGGTTTCGGCCGATCTGAAATCCGCCGCCAAGGAAGTCAGGCGCAATCCGTGGAAGCTTTTTTACCAGCCGTCCGCCAGGGAAATTGCCACGGCCGACCTGTTCGACGCCGCTCGTGCCTTCGCAGGCGGGGCCGAGGAACTCGACCGCGCCATCGGCCGGCTCGAGAGCCTGAAAAAGGCCCATCCAGAGGGCGTGCCCGCCGACGACCCGCAGCTCAAACTCGTGCGCGAGCAGCTCGAAGAGGCCTTCAGCAAGTTCAAGAAGGTGGAGGACACGCTCTGGAAGCAGGTCGAAAAGTAAATGGAACACAGGCCCGCCTCATTCGAGATGGTCAGCCGCCAGGAATCGCTGACGCGAGTCCGGCTTGCCGGCAGCCTGGACACCGCCGGCGTCGAAAAAATCGATAAATTCTTTCTCGCGCAGTCGGCCGGGCCGGGCAAGCCGCTGCTTATCGAGATGGCCGGCGTCAGCTTCATCGCCTCGATGGGAATGGGCATGCTGGTAAACTGCTGCCGGCAGCTAGCCAGACATCACGCCAAGATGGTTCTGCTGTCGCCGGCCAAACTGGTCGAGCAGGCCCTGAGAAACGCCGGACTGGACACCATTCTCATCCTCGCCCACGACGAGCCTCGCGCGATGCAAATCCTCGCCGAAGAAGAATAATGCGTCGGCCTCTGTTCGCCTGATCAATCGCATCGGAGAACGCACGAATCGGGGGCCGTTGGCATGGCGGTTTTCGCGACAAGAGGCAAAAACGGACTTGCCCGACACGTTCTACGATGGATTAAATCGGGATAAAGGCAAGTCGTCTTCCGCAAGATCTGCCGGACGCTCTCAATCCCTGGGCTGGCCCGCCCGCACAGCCTCGGCCTCGCCGAGCAGTTTGACGCTCTGCTTCTGGGCGAAGGTGGCGTCAGGCTCGCGCCAGTAGCCGACCTTTTCCTGCCCGAACTGCCAGCAGAGGAAAATCTCGCGGCCGTTGTGCTCGGCCGGAAAGTCCACCGTCCCCCTCTGAAAATCAGTCAGCAGCACGCCGATCTCGTTGAGTTCGTCCAGGCAATCCTTGATTTTATCGACCGCGTCCTGCATGCGGTCCTGCAGTTCTCCGCTGGGCCGCCACGCCTGGCGCGCCTGGCACATGTCGGCGTATTCCTGGAGGTCGTTGAGACGCTCGTATTCCTTGACCAGGTCGCCCACAACGAGCCGGACCAGCACGAGGGCCTTGTTGGCCTGGCCAACCGTGAAAGTCTTTCTGATCTTTTCCCGGCACCACGAAAGGTCCGGGCTCCAGTCGAGTCGATTCACTTGCGAACTCCCGCGGGCAAAAGCCCCAGTTGTACTGCCGGCCGCCGTCTTGAGCCGCCGAGGAAAGACAGGAGTTTTATCGGCAATCCGGACAAAAATATTTAACGTCGCCAGCGGGAACTTGGCTTTATTTGGCGGCGATGTTAGTGTTGCAGGCATGATAGGCCTGATAAACCTCTGCAAACCGCCCGGCCCGACCAGCCACGACATGGTGGCCGGCGTGCGAAAACTGCTGCCGGGCGGCACGAAAGTCGGCCATGCCGGCACGCTCGACCCGTTCGCCTCCGGCGTGCTGATGATCTGCGTCGGCCCGGCGGTCCGGCTGGCTGAATATATCCAGCAGATGCCCAAGCGGTACCAGGCCGGGATAACCCTCGGGGCCGTCTCGCCCACCGACGACCCCGAATCGCCGCCGGTTGCGAACCCATCGGCCGTCGCGCCGACTCCTGACGCGATCAATCGCGCGCTCGCCGGCTTAATCGGTGAAATAAACCAGGTCCCGCCGGCGCACAGCGCGATCCAGATCGCCGGCCGGCGGGCGTACAGTATGGCCCGCAAAGGCAGAACGGTCGAACTTCAGCCGCGGCCGGTGCACATCCATTCGATCGAACTTCTGGAATACGACTATCCCCGTCTTCGGATTGACGTCCGCTGCGGATCGGGCACTTATATCCGCGCACTGGCCCGCGACATCGGCTCGTCGCTCGGCGTCGGCGGATTCTGCTCGGCCCTGGCCCGCACGGCCATCGGACCGTTCAATCTTGCCCAAGCGGTCAGGCCCGAAGAACTCGATATTCAGAAAAATTTGCTGTCGCCTCTGCTCGCCTTGCAAGACCTGCCGAAGATGAAAATAGACCCGGATTCTGCCGGCAGGCTCGTTCTCGGCAACGCTGTCAGGTTTGCCGGAGGACCGGCGACAAATGGCCAGGTCGCAATCCTTTTCGGTGGAAAATTGCTGGCGATCGGCTTTTACGAATCTCATTCCGGCCTGCTCAAACCTTCCAAGGTCCTGGCCGTGAAAAACTGATAAACCGTCGGGGTAATCCCTTGTTACGGAGGGATGTGGTGCAGCATCCGGAAGTGAGGCTGAACGTTAAAATCCGGGGCAAGAGCACGGTGTGGCAATGCCGCACGCCGGAATCCGTGGAGGAGGCGCCGGACAACCGGCGTCCCTACTCCGATCTATTGAGCCATTACCCCATTGCCATGCACGGGTTTGACAGCGGATCGGATCGCCCGTATCATTCCATCAATCAGGGCACTTATTGGAGCCAACAGGATGAGCTATCAGCCGGTCGAGTCGCGTTACGAGACGATGAAATACAACCGCATCGGCCGCAGCGGCCTGAAGCTGCCGGCGATCTCGCTGGGACTGTGGCACAACTTCGGCGGGGTGGACGTCTTCGAGAACGGCCGGGCGATGGCCCGGCGGGCGTTCGACCTGGGCATAACGCATTTCGACCTTGCCAACAACTATGGCCCGCCGCCCGGCTCGGCCGAGGAAACGTTCGGCGAGATTTTCCGCAAGGACCTGCGGCCTTACCGCGACGAGCTGATAATATCATCGAAGGCAGGCTACCTTATGTGGCCCGGCCCGTACGGCGAATGGGGCTCGCGCAAGAACCTCATCGCCAGTTGCGACCAGAGCCTCAAGCGGATGGGCCTGGAATACGTGGATATTTTCTACCATCACCGGCCCGACCCGGACACGCCCCTGGAGGAAACGCTTGGAGCGTTGGACTTCATCGTTCGCAGCGGCCGGGCGCTCTACGCCGGCATCTCCAACTACAAGCCCGAACAGACTAAGCAGGCGGCTGCCATCCTGAAACAACTCGGCACGCCCTGTCTGATCCATCAGGCGTCGTACAGCATGTTCAACCGCTGGATCGAGGACGGACTGCTCGACACGCTGGCAAAAGAGGGCATCGGCTGCATCGTGTTTTCGCCGCTGGCGCAGGGGCTGCTGACGGACAAGTACTTGGCCGGCATACCGGAAGGCTCGCGGGCAACCAAGCCGCACGGCTTTCTCAAGCCGGCCCATATTACCGAAGATAAGCTCGCGAAGGTCCGCCGCCTGAACGATCTGGCCAAAGTCCGCGGCCAGACCCTGGCGCAAATGGCCCTTGCCTGGGTGCTGCGCCATCCGGCCATGACATCCGCGCTGGTCGGCGCAAGCAAAGTTTCCCAGATCGAAGATGCCGTCGGCACCCTGAAAAACCTGACCTTCAGCGCCGACGAACTTGCCTCAATTGAAATAATTCTCAAAACCTGATGCGACATTGAAATTCTTGTCCTGCCGACAGGATAGTGTGGAAATGTAGATAATTCAGGCACAAAAAGGCAATTCAAATCATCTAAGAAAATCCGTTTCTATTTTTTTTGAGGCCGGATCGGTATGCCTTTTTCGGGGTCTTCCATCGGTTTTTTCTCAGCCGCGCGTATCGCGTCTTTCATCTTCTCCATGTCTATCGGCTTGTCGCAACCCTTTATCTTTATCTCCTTCTGCGATTTTATCCATTCACGCAACGTTTCCAAATCCTCAAGTTTAAATTTGCTCATATCCTTAGTTACCGGATAGCCCTTATTCTCAATCTTTTCCGAAAGAATCCTAAGACTGTCGGATGCACAAAGCGGACCCCACTCTCCTCCGAACATACTTGGTAACCGCTCATTGGAAAAGATGTTTTCCAACAAGATCATGTAGCTTTCCGGCCTGTTGATGTATACCATGTCGTCTACATATTCTATGTATTTGTCAATCTTATCTGCCTCGGCTACGTATTTTCTCGCCAATGCCATAGCCTTGTCATTCCCATGTCTGGCCAGCACCAGGATTGCAGCAAATCTCGATCCCGGCATATATTTACCTTGCCTCTCAGTTCTGAGTAGCTCTTCAAAACTAGCAAAAGACAATAATATTTTTTCTGCCTCCATGTCCAATGGATCAAGAAATAGTTTTCCCGCAAACAATATGAAGTTGTAATTTTCCAACTTTCCTTCTAAAAACCTTGCTTTTATTTTATCCCTATTTTTCGAAGATATCCTCTCTGGTCCGACTTCATTTAATATTTTCACGCAACTGTCAATTTCCGTATCATATTTAACTAAGGCACTCTAACAAAACCTCTGAATCTTGCACCAGCAGATCAGAATGCAGCCGATGATGAGGAATGCTTGATGAATATCGTCCCGTTTTTCATAACGCACCCGCAGCCTGCGGCAGAAGAACAGCCAACTGTGCGTGGC
>JACRIL010000229.1 GCA_016235825.1 Planctomycetota bacterium
AAGTACGTGTTCAACATCGGCCGCAACTGCTGAATCTGTTTGACATCCATGCCGTAGCTCCTTTGCTGTCAAGGCGTCCTGTAAGGAACCATCGGATGGCTGGATGAATTTTCTTGAGCTAAAGTCTCGTTGTAGTGCTAATCGGTCTGAAGTTCTTTCATGCGACATGTAACCGCCCATTCATGCGTATGTTAAACTTACATATATCGACTGAATGATTCCTGTTAGTTTAAAAAATCAACAGACTTTTGTATTTTAGCCTGTTGACATGGCCGGGGGGGACTGCGTATCCTTCTGACCTTAACACAGCAAGGGACGCCGGCCGGGCTGAAACCGGGCGGCTTACTGGAGTCAATGGTGAGACAAAAGGCGACACATATACTGATAGCGGCAGTGCTGTCGGCATGGATTATTCTGCCTGCGGCCGAGTGTCTGGCAGGCCCGCCTCCCAGCACCATCGCCGAGGTCAACATAAAGGGCAACACGAGACTCAGCCAGCAGGCCGTTCTGGAGCTTATCAAGACCCGCCCGGGGCAGGTCTACAACCCGGCCGTCGTGGACGAGGACTTCAAACGGCTTCTGGCCAGCGGTAAATTCGACAGCGTTACTCCGGAACGCACGACGACTGACAAGGGCGTGGTTATCACGTTCACGGTCGTCGAGCGGACGCTGGTTACCAAGCTGGTCTTCCAGGGCAATAAGACCTTCAAGACCGAGGCCCTGGCGAAGGAACTGAACTTCGGCGTGGGCGACCCGCTCAGCCGCGTCAACGTTGAAAACGGCGCCCAGAACCTGCTGGCCAAATTCAAGGGGTCGGGCTTCCTGTATGCGACGGTTACTTACGACAAGCCGGCCCTGGAAGGCAAGGGCGAGGTCATCTACCGCATCGTCGAGGGGCCGCGGGTAACGATATCCCGCATAAAGATCGTCGGAAACACCTACCACACCGATCTGTATCTGCTTGTCGTCAAGATGAGCACCAAGGCCAGGTTCTGGCCATTCGTAAAGGGCTACATCGACACGGACGTGCTGGAGAGCGATCTTAACTCCATCCGCAACACATATGTCAGCGAGGGCTTCCTGGACTGCGAGGTTGACAGGATTCTGGAGCCGGCCGAGGACAAAAACTCGATGGTGCTCAAGGTCGTCATAAAGGAAGGGCTGCGATACAAGGTCGAATCGGTCAAGTTCGCGGGCAACACGGTCTTCAGCAACGAGCAGCTCTCATCGCGGATCAAGCTCAAAAAGGGCGTGTACCTGGAAGCCGACGCGCTCAAACTGGACACCGAAATCATCGAATACACCTACGGTGAACTCGGCTACATCTTCGCCAAGATCAGGCCGGAAAAACGCTATCCAAGGCCAGGCGAAGTTACGCTGATCTTCAACGTAACCGAATCCGACCAGTACACGGTCGGGCGGATAACCATCAAGGGCAACGACGTAACCCAGGAACACGTCATACGCCGCGAACTGCGGTTCTTCCAGAACCAGCTTTACAACCGGGTCGCCGTCGAGGAGTCCAAGCGCAGGCTCTTCGAGGGCAGGCTGTTCCAAAGCGTGGATATCGATCCTGTCGGGACGAAGAAAAACGTCCGCGACGTGCTGGTTACGGTCAAGGAGGGCAAGACGGCCGAGTTCCAGGTCGGCGTGGGCTACAGCACCAATACCGGTTTTCTGGGCACGGTTTCGTACACCCAGCGGAATTTCAATATCCTTGGCTGGCCGACCTCGGGCAAGGAATTCTGGCGGGGCCAGGCGTTCAAGGGCAACGGCGAGACCCTGTCGATCACGGCCGAGCCTGGCGTTCAGATGATGCGATTCACTGTGGACTGGTTCACCCCGTACATATTCGACCTGCCTTACTCCGGCGGCGCCAAGGCCTTCGTCTTCTCGCGGGAACGCGAAGTTTATGACGAACTGCGTTACGGCGGCGTGTTCAGCCTGGGCAAGCGGTTCAAAAATCGCTGGTACGGCGAACTCGCATTGAACCTTCAGCAAGTGGATATAAGAAATGTCTGGTGGGGCGCCTGCAAGGAAATCCGGGAGGATGAAGGCGCCCACTTCATGCCCAGCCTCAAGGCCACAATCGTTCGCGACAAGACCGACAGCCGCTGGCTGCCCACCACGGGCGACAGGCTCAGCACCAGCTACGAGCAGTTCGTCGGGTCCGACGTGTTCGGCCGGATCAGCGCCGACTATCATGTATACAGGACGCTTTATACCGACGTCCTGCACCGCAAGCACGTTCTGGCCGGCAGGGCCGCGATAGGCCAGATAGTCGGAGACGCCCCGACCTTCGAGCGGTTCTACGGCGGCGGCCTGGGCAGCGTCAGAGGCTTCCGCTATCGCGGCATAGGCCCGCGCGGCGTTACGGACCTGGGCTTCCAGACCAACCAGCCGATAGGCGGCAAGTTCATGATGTTCCTGGGCACGGAATACACCTTCCCGCTGGTTTCCGACGTGATTCGCGGCGCGATGTTTATCGACACCGGCACTGTCGAGCCGAACATGGAGATAAACACATATCGCGTGTCGGCCGGCTTCGGCCTGAGATGGACGATCCCGTTCTTCGGCCCGGTGCCTATGTCCCTGGATTTCGGATTCCCGCTCGTGAAGGATTCCGAGCAGGACAACTCGCAATTGGTAAACTTCACGGTCGGCTGGACGTTCTGAAAATCCATAATGGAACGCTTGATGTGCCGCGACAGCCGCCATGAAGGTTTTATCAGACGGGGAAACTTGCTGTTGATTTTCGCAGGGAAAAACGGTTTGATAGCCGCTTCGCGTCATTGAAGGCCAAACACTAACAACAAGAGGTGAAAACATGAAAGCATCGAGAATCGTTTTTGTCGTGGCGGCGGCGGTGGCGGCGGCCCTGCTGATGTTCGCCGACACCAACGCGCAGCCGCCCGCCGCGCCCAAGGCGGGCAAACCGACCGTGGTGGCCGTCTGCGACATCGATGAGGTCAACAAGAACTACAAAAAAACCCAGGACCTTGTGGGCATCTCCACGCAGCGCATTAAAGACCTGGAAAAGGAGTTCAAGGCCAGGGGAGAAAAACTCGACGCCCTCCGCAACGACCTTGCGGTGCTCAAGGCCGGCAGCCCCCAGTATGAAAAAGCCATTGACGACCTGCAAAAGCAGGCAATCGAGCTGGAAGCATGGAGAAAGTTCCAGGAAGCGATTATAATGCGCGACAAGTTCCGCCTGACGAAAGAAGTATACGAGGACGTCGTCAAGGCTGTCGGCGACGTGGCCAGGAGCCGCGGCGTCCAGATCGTGCTTTATCGCAGTTCCGCCAACATCGACTCCAGGGACCTTAACGATCTGATCGGCGAGATGGATCGCCGGAAGATACTGTACTGGGATTCCGACGTGGACATAACCAACGAGGTCCTGACCCAGGTCAATCAGAATTACACGATCACTCCCCCCCGGAAATAACTCCGGCGTCCGGCCCGCCGGCCAGGCCGGCAAAGGACATGAAAAAGTTTCCGCTGTCAGTCAGGCAGATAGCTGATATCACTGGCGCCTCGGTCGAGGGCGACGCCTCGGCGGCCGTCGAGCGGATATCGGCCATCGAGGATGCGGGTCCAGGCGATCTGGCCTTCGCCGTGGACGAAAAACATTCCTCCCGAATCGGCTCGTGCAAGGCGACCGCCGCGCTGGTTCCGGCCGGCGCTAAAATTCGCGGCGAGGGCGGCAGGCCGGTTCTTTTGCGGGTTCCCCACGTGCCGGCCGCCATGCTCCGGCTGCTGACGTTCATCGGCGAGCCGCAAGACCTGCCCGCCGACGGAGTTCATCCTGCCGCAGTGGTATCGCCCGATGCTCAACTCGGCCCTGAGGTCAGGATAGGCCCGTTCGTCGTCGTGGGCAGCCGGGCGAAGATCGGCAAAGGCGCAATCCTGTGCAGCCACGTCTGCATCGGCGCCGATGCTTCCATCGGCGAAAACACGCTGCTTGCCCCCGGCGCCGTCGTCCACGCCGGCTGCGAAATAGGCAAAAACGTCCGGATCGGCCCCAATGCCGTCATCGGCTGGGACGGTTTCGGCTACTTCACGGAAAAAGGCGTTCATCACCGCATCCCGCACGTCGGCGGCGTGATTATCGCCGACGACGTGGAGATCGGGGCGTGCAGTTGCGTCGACCGCGGCAAGTTCGCCCCGACCCGGATCGGCCAGGGAACGAAGATTGACGACATGGTGATGATAGCGCACAATTGCCAACTTGGCCGCGGCTGCATTATCATGGGCATGGCCGGGCTGGCCGGAAGCGTCAAGGTCGGCGACTGCGCCATGATTGCCGGAAACGCCGGCATACGGGACAATATCAGCATAGGCGAAGGCGCCATGGTCGGCGGGCATAGCGGCGTTGCCCAGGACGTTCCGGCCGGGCAGGCCGTCTTCGGCATGCCGGCAAGGGAAGCGCAGGACGAAATTCGCATGATAATGGCCGCCAGGAAGATTATTCCGGGCCTGGCTGCCAGATTGAAGGATATCGAGGCGAGACTGGATGCAATTGAGTCTGCAAAAAACGATTAAGAAGTCCGTAACCGTCGAGGGCCTGGGGCTTTTCGGCGGCGAGCGGAGCAAGCTGAGGTTCTGCCCCTCTCCGGCGAACACCGGCGTGCGGTTCGTCCGCATGGACCTGCCGGCCCCGCTGGAGATACCGGTAACAATCGCCAGCCTGGCCGAGCGGTCGCGGACGACCAGCCTGGTCAACGGCCCGGCCGGCGCGGAAACTGTCGAGCACGTGCTGTCCGCTGTGGCCGGAATGGGAATCGACAATCTTCTCATCGAACTGAGCGGCAACGAGACGCCCTCGACCGACGGCTCGTCGCTGCCGTTCGCGCAGGCGCTGGAGTCGGCCGGCTTCGAGGAGCAGGACGTCCCCAGGAATCTGCTGATCGTCGAGCAGCCGCTCACCGTCAGCCAGGGCGATAACTCGCTTTCGCTGGTGCCCGGCCCGGCCGACTGCCTCGACATAGTATACGACCTTAACTATCCATCGATCCCGAGCATAGGCCGGCAGGTTTTCTCGTTCCGCCTGGGCAGGGACGACTATATGTCGCAGCTCGCCCCGGCCCGGACGTTTCTGCTGGAGGCCGAGGCTCGCGAGTTCCAGGCGCGCGGCTGGGGAAAACACCTGACCACCCGCGACATCCTCGTGGTCGGCGACGCCGGACCCATCGACAACCGCCTGCGGTTCCCCGACGAATACGTCAGGCATAAGATATGCGACCTGATCGGCGACCTCTTGCTGCTGGGCAGGCCGCTGCGAGGCAGGATCATCGCCTGTCGCAGCGGGCACGAACTCAATCACGAACTCATCCGCAAGCTGCTGGAGGGCGGGCCTGAGAAAAAACCGGCTCTCCAGTATCCGGCCGAGCCTGTTCTGGATATCCGCAAGATAATGCGCCTGCTGCCGCACCGCTATCCGTTCCTGATGATCGACCGCGTCGTGTCCATCGACGAGGACCGCCACGCGGTGGCGATCAAAAACGTCACGATCAACGAGCCGTTCTTCCAGGGCCACTACCCCGGCCTGCCGATAATGCCCGGCGTGATGATCGTCGAGGCGATGGCGCAGCTTTCGGGCATTCTGCTGAGCCGCCGGCTGGAACACACAGGCAAGGTCGCCGTCCTGCTGAGCATGGACCGCGTCAAGATGCGCCGCCCGGTCCGCCCGGGCGACCAGCTCATCCTGCACGCCGAGGCCCTGCACGTGCGGGCACGGACAGGCCACTGCCAGTGCAAGGCCATGGTCGGACAGGAAATCGCCGCCGAGGCCGAGATAAAATTCATGCTCGTCGACGCCGAACCTGCGTGAAAGCCAAAATACGGAAAGGACGCCGGCCACTGAAATATGCCTAAAATCTCTCCTCTAGCGATAATCGAAAAAGGCGCCGAACTGGCCGAGGACGTTGTGGTCGGCCCGTTCAGCCATATCGGCCAGCACGTGAAGATCGCCGCCGGCTGCGTCATCGACAACAGCGTAACCGTAACGGGTAAAACGGCCATCGGCGAGAACTGCTGCATTTCGGCCCTGGCCGTCGTGGGCGCAAGCGCAAACGGCGCAAAAACGCAGGGCGTCTGCCAGATAGGCAAGGCCGTGCGGATCCGCGAGCATGTTACCGTTTACGCCGGAATCGACGCCCCAACGCAGATCGGCGACGACAACCTCATAATGGTCGCCTCGATCGTCGGGGCCGGGGCGAGCCTGGGCGACCACGGCATATTCGCAAACTGCACCCACTTCGCGCCCGGAGCGAAGGTCGAGGAATACGTCCGGATCAGCGCGTTTGTTACCGTCGGGGCGGTTACTCTGGGAGCCTACACGTTCGTCGCCGGCTACTGCGAGATCGACCGCGACGTGCCGCCCTTCGCCATGATCGACGGCACGCCCTACCGCATTCGCGGCGTGAACATCGAAAATCTCCGCCGCTGCGGCTTCAGCGACGACGACATCCGCGAGATCAAGTCGGCCTTCCGCGAACTGTTCAACGGCTCCGGCGGGCCGGCCAACCAGCAGGTGCTGGCCAGGCTCTCCGGCCAGTGCGCGCCAGAGTCGCACCTCCAGCGATTGTGCAGGTCGCTTCAACAGATGAAGAGTCTATCCGAGTAACTGCGATGAACCGCGTTTCGACAAAAACCGGCTGGAGCAAAGAAGGCCGACAAAAGTGGCACGGGCATCTTGCCCGTGTGTTGCATGGGCGTCTCGCCCATGCCCATCCAACAGATTTCCACGGACGAGACGTCCGTGCCACGAACCCTGCGAAGCTTTCGACGGGCGGGGGCGCCAATGCCTGACGTAGCCGTCATAACAGAGATCGCTCCCTCCGCCCGCGTTTCGCCCCGCGCGAAGATCGGCCCGTTCTGTGTGATCGGCCCCGGCGCTACGATCGGCCCGGGCACGATCCTCGTCCGCCGGGTCAGCGTGGTCGGCAAGACCACCATCGGGTCCGACAATTTCATCGACGAAGGTTGCGTGCTGGGCGGCCAGCCGCAGGACCTCAAGTACCAGGGCGCCCAGACGATGCTGCTGATCGGGCATCGCAACCGCTTCGGGCGCGAGATCACCGCCCATCTGGGGACCGAGGTCGGCGGGTTCGTAACCCGCATCGGAAACGACAACATCCTGATGGAAGGCTGCCACGTCGCCCACGACTGCTACGTGGATAACCGCGCCCGCCTGGGCCGGTGGGTCCAACTCGCCGGGCACATCCGCGTGCACGACGGGGCCGTGCTTGAAGATATGTCCGGCGTGCACCACTTCACCTCGATCGGCCAGTACGCCCGCGTCGGCCCGCGAACCCCCGTCCGCCGCGACGTGCCGCCATACACCGATTTCTTCAGCCAGGATTGCGGCATGTCGTCGCCGTCGGTCCGCGGGGTCCACGAGGCGGGCATCAAGGCCGCCAAACTCAAAAAGGACGATGAACGCGACCTGCGAAAAACCCTCCGCGATCTGTTCGAGGACGAGGCCGCGCTCCAGACCAAGATCGAACAGCTCATGAACCTCGGCGTCGAGGGCGAGTCGATGGCCCTTTGCGAATTCTGCAAGAAAAGCCTCCAGGGCGTCTACGGCCGATATCGTGAGACGTATCGAGGCAAGGTCCCGCCGGAGGCCCTTGAACTGCTGCCGCCGGAAATCCTGGCGCTTATAAAAAGGAGCCAGTCATGAGTTTTCGGATGGCGGTGGTTGGGGCCGGCAGGATGGGCAAGCTGCACGCCCGCGTGCTCAGCGAGATCGGCGGCGTGGAACTGGTCGGAGTCGTGGATTCCAACCTTGCCACAGCCGACGCCGTCGCCCGCCAGCGCAACAGCAAGGCCTTCGCCGACGCCGCTCAGGTCGTCGATATGGTCGACGCGGCGATAATCTCCGTGCCGACGCTGGCGCATGTTCAGGCGGCGAGGCCTTTCGTGGCCGCTGGCAAGAGCGTGCTGATAGAAAAACCCATAACCAACGACATCGCGGCAGGCAAGGAATTGATCGAACTGGCCCGCTCGACCGGCGCGCAGGTTCAGGTCGGGCACACCGAGCGGTTCAATCCGGCTGTGCTGGCCATGAAAAAATTCGAAATCCGGCCCAAGTTCATCGAGGCACATCGGATCAGCCCGTTCACGTTCCGCTCCGCAGACGTGGGCGTGGTGCTCGACATAATGATACACGACATCGACCTGGTGCTCATGCTGGTCGGCTCGGCAGTCAGCCAGGTGCACGCAGTCGGCGTCAACGTGATAGGAAAACACGAGGATATCTGCAACGTCCGGCTGGTCTTCGCCAACGGCTGCGTCGCAAACCTCACCGCCAGCCGGCTGGCCATCAAGACCGAACGCAAGATGCGGATTTTCTCGGAAGAGGCATATCTGTCTGTCGACTACGCGAAAAAAGTCGGCGTTGCCATCCGCAAGCAGGCCAACCTGGACATCATCCAGATGGCCAAGGACCTGGCCGTCGAGGACCTGGCCGAATTGGCCCAGCAGATCGACTACACCAAACTGCTCAAGGTCGAGGAACTGAAGGTAGACGAATCGACCGAGCCGCTCAAACTCCAGGCCCAGGCCTTTATCCAGGCAGTCAAGGACCGCGCCCAGCCGGTCGTGTCGGCCGAGGCCGGCCTGGCCGCCGTACAGGTCGCGCACGATATTGTCGCTTCCATCGCCCACCACAAGTGGGACGGCGACGCATCCAACCGCGAAGGCCTCAACATCATCAGCAAGGGTTAATCTTTGTCAGGGCAATAATGGTTTTCTCCGAATAAACCTGATATCATCCTTTTCCTCAACAAAGATCGAGAAAGGAAAGACCTATGATGCACTCATTCAAACCAGGCAAAAGCGGCGAGAAAGATGCCAAGCAGATGGCCGACTTTTTCGGACCCGGACATATCGACAATTCCATTCGCCAGGCGATCTCGTGGTGCTGGATGTCGCTGCCGAAGGGAAAAAAGAACGCCGATGAGTTGGAAAAACAGATGCGTCGCATCTTTGATCGCGCCCTGCGCGACTTCCGCGAGGACAACGAGCAGTTCGCCCGCTCAAAGTGAGGGCGGTAATATAAAAATATTGAGTCGCCCCGTCTCATCGGCTATAATAACATTGTAAGGATATCCATGAACACCGGCCAAAACCATTGCGTCGACACTCTACGCTTCTGCCTGTATGATCGCCCGCTCCACCCGGAGCTGTTCGACATCCGCGAATCGCGGAATGTGGACCGCGGCGTGTACGAGGCCCAGGTCTGGGCGACCGGCCGCACGCACGCCATCGGCTTTTTCCGAACCGACTGCTCGCTGGTGGAGGTCATCGCCGGCGAGGACGTCGAATTGCCCGCAAGGGGGCTGATATTGGAACTGCCCTTCCGGGGCGAGAAGGACCACGAGCGCAAGAAGGCCGGCGACATCAGCTACATGATGAACTTCCAGGTCGAGATCATGAGCAAGCAGGTCTATTCCGGCACGCACGAGGAGTTGACCCGCATGGCGGCCAAGAGAGGCCTGTTCGTCCTGCACGCCGAGCGGCCCAACGGCCCGCTGACCCCGTTCACCTTCATCGACTACGAGGCCAGGCCCAACGAATTCCACGTCATGGCCTTCCACTCCTTCCCAGACGAACTGACCATCCTCAAAACCCAGTCCATCTTTGAACTGGGATAACGGCCCGTTGAAAATGTGGCGCGAACGGGTGCCATCGGCCGCATATGTTTTATCTCGGCGTAGTGCAACGAAGCCGGATTGCGGCCGTGTTCTTTTTTGTGGCACGGCCGTCCCGGCCGTGTGTCCCAGGGGCGTCTCGCCCCTGGATAAAAATAACACCACGACCGAGACGGTCGTGGGACACACGGGCGAGACGCCCGTGCCACGAACAACCTGCCCGTGTTCTTTTTCCCGATCGGCAAATATGTACAGTTGCAACAAATACGTCGATGTTTATGAGAAACTTTTAAAAAAGCACACGCCCACAAACAAATGTGCGTGGCACCCGATTTTGCCTCTTGGCGCATAAGAAGACCAGCCATTCCAAAAGGAATCAATCGCCATCCGGATTGACGAATTTGTATCTGCCCTTGTTGTCAGCGGCAATCTTCCGCATAAACTCTTCCGCCTCTTTCGGCCTTTCGCCGTAAAGGATGGTGTGGATCGCGATCTGGTTCTCGCCGGCGGGATTCCTGTCGGCTATCAACTTCTGCACCGCGTTGTTGTCGGGAAACAATCCGTCGCTAAGCAGATAGATAACCTTGTTCGGATTCTTCGATCCCTTTAGCACATCGAACGCCCGCGCAAGCGCCGGCACCGGATCCGTCTGGCCTTCGGGCGTAACGCCCTTGAGAAATTCGGCGGCCGCCGCCTTGTTCTGCTTGTCGGCTGCAACAAGCTGCTTGGGCGGATTTTCTAACGGCCTGCCCATAGCATAGAAAATCACGTGGAAATTCTGGGCTTCTTTGAGCTTGCCTATTGAGTCCAGCATCTCCTTGCGGAGATAGTCGAACGTCTGGATCATCGAGCCGGACCTGTCCATCACAAAAACCACGTCCGTGGCCTTGCAGTCTATCCCGTAAAAAGAGCAATCCCCACCCGCATTGCCTGCTGTTGGAATCTTTTTAATTATGACTTCCAGACGCGCCGCTATTTCAGGATCGGATTTATTCTTCTCCGAAGCATCCTTCAGGACGGGCAAAGCAGGTTCGCCAATCTTCACCAACTTTTCGGTGGCCGCGTCGCGAACCTTGAAATCGCTGTCGCCGAGCTGGGCGATCAGCTTTTTGATCTCTTCGGTGTTTGCCGCCGGCGCGGTGGCCGGGGTTGGGGCCGGGCCTGTGGCCGGCACCTTGAGCAGCGGCATCAGGTCTTCTTTGGTAGATATCACGATCACGCCATCCTTGATGATACATCCGAGGTTTGCGGTCGTGCCGCCGCTTACATCGTTCAGGATCGATTCCAGGCATTTTTTGAAGGAGACATTGACCAGACTGACGGTGAGCTGCTTGTCCTTGCCGATGCCGGCGGCGGCCAGGGCGGGCCAACGCGGGTCTATATTCAAATCCGACTTGTCCCGCAGGTATTGTATCGCATCCGAGAACTGGACGCCCGCCAGCGGAACGGTCTTCAGTATCTTGCCCAGTTCCTCACGTGCTTTGCGATTTTCAGGGGTATCCTGTTGAACCTTTGCGTCCTCATTAAGGAATATCCTGAACTTGGCCGTTTTCTCCAGGTCTTCCTTTGTGGATATCTCGATCACGCTGTCGTCTATGGCCCATCCGAGGTTCGCGGTCGTGCCGCCGCTGACATCGCTCAGGATCGAGTCCAGGCATTTTTTGACGGAGACATTGACCAGACTGATGGTGAGTTCCTTGTCTTTGCCGATTCCGGCGGCGGACAGGGCGGCCCAGTGCGGGTTGAAATTCATGTCTGTGCGGGTCCGCAAGAATTCTATCGCATCCGAGAATTGCACGCCTTGAAGTGGAACGTTCTTGAGAATTGTGTCATTCAGTTTACGTGCAAAGACCCCATCTGTATCTATTTCTTCGATCAGATTCCTGATTCTCCCCGATATTTCAGGATCAAGGCCTTTTTCCTTCAACTTATCATTCAACGCCGGCAGGACGGAATTGCCGACCTCAAACAGTTTCTTGGAAGCCGCGTCTCGGACCTTGACATCGCTGTCGCCTAACTGGGCGATCAGTTTTTTGCTCTCCTCGGCGCTCGCCGCCGGTGCTGTGACGGGTTGCTTATTCTTGCCTTCAATCCCACTGGTTCTGATGACGGTAATATCCCCGCTGGTAATGGTCGGCTGTTCCTTGAGCGGATTCAGTTTCACTCCGCGATCGGCCTGAAAATGCATTGTCAGGAATTCGCCTGCTGCCAGAGTCGGCGGAGGTTTGTGTGGCGATTTTTCACCAAAGAATATTTCAATCTTTTCACTGAAACTTTCACTGGGTTTCAGCGTCTTTCTGCCTGGAAACTGCGAGACTAGATCTTTTACGCAGTCATATGTAAACTGGTCGTTCCTCTTCTTGCCCACAAGAGACAAACCCGCCATGTTAGATAACCCATATGGTTTATAGACGGGAACTTCAACGGCCTCTTTACCGTTATTCTCCCACCATAACGTTACTGCAAGTACGTTTTCTGCTTCCGCTAGTTCTATCTTATTAGCACTACAACGAGACTTTAGCTCAAGAAAATTCATCCAGCCATCCGATGGTTCCTTACAGGACGCCTTGACAGCAAAGGAGCTACGGCATGGATGTCAAACAGATTCAGCAGTTGCGGCCGATGTTGAACACGTAC
>JACRIL010000234.1 GCA_016235825.1 Planctomycetota bacterium
CAGGGTGGGGTTGAACAGAAGTATTTGAGTTCGATCCATCGATGTCGTAGCCCATCGTCTCATGCTGTTCTCCTTGACGGGCACGATTATACCATGCCTGTCAAGATGGCAATTCGCGTGCCAACTAAATCGACAAGCCCAACAGGGCGGGGAAAAGATTTTGTCGAGTTCAGAGCCCCTTGGGGGCGACTGAGATCAACTTTTTGTCCGACGGAAATATTTATGGCGCAATCGCCCCAGAAGGGGCTCGAATTTCGCGCCGCCTGCCACCCCGCCCTCCGCTTCGCTCCGGGGCGGGGCTACTTTCAGATGCCCTGACGGGCTGACAAGACAGACTTGTCCGGCGCAGGCGAGCATGTCCGGCGTAGCTTTAGCGTAGCCGGAACGCCCGCACCACAAAAGGGCGGCCATTGCCTGATTATTTCCCCAGTGACGATGGATTGCCTCCGCCGGCATTTTACAGGTGGACAATGTGAGCCGGAGGGGTAGAATATGAACGTCAGGAAAGGAGCAGGGACATGCTGGCATTGGCGATTATCGCGGGCATCTTGATAATGCTTTCGGAGGCGGCTATTGGGGCGTTTGCCGTATTGAACATCATTCGCAACCTTCATCGGCTGGCGAACATCATTATTCTGGCGTGCATGGGCGTGATGTTTATCGGAAGCATACTTATGATGATCCCCGTAGACGGGACGCGAATCGCCGCCATGGTTCTTGCGATGCTGGCCTGGCCGGCGTTTGCGATCGGATTTGTTTTCCTGTGCCTGTCCATGTGGGGCAGGCCGGTCGGGCTGGCAAGCGTCGGGCAGCAGGGCGGCCCTTCGCAGGGCCCGCAGGACCAGCCGCTCCAGGGCAAACTGCTGTAACCGCAAGGCGCGGGTGAAAACAGCCGATAAGATATCAGATTCCATAACAAGGAAAATAAGATGAGAATGATGACCGGCGCGATACTGATCCTTGCCAACGCGGTTATGCTGATGGCCCTGCCGTTCTGGGGCGCCGAAACAGGAGGAGGGGCGCCGGCCTGGCAGATGCAACTGATGGCTATATATGCCTGGGCGCTTCTGGGAATTGGCGTGGCGTTCCTGGCTTGGGGACTGGTCAAGGACCTGCGGCATCGCAGGCCTTACGGCAAGTCTTTCCCGACTGAAAAGCAGATGAGCGAACACTAACCGCCGGCATCTGCCGGAATGGCATGTTCGATAACGGTGGAAGGCCGCCGTAATAGAGAATGCATGAATGGGAACAATCGTGAAAGACAAACACACCATCCTCGGCGTACACGTTGACGACCGGCTGAAAGAGGCCCTGAAGGTCCAGAAGCTGCTGACGCAACACGGCGACTTCATCAAGACCCGGCTGGGCCTGCACGAGATCGGCAAGAGCAGGAACGCCAAAAACGGCCTGCTCATACTGGAGATGGTCGGCCCGGACGTCAAAATCCGCCAGTTGTCCGACAAGCTCAATGCCATAACCGGCGTCGAGGTCCAGTCGATGGTTTTCGGACATGCGGGCAGAAGACGCGGGTAAAACGCCGCCAGTTCGCCGAGGCGGAAATCCGCTTTTTATAAAATAGCCGCGCAGGGGTGTTTTTATGCGGGCCGCCGCGCGCTTATAATAATACAGGCCGGCGTTTCGGTCTTGCGCCCCGGCGGCGCGAGAAGTCCGAAACGCCAGGCCATGCCAACAGACCCGAAGGAGACGCGATATGAGGAACTTTCTGGTATTTGCGGGAGTGGTGTTCGTCCTGATAGTCGGGGGGTACCTGGGATACAAGGTTTTCGTCAAGGGCGAGCCGGTCGACAAGGCCGTGGACAACCTGAGCAACAAGATCAAGGTGGAGAGCACGACCAAAGAGCGGGCCAACATTGAAAAATTCCGCGGAAACTATGAATTGGCCATCGACTTGTACAAGCAGGCCATTGGCGGCTCGCCCAAGCCGACAGCCGAAGACCAGCGGGACATGGAATGGTATATCGCCGAATGCTACTATGAGATGGCCACCAGAATAGGCAGGACCGCCGGGGCCAGAAGCGCCGGCGAAAAGGGGATAAAGGCCTACGAGGATTACATCAAGAAATATCCCACCGACTCGCGGGCCCAGCCCGCGTATTTGCAGGTCAGGAAACTCCGCGAACATCCGAATCTGCAATAGCCGGAAAACCGCGACATGCTCTCTGGCGAAGCTTGAAGTCAGTCTGCCGATAATATCGTCAATGCCGGCTTTGGCTTGAGTTTTCCGGGGGAATGGGGATAATTCCCTGTCAGGCTGGCCGGATAGGCTCTTATTCCGGATAGGCTCTAAACGGCAATTTCCAGTTACAGGAGAAATTTCATGAGCGGATCAGAGAAGACGGCGTTCGCGTTGTTTTTCGGCAATCGGGGATTCTTTCCTGCCTCGCTGCAGTCGTCGGCCCGCAGGGAGATGAAGGCGGCGCTGAAGGCGATGGGATACAAGTGCATAATGCTGGATGAGAAGGCCACCCGTCACGGGGCGGTGGAGACTCCGGCCGAGGGGCGGGTCTACGCCAGGTTCCTGGCCGAGAATCGCGGCAAGTACGGCGGCGTGATCCTCTGCCTGCCTAATTTCGGCGACGAGACCGGGGCGGTTGCGGCCCTGAAGGACGCGGGCGTCCCGATCCTCGTGCAGGCCTATCCGGACGAACTGAACAGGATGGCGATGGACCAGCGGCGCGACGCGTTCTGCGGCAAGTTCTCGGTTATGGACGTGTTCACGCAGTACGGCGTGAAGTTCACCGCCCTTGCGCCGCACACGGTTCACCCGTCAAGCAAGGAGTTTGCGGGCAACGTCGATTATTTTGACCGCCTCTGCCGCGTGGTCAACGGCATGAGGGAAATGACGGTCGGGGCGATCGGGGCCAGGACGACGGCCTTCAAGACGGTCCGATTCGATGAGCTTGCCCTCCAGAAGCACGGCATCACGACCGAGACGTTCGACCTGTCGATGGTCTTCGCCCGCGTGAACGCCATGGATGCCAAGGCCAGGGCATATAAATCGAAGGCCGCCAAACTGAAGGGGTATTCCAACTGGCAGGGAACGCCGGACGCCGCGTTAGACAGGATAGTCCGGCTGGGCGTGGTGCTCGACGAACTGATCGTCGAAAACGGCCTGCATGCCCTGGCATTGCGATGCTGGGTGGAACTTCAGCAGTACATGGGGTGCTCGCCGTGCGTCCTGCTGGGCGAACTGAACGACCGCGGCATCGCCGCCGCGTGCGAGGTCGATGTGGGCAACGCCATCACCATGCGGGCGCTGGGGCTGGCCTCGGGCGGCCCGGCCGCTTGCCTGGACTGGAACAACAACTACGGCGGCGATCCCGACAAGTGCATCCTGTTCCACTGCGGCCCGGTGCCTTCGAGCATGATGACCGGCAGGGGGCAGATTCACGCGCACGATATAATCGGCACGGTAGTCGACAAGGAATGCACCTACGGCTGCAACGTCGGCAGGATAGCCCCGACTCCGTTCACCTTCGGCAGCATGCTGACAGAGGGCGGCAGGATAAAAACGTATCTGGGCAAGGGCAAATTTACGGCGGACAAAATCCCGGCGGAATTCTTCGGCTGCGCCGGCGTGGCGCAGATAGACAGCCTCCAGCAGGCCATTCTGAAGATCGGCTATGCCGGGCACAGGCACCACGTCAGCGTAACGCCCGGCCACATGATCGAGCCGGTCTGCGAGGCGTTCGGGCGGTATCTGGGCTACGATGTCATGCTCGTCTGATCGCCGCTGGAGCCGGACAGTTTGAATGATAAAGAGGTGTGGTGTTTCGGCGGGCGTTAAGCCGATAAAAAACTATGGCGCCGGCAGTTCGCTGTTTGGCTTGACAGCCCGGCGTCGCAGGGCGTAACATTATTTGCCGGCATGGATAACAGAATTATGAAGGGACAGAGTCTCATGCGGGAATACAAGCTGGTTGTTGTCGTCGGGGCAATCGCCATTGTCGGGTTTGCGGCTTGCTGTTATTCGCCGGCAGTCGCGCAGCCGCCGGCCGGCATGTTCTATCAGGCTAATCCTGAGCCTCCGCCTGTTCCTCCGGGCGAGCAGCCTCCGCCGGTGGTCCAGCCTGTGCCTGTCAGGCCTGGCGGTCCCGTCGTAACAACGCCTCCCAGGACGCTGGAAGAGATAACCACACAACCTGGCGTTTCCCGCGCTTCGGCGGTCAAACAGGATGACGAAAAGGTCAATTTCAATCCTCCGGCCATGCTCGGCGAGCCGCCCAAAATAGAGTTGTCGAAGGATGAACTGAACAACGTAAAGGCCAGGATCGAATACTGGAAGAACATATTCGTTCAGTCCGGGTCCGAGAACGAGGTGCTCAAGGCCAAAGACAGGCTAATTGAGGATTACCTGTTTTTTTTCTCGCGCGACGAAGCGAAGGCCAATCAGAGTCCCGATTATCAGATCGCCTGGGCGAGGCTGGCCGCGGCGGCCTTTGGTCCGCTTTTCGGCGAAGGCATGAAAAAGGACGACAACCTCAAGCGGCTCAAGGAAATCAATCTGTCGATGGTGTTTCTTGTCGCATCCCAGATATATCCGATCCCCGCCGAGGGGAAGGAATATCGGGGCAACATCGATATTGTGTCCGTGGTGGAGCGTATGGTCGAGCACGAGAACCCCGCGGTGAGGTATTTCGGCTGGCGGGCCTACAGGAATCTGCGCATCCAGTTGCTGGCAAGCACGATCAGAGGAGGGGGCGCCGTGGCCAATATGCGGGCGCTTATCAATAAGGGCCAGAATGAGACGTCTGCGCCGGTGCTGGGGTGTTACTTCGGGATGCTGGATTTCCCGGCGACCGACCCTCTGTACGGGGTCAAGGATAGCGTCCTGACCGGTTTCCGCAAGGACTGCTACGGCATAGTCAAGAGCCTCTGGGGCAAATGGCTGCCCCGTATCTGGCAGGGCGACATCGACGTGGCGATAGCGCTGGGCAAGGGGCTGGAATGCATGAAAGGCCTGGCGCCAATGGCGTCAAAAGAACCCAACGGCAAGAAGGTTCTGCTTCAGAACATCATGGACCTGCTATACTGCTCGGCCAATTCGTTCGACAGGCAGTGGAACCATGTGCCCGTAACGACCGATTCGGGCCAGCAGCACGCCTCATGGTTCAAGTACCTCAAGTCGGAATTCGAGGCCAAAAGGCAGCCGCCGCCGGGCGCAACCGGCGTGGACAAT
The DNA here is from genome assembly GCA_016235825.1 of Planctomycetota bacterium. Lineage (GTDB taxonomy): Bacteria > Planctomycetota > Phycisphaerae > SM23-33 > SM23-33 > JACRIL01. The sequence goes on from JACRIL010000234.1 coordinate 5,201, forward strand.
CCGGTCATTCAGGCGAGCGTTATCATCACGCTGGAATGCGAAAAGGCCCTGAACGCGATTCTGGGTCTTAAGGAGGAGGAGGATCCCAGGCAGAAGGCGTACATAAAGGATGCCTGGAAAGCCGGGGATGTCATCATGGTCGGCCCTGAAGGCCAGCCCAAAAAACCCGTCCTCAACGACCGCAGCGAGAAGATTTTCGACGCCGTCAAGAAATGGGCCGACGATCTGAAGGACTTAGGCGTGGAATTCCCGCCCAAGATAGCCGAGCCGCCGGTCCTTCCGCAGGATGATTCGCCGACGCCGGCGACCCAGCCGGCAGTAGTAGCGCCTCCGCCACCGCTCCCGAAGAAGTAATTCAATTTTCCGATAAACAAGGTCTTTCCCGTCGGCCGGCGCGTCCGGCCGATTTTTTTACGGCAACGCACATTCATAATCCGTTTATCCCCGCAATGGGTCAGTTACGGGGGGAGACTCAAACAATGTTTTGCCCTCTTGCGGTGAGGGCGTCTCGCCTGCATTTTTTTCTTAACGTTGCAGGCAGGATGCCCGCACCACAATCCCCCCGTAACTGACCCATTACTTTATCTCCGCCGGTTTTGCTTGCATCCCCGCCCGGCCGGCGGTATCTATACCTGCCTGATTTGCCGCCGAGGGCGAAACCATCCGCCGCCGGACGGTGTTTCAATGTGAAACCGGAATTTTACGGATGAAACTAACCTACGCCATTATCGCAGTGATCATGCTGGCACTCTCCGCCAGCCCGTTCTTTTTTCTGAAAAAAGCGGATTTCGGCATTGATGAAAACAATCCGGGGCAGGTAATTGCAGTTTCCTCCTATGATGCGAAAGTCAGGTCGATGGACCCGGCTACCTGCGGCGACACAATGTCGGCCAGCATACAGGCCAATACCTTCGAGGGATTGTACGGCTATCACTTTCTTCTGAGGCCTGTCAAGGTCATCCCGATCCTGGCTGATGGAATGCCGGAGATTTCCAAAGACACGCTTACTTATACGATCAAGATCAAAAAGGGCTTAAAGTACCGCCGCAGTCCGTGTTTTGGCACGGATAAGGATGGCCAGCCCCAAACGCGGGAGGTTGTCGCGGGCGATTTTGTCCTGGCCTTCAAGCGAGTCGCCGATCCCCACATAGTAACGCCCCTCGCCTTGGCATTCATCGAGAGCAAGATCGTCGGGCTGAAAGAATATCGCGACAAAGCCAAGTCGTATAACAAGGGGGATTTCAGCCGGTATGACCTGCCGTTTGAAGGTGTCAAGGCGTTGGACAGCCATACTCTTCAGTTCAGCCTATCCGTGCCTTTTCCCCAGCTTATTTACGTTCTGGCGATGCACAATTACGCCCCATTCCCCAAAGAAATCATCAGCTACTATCTGGAAAATAGGGATGAATCCGACGGCAGTCGAAGTCCAGTCCCAATGAAGGACCGTTCCACATTCATCAAGGATTGCAGAGCCATGGTGGGTACGGGTGCATACTATATTGACAAGCTTTCCTATGACGGCGGAGATATTGTGATGAAACGCAATCCGGACTTTCGGGAGGAATATTATCCTTCCGAGGGCTCTGCCGGCGATAAAGAGGCGGGTCTTCTCGATGACGCTGGCAAGAGGGTTCCTTTCGTGGATGTCAACATAATGCTGTTCGTTCCGGAGGACAATCCGGCCTGGAACATGTTCATGGCCAAACGTACCGACGTCAGCGGCATCCCGCAGCAGATGTTTAAAACAGTTATTTTGCCGGGTTCGAAATTAACGGACAGCATGGCTAAGGACGGCATCAAGCTGATGCAGTATGAAAGCCCGGCGATCTATTGGCTTGGATTCAACCTGAGGGACAAAGTCCTCGGCAACAGCAAATCGCTGAGGCAGGCTCTGAGCCTTGCTTTTGACGTGGAGACATACCTGAAGGTTCTTTTCAACGACCGGGGTGTTCGGGCCATGAACGTGGTTCCGAGCGCGTTCGAGGAATATCCCGACCTTCCCAAGAGCCCATATTCCCGATTCGATCTTCAGGCCGCCAGAGCAAAGCTGCTTGCCGCGCGGATGGAGCTCGAGCAGGCCGGAGTGATAAAACCCGGCGATCCTTTTCCCACCCTCACAGTGGATCTTGGCGGAAGGGATGAACCGCAAAAGCGGGTCGGCGAGTTCATAAAGTTCGAGTTCAAACAGATCGGCCTGGAAGCCAAGATCGAACTGAACGACTGGCCGATTCTTCAGGAAAAGGTTGAAAACTACAAGACCCAGATATACACGATGGGCTGGCATGCCGATTACCCGGACCCCGAAAACTTTCTGCAGTTGTTCTTTGGCCCGAACGTCGAGTCCCAGACCAATCAGACTTATTATATAAATCCCGAATTCGACAAGCTTTTTGAAAAAGCGTCGAAAATGCTCCCATGTCCCGAGAGAACTCTGATATATTCAAAAATGGTCGGCATGCTGAATGAGGATTGCCCGGTCCTTCTTCTTAGCCAGCCGGTGTCTTTCGTCCTGTGCCACCCATGGGTTTCCAATTCCAAGCCTCACCCCGTCGGTTATGGTTTTTTCAAATACAGACGGATAGATGAGCAGATGAAAAAGCGAATGACAGGAGATAACTAATGTTGGATTACATCCTGCGTCGCCTCGGTCAGGCAGTCTTGACGATCTTCGGCGTGATGATATTGAGCTTTCTGCTGTTTCGCGTCGTATCTGGCGACATAGCCGCGGCCGTGCTTGGCCCCAAGGCCACCGAACAGGCAAAAGCCCAGTGGAGGCACGATTATGGCTACGATCGTCCTCGGATATTGAATCTTCACAAGACGGTATTGATGGTCGACAATGCCGGAGGCAGCGGCCCGTTGAACGCCAAGGATGCGCCGGGATCAAAGACGGTTGTTGCGCTTGGCCTGACGCTCGGCAAGCCGGGCTGGGGCGAAGAATCGGCCGGGCCCGGCGTAAAACCCAAATCAGACACGCTCATGGGACGATACGTCTTTTGGTTGAATGAGGACACTCCGCTGGAAAAGATGACCAATGGCCTGCCCATGGTCGAAGATGCCAGGCCTGAAACAGGATCGGCTCAGCCGACGTTTCCGGCATCCGGTCCGCAGACCCAACCGGTGACAACGCCCATCCCGGCTGCCGGGACGCAAATGCCCGCGCAAAACACAGCCGATAAACAGGATGCTAAAGAGACAAAAAAAAAGCCGAAAATCCTCTTCACCCTTTCAGATAAATCGAGATTTGAAGTTGATCTGTCGGGTGTCGGCACGTGCGGCGAGTTGATGAAACGGATCAACGAACATCCGAAAAACGGCGGAAAGCTTGTGGCCCAGATCGCCCAGAAAAAATGTTCGGAAATCTTCAATTCGCAATTTTTCCGGTTTCTTTACGCTTCGGCGACCTTCCAATCACGCAGCATCGTGGGCGATAACAGAAAACTCACGGAGATCATCGAAGACCGGGCCAATTACAGCTTGGCCCTGACGGTGCCGGCGATGGCCATCGAGTGGCTGATCGGAATGGTTATCGCCTGTTTCGTGGCTTATTACAGAAACACCTGGATAGACAAAGTGACGGTGCTCGTCTCGATTCTGGGAATGTCGATTCCATTCTTGGCGTTTATGATTTATGGGCAGGACCTGATGTTCAAGATCGAGCCTAAGTATGCCCAGAGCCTGCTATACCGCGGCAATATTTATCTGCCTATAGCCATCATGGTTATTGCCGGTGTAGGCGGAATGGTCCGATTCTACCGGACCGTTATCCTCGACGAGATCAACCGCGATTACGTCCGGACTGCCAAGGCCAAGGGGCTGCCCCTTCCGACAATCCTCTTCAAGCACGTCCTGCGAAACTGCATGCTGCCCATTCTGACAAGCCTTATCATGTCCATCCCATTCCTTATCATGGGCAACCTCCTGGTTGAAAATTTCTTTGGCATTCCAGGTCTGGGCGATTTGATGATAACGAGCATAGGGAATTGCAATGAACCTATAATGAACGGCCTGGTGTTCCTTACGGCACTGATTATAACACTGGGCGTGCTGATTACCGACATCAGTTACGCGATATTCGATCCAAGGATCAGACTGAGGTAACGGCGAAATGAGCCAGATCAACTTGACTGTAAATCCGCCGGCCGGCGATAGCGCCCAGTCGCTCGATCTTGCCTCGCCGGGCCGGAGCCTCTGGGGCGATGCAATGCGGCGGCTTCGCAGAGATCGCGGCGCGATGATCTGCTTCGCCATCATCTGTTTTTACGTCCTGCTTGCCCTGACGGCCATGACTTATGAAATGGTTTCCGAAAACAGCGGAGGATCAATCCCGACTTTCCAGGAGACGTGCGATTTTGCGAACTATTACAAGCCGCCCACGACGGAAAAAGTCAAATGGTGGCTTGGAACGGACTGGTCGGGCAAGAGCGTGCTGTTCAAGACGATACTTGGGGCAAAGGTTTCTCTTACCGTAGGTCTGATGGCGAACCTGATTGCTGTTCCGCTCGGCATGTTGTTGGGCGCGATAGCCGGTTATTTCGGCAGAAGAATCGACGATGTCATCACGTGGCTCTATTCAACCCTGTCAAGCATCCCCGGGATTATCCTGTTGATAGCCATGAAATTTGCATTCAAAAACGTACATTTCCTGGGCCTGGATCTGTCGGGCATTCACGGCATATACATCGCCCTTGGCGTGATAAGCTGGGTTGGAACGTGCAGGCTTGTCCGGGCCGAGACGATGAAGATTCGCGAACTGGATTACGTGGTAGCCGCCCGAGCGGTCGGCAGGAGTGATATGGCGATATTGGCAAGGCATGTCCTGCCAAATGTGCTGCACATAGGGATTATCAATTTTTCACTCGGTTTCGTCGGCGCGGTCCATGCAGAAGTCATCCTGAGTTACCTTGGCCTGGGCGTGGATGTCGGCGTGCCGAGCTGGGGCACCATGATAAACGGCGCCAGGAACGATCTTATGTCCGGCTACTGGTGGGAGCTGGCCTCGTCGGTAACAGCCATGTTCTTCCTGGTGCTGGCGCTGAACATCTTTGGCGACCGGCTGCGCGACGCGTTTGATCCGAAGTTAAAAAACGTTTGAGATAATGGCGGATAATAACGACATACTGTTGAAGGTTCGCAATCTGCGAACCTACTTTGACACCGACGACGGGATTGTCAAGGCCGTCGACGGCGTGTCTTTCGACATCCGCCGGGGCGAAACGTTCGCGCTGGTGGGCGAGAGCGGCTGCGGCAAGTCGGTAACGGCCTTTTCGATCATGCGCCTCTTGCAGATGCCGCCGGCCCTGATCACCTCGCAAAAATACATGGACCACATCGCCGACTGCATGGTCGATCTGAAAGAAGACCGCCAGGAGGAGCACCTGTACATCTTCCGCGACTGCCTGTGCCGCACGCCGGAAACGCAGGCCGATGGCGGACCTTTCAGCGTAAAGGCCCCGTCGTCGATAGAATTCGAGGGCGGCCAACTGCTGGACCTGCCGGAAGACCGCATGAGGAAGGTTCGCGGCGGGCGGATAGGCATGATCTTCCAGGAGCCGATGAGCTCGCTCAACCCGGTCTTCACCTGCGGCGACCAGATCGTCGAGGCGATAAAGCTGCACAGGCCGGACGCCGGCTGGGACGCCAAAGACATGGCTGTCTCGATGCTGGCCAAGGTCGGCATTCCCGACCCGGCGATGCGGTACGACGAATATCCGCACCAGCTTTCCGGCGGCATGAGGCAGCGGGTGATGATCGCGATGGCCCTGTCGTGCGATCCGACGCTGCTGATCGCCGACGAGCCGACGACTGCCCTGGACGTAACGATTCAGGCACAGATTCTCGACCTGATGCGCCAGCTCCAGGTCGACAGCAAGTTGAGCACTCTGCTCATCACGCACGACCTTGCGGTGGTGGCCGAGACTGCCCACAGGGTCGCCGTCATGTACGCCTCGAAGATCGCCGAGACGGCCGACGTCAACGACCTTTTCGCCTCGCCGCTGCATCCTTACACGCGGGGGCTGTTCCGCTCGCTGCCGCGGCTGGGCGAAAAAAAGCACCGCCTCGACGCGATTTCGGGCAACGTGCCCAACCCGCTCAATTTCCCGGCCGGCTGCAAGTTCCATCCGCGCTGCCCGATCGGGCGCGATCTGGTCCGCTGCCGGACGCAGGAGCCGCGGCTTCGCCTGATTCAGCCCGACCACGCCTGCGCCTGCTGGGAATGTCCCGGTTACGAGTCGGCCCCGCCGGTCGATCAGGCGGCACAGGAGCCGGTCAAAGCATGATTCAGCAATCCGACAATCCGATTCTGGCGGTCAAAGGCCTCAAGACCTATTTCCCGATTCGGCGCGGCCTGCTTGGCCGCAGGCAGTGGGTCCGGGCAGTGGACGGAGTCGATCTGGCCGTCGGGCGCGGCAGGACGCTCGGCCTGGTCGGCGAGAGCGGATCGGGCAAGACGACCGTCGGCAGGACGATTCTGCGGTTGTTGCCCGCCTACGCCGGCTCGATCGTCTTCGACGGCAGGGACGTGCTGGCGATCCCTCCGGGCGAGATGCGGGCCTTGCGAAAACGCATGCAGATCATCTTCCAGGACCCGGTCAGTTCGCTCGATCCGCGCATGACCGTCGGCGACATCGTGGCCGAGCCGCTCTGCGTCCATATGGGCATGAGCCGCCGGCAGCGGCGAGAAAGGGTGTCGCAACTGCTCGATCGCGTCGGCCTGGCGGCAGGATACGCCACTCGCTATCCGCACGAGTTCTCCGGCGGGCAGAGGCAGAGGATAGGCATCGCCCGCGCCCTGGCCAGCGGCCCGGACTTCATCGTCTGCGACGAGCCGGTCAGCGCGCTGGACGTCTCGGTCCAGGCCCAGATACTCAACCTCCTTTCCGACCTTCAGGACGAGCTTGGCATATCGTACCTGTTCATCGCCCACAACCTGGCGGTGGTCGAGCATTTTGCCGACGAGGTGGCCGTCATGTATCTCGGCAAGATCGTGGAACTGGCAGGCAGGGACGATCTGTACGCCAAGGCGGTTCATCCGTACACGCGGTCGCTGCTGTCGGCGGTGCCCAGGCCCGACCCGGCCCGGCGGTCCAACTGGGTGCGGCTGTCCGGCGAGACTCCATCGCCGGTCAATCCTCCGGCGGGCTGCCCGTTTCATCCGCGCTGCCCGCTTACGCGCCAGCTTGCCGGCGGGCTGGGGCCAAACCAGACGACCCAGATCATCTGCGACGGCAGGCCGGCCATGATCGCCGTCAAATGCTGCACGAGTCAGCCGGTCCTCGGGCCGCTTGATGGCAATCCGGCACACCTCCACGCCTGCCACTTCGCCGGCGCAAATTATAGTCGGTCGGATAATGCTCGGCCGGCTTGACTTGGCCGGCCGGATTCGTTAGTCTTAAAGATGCTGTTGCGGGAAGGCGGGTTTTGACGGACAGGAATTCTTTTGGGAGCAATAGCCATGATTGCCAGGGCCGGTTTTATCGCCGCAGTTGCCTTGTCGATGAACATCTCCTTTTCATTCGGCCAGGATGCCTCCACCAAACCCTCGGCCGTCGCCAAATCCGATGAGAAGGTACTGGGCGCTTTGCCGGATAAAAGGGTCAACGAGGTCGTCAGCGACGACGGCTGCCATTACGCCTGTCAGGTAAACAACAAGATCATGGTCGATGGCGTGGAAGGGCCGGCCTGTGAGCAGATTATTAACGGCCCGCTCATGAGCCGCAACGGCCTCATGGTCGCATATATCGCCAAACAGGCGGGTAAATTTTTCGTGATCGTCAACGGCAAGGCTTTTCCGGGGCTGGACGCGGTTGAATACATTGCGGTAAACAACGAAGGAACGCAGGCGTCCTGGATGTCGACAAGGAACAACGACAGATACTGGGCGTTTTTCACAAACGGCAGGGAAGTCAAATCCCTGGAAAAGCCCAGAAGATACCACGACTTCGCCCTGGGATCGTCGGGCAAATTCGTCTACTGGGCCGACATCTGGCATTCGGAAGAAACCCCTCCCCAGGAAGATGGCAGAGGACGGGGCACATGGAGGCAGCATTTGTTTGTGGACGGCAATGACAAGGGAGTTTTTGCCGAGGTTGCCGGCAAGAGCATAAGCATCAGTCCCGACGGCAGGCAGTATTCCGCCGCGGTTACTTTTGATGACCAGAGAAAAAAGTGGAAGTTAATCGTGAACGACGCGCACTGGGCGGAATACAAGGAGTATGGACCGGTCTGTTACGCCCCCGACGGACGGCGCAACGCATATGTCGCCAAGTCTCTGGCCGCCAATGCCAGGCCGCATCTTGTGGTTGATCTGAAAGAGGGGCCCGAATACGACCAGATTGACGAAAAAAGCTTCACTTTCAGCCCCGATGGCTCGCGGTTCGCCTGCGTGGTCGTCAAGCAGGAGAAAAATCTGCTGTTTCTTGACGGCAGGGAATATCCGCTGGAGCAGAAACCCAAAAGCATTCACTTCAGTCCTGATGGCAGGGCGATGGCCATGGTCGTCCCCAAGGGCGACAAGCAGCAGATCGTGATCGACGGCAAGGGCGGCAAGGAATATGATGAGATCGCGCTTATAACTTTCAGCCCGGATGGCGCCAAGTTGGCATTTGCCGCAAAGCAGGGATCGAACTGGATGGTCGTCACCGACGGCAAGGAAATGCCCGCCTACGCCAACATTCACACGCTGCGGTATATGCCGGATTTAAGGCGGGTGGCGTATCTTGTGTCCAAAGGCGGCGGTTCGCAAGCCATCGTGGTCGACGACCAGGAGGCCGGGGAATATCCGATGATCGCGTCCGGCGCCCCGAAGATTTCCGCAAACGGCACGCTTGAGTACCTCGCCATCAAGGACAACAAGCTGATAAGGGTTACAAGCCGCCCGCCGGCCAAGGCCCCGGCTGGTTCCATCAAAGAGGTTCAGCCGCAGACCCAGCCGGCGAAATAAACAATTCTGGAAGCATGGCAGGCCGATGTTTTGCGGGTAATCAGTTGGGCCTGTTCCGGACGTATCGCGCGGCGTCGTTGTCCAGGACGATGCAGAAATTTCCATCGGCCGGCTGGATGTTCGCCGCCGGCAGCCTTTGTGCGGCCGAGGCGCCCTCGTTGAGCAGGCAGGCGACGGCGTCGGCTTTGTCAAGGCCGGTTACAAGCAGGATCACGCTGGCCGCGGCGTTGATGAGCGGGAAGGTGATCGTGAGCCGTTCGCGTCCGATCACCGGGACGAATCCGGCCGTAACAAGTTTACGGCGTTCCTTGACGGCGGGGCAGCCGGCGAAAAGGCTTGCCGTGTGCCCGTCGCCCCCCATGCCCAGCAGGATGAGATCGAATCGCGGCAGTCCGCCCGCCCCGGCAGGCACGAGCGAACGAATCGTCTTTTCGTATTCCGCCGCCGCGGCAGAAAGGTCCTGAGCGTCGCCGTGCATCGGGTGCACCTTGTCGGGCGGGATCGGCACGTTGTCCAGCAGCGTCCGCTGGACCGTGTTGTAGTTGCTGTCGGGGTGGTTCGGCGGAACGTCGCGTTCGTCGCCGAAGAATATCTCCAGCCTCGACCACGGCAGGTTGTCCGTCGCCACGCCGCCGGCCAGGTGCTCGTAGAGCGCCCGAGGCGTGGTTCCGCCGCACAGCGCGATGCGGCAGGAGTTTTGCCCGACGGCGACTTCGCAGGCGATCTGCCTGAATAAGCCGGCCGCCGTTCTGGCAGCCTGATCGGCGCTGTTCTCGATTACGATTTTACGGTTCTGTGCCATTTTTCGGCCCTCGACTTCCAAATGCCGCGCCAATTTTACTTTTGAATCGGACCGGATGCCAGCTTTTGTAGGGGCTTTCAAACAGATTATTGGCGGCACCGAGTCCTCATGTTGCCGGGTTGTAAAATTGCAGGTCGAGTCGGCCCTGATCCCAAGTTCTATCAGCCCGCTGAAAAAGGCGGTTATTGTGTCGCGGCCATCCGGCTTCGCCGAGGCTGCGTCTGACAAGCTCGCCTGCGAAAATCTTAAGAAAAACCACAACATTCGAGGGCAGGATGCCCTCGCCACACGCGGACGAGACGTCCGCGGCACATTTTCAACGGGCTTCCATGTTCCAATGGTCAATCATCAATCTTTTTCCACGTCGTTCCTGCCGCCGGTTTTTTTCTTTTTCGAGGCGGAGGGGAATTTTATTCCCTTGTTGAGCGCCCGGTCGATCTGCTTGACGGCCTGCCGCAGCCGCTGCTCGTTCTCGACCAGCGCGACGCGGACGTAGCCCTCGCCCTGTTCGCCGAATGCCCGGCCCGGCGAGACGGCGACCTCGGCCTCGTCCAGCAGCCGCATTGCGAAGTCAATCGTGCCCTGTCCGGCCAGGTGCTTTTCGGCCACCTTCGCCCAGACGAACATCCCGGCCCGCGGGCTTTCAATCTCCCATCCGGCCCGCCGAAGCCCGTCGACGACGATATCCCGCCGCGTCTGATATATTGAGGCCTGGTGCTTCACGTCGGCCTCGCAATGCCTCATCGCGATTATGCTGGCGATCTGGATTGCCTGGAAAATTCCGTAATCGTAATAACCCTTTATCGTCGCCAGGGCGCGGATCATCTCGCTGTTGCCGACGCAGAAGCCGATCCGCCAACCGGCCATGTTGTAGGGTTTCGACATCGTCAGGAATTCCACCCCGACGTCCTTGGCGCCGCGGGCCTGCATGAATGACGGCGCCTTGTAATCGTCAAAGCAGGTCCTGCCGTACGCAAAGTCGTGTATCACCATCATGCCGTGCTTTTTGGCCAACTCCACCACGGCCTCAAAAAAACCGACGTTATCAATGGTCATGGCCGTCGGATTGTGCGGGTAATTCAGGATGAGCAGTTTGGGCTTGGGATACAGGTGTTCGGCCACGTAGGCCACGCGGTCCAGAAACGCCTGATCGTTGCCCAGCGGCACGTTGATTACGTTTGCCCCGGCCAGCGCGACGGCGTAAACGTGTATCGGAAAGTATGGGTCGCCCACGATGGCCGTGTCGCCCGGTCCCATCAGGGCCAGGCAGATGTGCGAAAAACCTTCCTTGGAGCCGATGGTCGCGATGACCTCTTTTTCCGGATCGAGTTTGACGCCGTAGAGCGACTCGTAAAGTTTCGCCATTTCCTTGCGCAGATTGAATATGCCTGCCGACGCGCTGTAGCGATGGCTGCGGGGATCGGCCACCGCCTCGCAGAGCTTCTCGACCACGGCCTTGGGCGGCGGATCCTGCGGGTTGCCCATGCCAAGGTCTATAATGTCCACGTCCGCGCGGCGCTTGTCGTATTTGAGCTTGTTAATCTGCCCGAAGAGATATGGCGGCAGCCGGATTATCCGGCTGGAAACGTTTATATTCCACTCGCTCACTGCATGGTCCTTTCCTGCTTTTTCTCGATTGCGGCCTTTATCGCCGGGTCGTGATACTGTATCTTTTCGTCGCGTTCGGCCTGTCCGATCAGCTTCATCAGCAGCGACTGCTGGAGTACCTGCACCTGCCGCTCCTTCACCGCGGCGGCCAGCTTGTCTTTGACGTCCTCGAATTTGGCGTCCGTGGATTCCTGGATTTTTTCGAGCCTGATTATGTGGAAGCTGGTGCCGACCATCACGATGTCGGATATGTCGCCCGGTTTCCGCAACGATCTGGCGACCTGCATGAACGCCGGCGGCATCGCCTGTGAATTGTCGTCCACCGGCGGAAGCTGCCCGCCTTCCTTGGCGCTGGGGTTCGACGAATTCTCGAACGCCATCTGGCCGAAATCGGCCCCGGCCTTGAGCTTGTCCAGCAAAATCTGCGCCTTGGCCGCGTTTTCAACCTGGATGTGCCGCAGGATCAGCTTGCGGCCGTAAACCCGGTTGAATTCGTCGCGCAGGGCCTCGTTTGCAACTACGGCCTGCGACTCGGCGAGCTTGCGGAGGATCGCGTTGCGGCGCATCGACCTGTTCCACTGCCCGGCCGAAATCTTGTTCTTCTGGAGATATTCGTCCAGCAGTCTGCTCCGCTGGATCACGTTGTCAGTCTGGGGCAGTATTTGTGCAAGCGTGCGATTATGCTCCGCGTTGACATCATCCTCTGCAACGGCGATGCCCTTGGCGGCGGCCTCCTGGCGGACCAGTTCGTTGGCGACAAGCTCCCATGCGCCCTGCGCACCATAGTCCTCGAGCAGCAGGTCGATCAGGTCCTTCATGGCGACGGGCTTGCCGTTGACGGTCGCCAGCAGCAGCGGGCGGGAATCGTCCCTGTTGCCGGCCGCGACAGGCGGGGCGCCGGATGAGTCGCCGGACTTGTTGTTCATCTTCATGTTGTCGCAGCCGCAAAGAATGAACGCGACCGCCGCCGCAAGGTGTGCCAGTCCCGGTTTCATCATGTCTTTCTTCCTGATTGTGCCTGTAAAGCCCGAGGGGCCGCGACCCCGCCTTCACCAGAGTATATCCCTTTATCGGCAAGATCAAATCATATCATATCGCGCAGTGTGTTGAGGTGGGAAAGTCTGGGCCGGAAAGCATCAGACCCTTGTGGCGAGGTCTGCCGGTTCGAATTGCAGACGGATTTTTCGACAAACAGTTTTTGGTTATCCTGTCGGCCCGGCCGGGGCTGCCGGCGTCTGGGCCTTTTTGCCCTTCCGGAGCATCTTGAACGCGACGAAGAGTCCTACGGCCGCGACGAGCATCAGTATTCCCCAGAGCGGCCTGTAGAACAGCCACGCGATGCCGATTGTAATGACCGAGCAGACCAGGGCGATGACGAACGCGATAATCCCGGTTCCGGCCCCGATGAGGTTGCCGATGAACGGAATCACGTCGCCGACGACCGATAGCGGCTTGAAGGCCATCCCCAGGCCGATGAACATTAGCAGGAAGCCGACCAGCCGGAGTATCCAGGTCCACATCCGATTTGCTGCCTGGGCCTGTTCGATCATGCCTTCCTTGCTGTGCGTGCCCGGCGAGAGCAGTTCGACGGACTTGGTCTCGCCTTCCGGCGTGTACGGCTCGAACGTCTGGCCGACCTGCCTTGCCAGCACGCTGATCGGCTGGGGTTTGACGACCTCGAAAGAAATCTTCAGGTCGCCGATCTGCGGATTGTTCGGATCGTTGCCGAAGTAATAGCCTTCGCCCGCCTGCTTGAGCATGGTTCCGATCGCGTGATCAGCCGGCGGCGGGCCGGCGGGGGCCGCGCCCCGCATGGTCGCCGGAGCGGCGGCGGGCGAACTGGCCGGTCCGCTTGCCGGCCGGATGGCCAGCGGCTGGAAATTCGAGAACTGCCCCAGCAGGCCGGGCGACAACGTGAACGCCCCGGCCGTTACCTTTGACGCCGCGAACATTTTGCTGTCGAACTTTTTTGAAGGCGGATTCACCTTGCCGGCGCTGTCGGTGTTGCCGGCGTCGTGATTGAACTTGCCCGAGTCGATGACATCATCCGACCAGACCTTTTCATATGTGTATGTGGTGATCTTTTTCTCGCTGCCGCCGACCTCTTTTTTGGTCTCGGTCCTGATGTTTTCTCTCCACTGATACATAAGGGCCTTGCGATGCAGCTTGATAAAGCTGCCCGACGTGCCGGCAAAGTCCGGGTCGGAGAGCCTTTCATCCGTTACGGCCTGCACGCCCTGAATGTGCACGGGTTTTTTGTCGTTTGCGGGATCGACCTTGTCGGCCGGGACGGTTATCGCCGCCTGGCCTGTCTTTTCCAGCGACTGCTGCGTGCGGACGTAGTTGCCCTCGTTCCAGAACAGCACCGGAAAACCGGCGATAAACAGGATGAATCCGACAAGAACGCCCTTGACCGAACTGCCGAGCCTTGAAAACCAGCCGGTGGTCTCTTCGGTAGTGTAAGCCATGTTCTTCTCCCGTGTTCTGCGGCCCGTCAAAGGCCGGGCTGGTTCCTCTGTTAGCTAAAATCGTCGACATGCGTCGTGCGGAAGGATATCAGGCTGGCCGCATTTCATCAAGTATTTTCGGGACATTTGCCGCAAATCCGTCGCGCCGGCGATGTCGGTTCACCTGCTGCCGGAAAAAAAGACCGGGCGATTTTCAAAAAGGTCTTCGCAACGGCGTTTGCAGCCGATATCATTTAGAGCCTATCACTACAACGAAACTTCCTCTGGCATGATGCAGCATCGCAGCTTATACAACTTGACGCCAAGTCTGCGTAACCGCCTGAGTTTGGCTTTCACGTGGGACTGCCGTGCGCGCCGATTGCGGTTCTGCGTCTCGGTGA
>JACRIL010000228.1 GCA_016235825.1 Planctomycetota bacterium
CCGCCGCTGCCTCCAAAACCATAATCGGGCCTGCATGAGCCGCAATAGAAGGATGAACCGCTTCGGTGTTGGAACCCTGACGGATACATTATTGACTTGACAGGCGACCTTTACTCATAGAAGGGCGAAATAAGGCGGTTGGATTTTGATTATCAGAATGGTAAAATGGCTGTTGTAGAGTTGTAGGCTTAGGGAGAAAACAATGACGCAGCAGATACGATCACTGAAAGACATCTGGCCGCTCCAGGCGGCGCTGAATTGCAAGAGCGGGTTTGACACAGCGGGCATCGGCCGGTCGCTGCAAGAGGCCCTTGCGGCGGGCAAGGCCCCCGACGGGCATGCGGGCGACCTGCCGGCCGACCATCCGCTGCGGCTCCAGGCGGGCAAGGCCCTGAAAAATTACCTGGACGCCCTTGCCTCCGAGTGCCACGAGTTGCAGGAATGCCTATCCTGGAAGCACTGGTACGCCGAGGCGAAGGCCGGCAGACAGTACCAGCTTCAGGACATCCAGAACGCCCGGGTCGAGGCCACCGACATGCTGTTCTTCTGGATCAGCATCTGCCAGATCCTGGGCCTGTCGCCTCAGGATGTCTACAGGCTCTACGAACGCAAGCTCGGCATCAACCACCGCCGACAGGACGAGGACAGGACCCAGGCCGAACACCACACCCACGAGGATGAAAACAGAAAGGTTGTCTGAAACATTTTCATTCCCACTGGAATTTCCGGCCGGTGATTCGTGTGAAGGCCTCGATGTATTTCTGGCGGGTCTTTTGGATGATTTCGTCGGGCAGGGTCGGGCCGGGCGGCTGGCGGTTGAACTTGATTTCGTCGAGCCAGTTGCGGAGGAACTGCTTGTCGAAGCTCGGCTGGTCGGCGCCGGGTTTGTAACCATCCGCCGGCCAGAAGCGGGATGAATCGGGCGTGAGCAATTCGTCGATCAGCAAGAGTTTGCCGGACTCGTCGATGCCCCACTCGAACTTTGTGTCGGCCAGTATGATGCCGCGTGTGGCGGCGTACTCGGCGGCGCGGCTGTAAATCCCAACGGACTTGTCCCGCAGTTGGGCCATCAGGTCGCCCCCGACGAGCTTTGCGCCCTCGTCGAATGAGATATTTTCATCGTGGCCGACCTCGGCCTTGGTGGTCGGGGTGAAGATCGGCTGGGGGAGCTTGTCGCACTGTCTCAGGCCGGCGGGCAGCTTTATGCCGCAGACGCTGGACGATTTCTGATATTCCTTCCAGCCGCTGCCGGCAAGATAGCCGCGAATGATGCACTCGACCGGCACGACCTTGGCCTTGCGGCAGAGCATGAATCTGCCGGCCAGATCGTCGCTGCGGCAGGCGGCGGGCAGGTCGGAAAGTCTATCCGACAAAATATGATTGGGCGTTACTGTGGTGAACCGGCCGAACCAGAACAGGCTGATCTGCGTCAGCACCCGCCCCTTGTCGGGTATGCCGTTGGGCATCACCACGTCGAACGCGCTGATGCGGTCGGTTGCGACCAGCAGCACGCTGTCGCCCAGGTCGTAGATGTCGCGGACTTTGCCGCTGCGCTTGGGATAACCGCAGATCGAAGTTGTCATCATGGCGATGTTAGTAGTCATGGCGGCTTTTTTTTAACCGCAGCAGGGGCGGGCCGTCAAGCCGGCAGGGGAGTTTCCGGCGAGGTTTTTGGGGATGAAAATGCCGACCAAACTGATATCCTGTCGGGCCGGATGAAGCCATCGACTGCGGACAAACTGATGACCGCCGGCTGCGCGGCCGGGCTGACGGCCTGGTGCGGCAGCCTGATTATGCTCTGGTCGAGGGTTTTCGACACGTCGGTCCGCGGCGAACTGCTGCGGCTTGTCGCGTTCTTTGCGGCCGTCTGGGCGGCGTTCCGGCTGGCCGGAGCAATCGGCCGGTTCATGCGAGCGATAGCCGGGCGGATCGCGGAACGAATCGGCCCTGTCCATGCCGGCAAAACCGGCGGGGTGTTCCGGCAGGCAATAATCGAGGCGGCGGCGCTGCTGGCTGCAAGTCAGTGGCGATGGGGTCTGGCCCAGGTGCGGTCCATGCTCCGGCTGCTGGCGGCGGCGATGCTGCTGGCCGTCGTGCTGGGAATTTTATCGACGATCTGCATTCACCTGGCGGGAATGCTTGTGGATTGGCTGGGCCGGACGCTGCTCTGGACGATTGCCTCGTGGACCGCACTCGAATTCGCTCTCGTTTTTTTGTGCTCGCTGCCGATGGGGCTGGGCGCGGCGGGCGTCTTTCACGCCGCGCTGATGATGCGATGCGGAGGCGGCAGGGACGTTTACGCCGCGCTCTGCCGCGACTGGCTGGCCGGGACGGCGGCGGGCCTGGCCGCATTGGGCGCGCTGTGGTGGGCCGGTACGAACATGGCCGCAATCTCGATTGCGATCTGCCTGCCGATGGCCGGTGTGGCTATCGCGATAATGGTCCGCCGCAACATCGCCTCGCGGGCCGGGCGATACATGCGCGAGGATTCGCCGGCGCCCGTCCGCGGCGGCTGGGCCATTGCCGTCTGCATCGCCGCACTTGCGGCCGGCCTGATGGCGCAGTTGCGGCTCTCGGGCGATGTCGTCGGCTCTGGCCCGACATGCTCGATGATATGGGCCGCGTTGAGCCTTGCCGGCCTGACGTGGTTCATCGCCAAACAGGACCGCCGAAGCGCCCCGCCGGGCGCTATACCGGAACTCGGCGCGATCCTCGGCCTGTCGGCCGGGGGGTGCATGCAGGCCGCGATCATGCTGGCGGGGGCGACCGCGCCGACCGGCGCGGCAAGGTGGCTTTGCCTGTTGCTCGCCGCCGCGGTCCAGCCGGCGCTGCTGCATTTTGCATCCATCATTATTTCGCGTCGGCGCCGCATGTTCGACGCGGCCGGCGGGCAGGCCGGACGATATGCGGCACTTGCGGCGGCGGGTCTGGCGGCGGGATGCGCGGCGTATCTGCTTTCCGGCTGGCTGGCCGGCTGGTGGGGGCTGGTCGCCGCGGCGATTCTGCCGGCGGTAGCGGCTGCCGGCCTGTTTGCCGTCAGAGCGCGTCAGAAAAAGGCCAGGCTCGCATGGCAAGCCTGGGGCGCGGTGCTGGTGGTATCGCTGGCGATCTGCCTGCTGGCCTCGGCGGGCCTGGGACCTGCCGGCAGCGGCGGAGTCGCACGCGGCCTGTGGCTGACCGCCGATTTCAAGTCGGTCCGCCCCGGCGTTCTGCCGAAGCGGCAGGATTATCTGCCGGCGGAATCCGTCGGCCGCGGCGAGGCCGTCAATATCGCCCTGCACGATCTGCTGGCGGAATTCGTCCCTCCGTCTGCCGCCGAAAGCAGCCCGTCCGTCCGGTCCGCCGACCTGCCGAGCCGCTGGTGGGTTATAACGGGCAGGGCAGACGACCTGCCCGCATCGCTGCCGCAGGAGTTGAATATCCTTCGCGGCCTGGCCGACCCGTCCGCCGGCGGCGGGCTGGAATTTTCGCCCCGGCCGGCAGGCGGCGATTTTTTTCTGGCATCGCAACTCGACCGTGAGCGATTTGACGGCATTATTTTTTCACCGCTTTCAGCCGGGCATCCGCAGGCATGGCGATGCTACAACGAGCGGACGCTCCGGCTGGTCGCCGGCCGGCTGCACCGCGGCGGGCTGCTTGTTCTGAGACTGCGGGCGGCCGGCGACAATCTTGGCTGGCTTCTGGCGGCGGCGAAAACCTTCTGGATGGTCATGGGCAGCGGCTGGGCGATGGCGGACCTGCACGGCGGCGGATGCGAACTGCTGCTGATCGGCCCGGCCCTGCCGGCGGCAAAACCCGCCAGAATGTACGGAACCTACGTCGTGCCGGTCGAAAAACTCTGGCGCAACTGGGACGACATCAGCCCAATTCTCTCGGCCTGCCCGCCAGGCCCCTTTACCCGAAACATCGCGTCCATCCACGATCTCCGCTCGTGGCTGGAAAACCTTAAATAAAGCTGGACCGAAATCGCTGTAATTACCGCACCTAATTTTGCATGACATTGATACCTTGCGTACCAATCGCCGCCATGTTTGAGGCCCATAGGGCCGGCATGATTGCAGCCCAGGGTGAAGCGAAGTCCGCTATGCGGACTGAGCGAAACCCTGGGAAAAGTCGTCATTAAAAAAGTTTCCAATTCTCGCCCGCGCCACGGCTGCCATGCCGGAATCCTGGATCGCACCAGCCAATGACATTCGTCGAGCATCTACCTGCAGGTGATGAAAACCAATACCCGTGCCTGTTTTGACATCTTGTTACGACATTGCGAAATGCAGCCAGAAGTTGCACCGGATAATCCTGTCATCGCACGGTCTATCTAAAGCAGATGAATGAATCGACTAAAATCATTGGCCGGGGCACTCAGAAATTTGGGATCGTCTGCCTGTGGCGCGAGTATAAATTTGATCATACCTTGATTACGACCTGTTCCCAGGGTTCCATTTCGCCCGCAACAGCGGGCTGCATTCCACCCTGGGCTACAATCATGCCGGCCCTACGGGCCTTGATCGCGGCGACACGGAATCCGCAAGGTGCGAGGAATCCGGATTCGCCTGTCGCATCGCGCGGGTGCCAGTCTGCAAGCAAACTGTGGCACCCGCGTCTTCAGGTTTTTGAGCCGCGGAATTTTTCGTGCTGTTGGAGGCAGAAGCGGTCTGTCATTCCGGCGATGTAATCGCAGATGATCCTGTGCAGGCCGTCGGATTCGCTGCGCAGGCGGTAGCGGTCGGGCAGAAGATCCGGGCGGGCGGCGAAGTCGGAGAAAAGTCCGCCGATCACCTTGCGGCAGTCGGCGTCTTTTTTCGCGTTGTCGCCGGCGAGGTAGACGTTGTGCAGCAGGTAGTCCTGCATCTGCCGGAGTTGCCGGGCGGTCGGGTCGCTGAATGCGGCAAGTTTGCGATCAGCCCGGCAGACGTCGTCGGGGCCGGCCGGACGGGAGATCGACAACTGTCTCCGCGTGGTCTCGATCAGGTCGTCAGCGAGGATGGCCAGCACGGCTTTGCATGCGCGAATCTGCTTGTGAATCGGCCGGGCGTCGGGCGCGTCGGCCTGCGCCGTCTGCCATGCCCGCCGCCAAAGTTCCAGGCTGTCGAGCCGCTCGAGCGTCAGCAAGCCCGCAGTCAGTGAATCCTCCAGGTCGGCAGAAGTGTATGCGATCTCATCGGCCAGGTCGGCGAGTTGGCCTTCCAGCGGGGCCTGGCCGGCGGGGTCGAAATCCTCGCAGACCGGCGCGTCGTATCGCGTGCTGTGCCGGGCGATGCACAGCCGGACCGCCCGCGTGAGGTTCAGCCCGCGAAAGTGCGGATACGGATGCTCAAGGTAATCCACGATCCGCAGCGACTGGCGATTGTGCTCGAAATGCCCATGCTCGGCCATCAGTTCGTCCAGCACCGCCTCGCCGCCGTGCCCGAACGGAGGATGCCCAAGGTCGTGCGCAAGCGAGACGGCCTCCACAAGGTCCTCGTTGGCACGCAGGGCGCGGGCCAAGCTCCTGCCGATCTGCGCGACCTCCAGCGTGTGCGTCAGGCGGGTGCGATAGTGGTCCTGCTCGTGAGGGACGAAGACCTGGGTCTTGAAGTCCAGCCGGCGGAATGCGGAGCAGTGTATGACGCGGTCGCGGTCGCGCTGAAAGCAGGTTCGGTACGGATGCTCAGGCTCGTCATACTTTCGGCCGCCGCTTTGCGATTCTTTGACGGCACATGCGGCCAGCCAGTCGCTCTGGCGGGCCTCAAACAGCTCTCGCGGCGAGGCGTTCGGATTTTCGGGCTTGCCCTGAGACTGGTCGGACATTGGCGTTTTGCCGGGCCTTTCTGTTTCAGGCCCCGGCCGGCAGATTCAGTTCTTTTCCGGCCGCAAGCATCAGGCGGTAAAGCTCATCCAGCGTCTGCGGGATGACCCGAACGTCTCCGAAGACCGGCATGAAATTCGTGTCCCCGCCCCATCGCGGCACGACATGGATGTGCAGATGCCCCGGCAGGCCCGCCCCGGCGCAGCGGCCGATGTTGATGCCGATGTTGAACCCTTCTGCCCGCAGGGCCTTGGTCATTATCGCCGGCAGGTCGCGGACCATCCGCATCATCTCGACCAGCGTCGGAGAGTCCAGGTCGCCCAGGCCGGCGACGTGGCCGTAAGGCGCGACCATCGTGTGTCCGCCGGTGTAAGGATAGCGGTTGAGCACGGCGAAAACAGCCTTGCCTCGCCAAAGAACGTAATTCTTCCCATCCTGATCGGCCTGGTCGCGGTAGCGGCACAGGAAACAATCGCCCTTGGGCCCGGAAAGGGCGTCTATGTATTCCATACGCCAGGGCGCCCAGATATTCCGCTGATGCTCGCCGCCGGCCTGCCGGTTATCCTGCTCCATGCCGGCGACTATATCACCCGGCCAACGCCGCGGCAAGAGCTGTATTAGCGGAGGGAGCCAGGGAATTCATGAACGTATTTCAAAATTTTCAAAAAATTGCCGGCGAACCCTTGCCATATTGCATCCGGCCGGACACAATGTCCTTCAATTGTTTGAAGGACAAAAGAAAGGGATTCCATTGACCCGCAAGAGAGCCACCAAGGCCGTCCGTCTCAAGGACATCGCCGTCAAGACCGGCATGAGCATAGCGACCGTCTGCAAGATTCTCAAAGGTCCGCCGACCAGCGACCTTTTTGCCGAAGGCAGCGTCAAGCGGGTAAAGCAGATGGCCGACAGGCTGGGCTACCGGCCCAACTACCACGCCCGGTCTCTCCAGACGGGCAAGTCGATGACGGTCGGCGTTGCCATGGCCGGTTCGATCGAATCGAACATCTGGTTTTTCGGCCAGATGCTGGGCGGCATCCAGAACCAGGCCAGGCTGCTGGGCCATTCGCTGCTGCTCATCAGCCCTGAAAAAGATCGCGATTCGCTGGCGACCGGGCTGGAGTACGCCAGATGCCGGCAGATAGACTGCCTGATTGTGCCGCATTTTGCGTATTCGGAGGAGTCGGTCCGGCAGATGGAAAACGTCAATCTGTCCGTCGTCCTGACGACGCTGTACGAGCGCAAGACCAGCCTGCCCACGGTGCTCATGGATCCCAAACCCGGCATCGCCCAGGCGGTGCAGCATCTGGCGGACCTGGGGCACCGCAGGCTGACGTGGTTCGGGCCTGTCCCGGGCACGGACCAGATACTGGGAGATTCCAGGGAGGCCGTCTTCAGCAGCGCGGTCAAATCGCTGGGCCTCAAGGGCGACAGCGTTTATTTTTCAAAGCTGCCTGCCGGCGCCCCCGACGAGGTTGGCGAGTGGGTTCAGGGCGGCAGAGAGGCCATGCTCAAGCATCTTGCCGGCGTACCGAAAGACCAGGCGCCGACCTGCCTGGTCTGTTCCGACGAGCGGCACGCCCTGGGCGCCTACAGCGCGATACTGGAGTGCGGCCTGAAGATTCCGGGCGACGTGTCGGTGGTCGGGTTCGACAATATCTTCGCGCCCGTCGCCTGCCCGACGATGACGGTTGTCAGCCACATGCTGCCGGAGATCGGCAGGAAGGCCGTCGAAATGGCCATCGCGATGGCGGACGATCCGGCGCTCGTCGTCAAACTGCGGGGACACAGGGAATACATACCGTCGCAGTTGATCGTCAGCAAAAGCACGGTCCGGCCGCGGGCCTGACAGGGAAATCTCACGGATTAATGCATTTTCCGGATTGCATCAGGCGATATATGGCCAGATGAAAATATACAGGCTATGATACCCGCATGAACGGCCCGAGCACTGAACTGTCCGGTTTGCCTTCGCGGCGGCGGAGATTTTATTGGGCCGCCGTTGCCGGGACAGCTCTGGCGATGGCGATATTGTTGTGGATCCTTCTGTCGGCGGATGCCAAAGAACATGAATCGGGGCCGGTCGTTCTCAGTTATATGGTGTGGGGCAAGGAGAACGAGATCCGCGAGCTGCGGGCCAAATTGGACGAATTTGAACTGCAGAATCCCGGCGTCAAGGTCAAAATCACCAATGTAACCGGGCCGTATCAAACCAAGCTGGCGACGATGCTGGCCGGCGGAATCGGGCCGGACGTGTTCATGCTGCACACGGCGATGTTTCCGGCCCTGGCCGAACGGAAGCTGCTGCTGCCGCTGGACGGGATGGCCGCGTCGGACCAGGATTTGAAACTGGATGATTTTTTTCCCCAGATCGTGGAATGCTGCCGCTATAAGCCTCGGTGGAGCGAAAAGCCGCTCCTGTACATGCTGCCGACATCCTTCATCAGCACGGTGGTGTATTACAATCGGGACCAGTTTGACGCGGCCGGCGTGCCCTATCCGGACGACAACTGGACCTGGGAAGACTTCCGCGAAAAGGCGCGCCGCCTGACCGCCCGCGACGCCAAAGGCGCCGTTGCGCGGTTCGGGTGCTGGAACGTCGGGGCATGGCTGAGCTTCCTGTGCTTTATGTGGCAGAACGGCGGTGAATGTTTCGATAAAAACGACATGCTCGTCATCGGCAAGCCCCAATATCTGGATCGCAACGTCGAGGCCCTGCAATTCTGCGCCGATCTTACGTTCGTGGACAAGGTGCAGCCCAACGTTGCTATGCAGGAATCGCTGCCGCACAATCCATTCGAGTCCGGCAGCACGGCGATGCTGCTCACCGGGACATGGCATACCAACCAGATGAAAGACTTCCAGGCGTTTCGCTGGGCCATGGCGCCGCTGCCCGGGCACGGCAGCCGGGCCACGATAGTCATCGGCGGGGGCCCGGTCATAAACAACCAGACCAAGCATCCGCGCGAGGCGTGGCTGCTGCTGAAATTTTTCACCTCCGACAAGGAGCAGAAAGATATCCTGCTCAACGCCCGCGGTCTGCCGGCCAGGATGTCCGTCGCCAGGCAGTGGCGGCAATACATCCGGGGATTCCCGCCGGACTGCCGGATGGATGTCGCGTTCGACTCTCTGCAATTTGCCAGGCCTCAGCCCTGCGGCAGGGTGGTCAGTCCTCTCCTGGACATCCAGATTGCAAATGAGAGGGAGAAAATCATGGCCGGCACGACGGGGCGGGACGGCATACGGGAGGCGCTGGTCCGGCTTCAGCAGACTTACGACACCGCCTGCCCCTACTGCAATCCGCTGAAATAATCGCGAAGGAGAAACCCCGACGATGCGTTGGAGCAAAGGCCGCAGACTGGAAGCATACAGCGCACTGCTGTTCATCCTGCCCAATGTGCTGGGATTTGCGGTGTTTACGCTGTTTCCGGTCG
>JACRIL010000232.1 GCA_016235825.1 Planctomycetota bacterium
AAGTACGTGTTCAACATCGGCCGCAACTGCTGAATCTGTTTGACATCCATGCCGTAGCTCCTTTGCTGTCAAGGCGTCCTGTAAGGAACCATCGGATGGCTGGATGAATTTTCTTGAGCTAAAGTCTCGTTGTAGTGATAGTTACTGCCTGGATATGCCCCCTACTTATGCTCATCGTCTTTCTGGCTCCGCTTTCGGATTTCGTTTTGCAAATAATTCTGAAAAGCCTCCGTCTGCATTAATACGTGTTTAGTGTCAACTGGGTACTTATCCCTCAATTCCGGCCGATGTTCGAAATCGTAAACGCCCATACGATGTTCCACGCTAAAATACCTCTTGACCTCATTGGTTTCCTCGCCGAGGATAATGGCCGCATTCTGGGCAAAGGCACGCGTTGCTGACCAGCCCAAGGTGACAAATCGATTATCCAGTGCTAAAATTTTCAACAAAAACTTGGCTTTCTTTCTTTCCATCTTGCCCAACTTCCAAATGAAATCCTCCTGAAGACCTCCGGCGCTATACTCTGGCTTTGATTCTGCAAAATAGTGGTCTACAATATATATATTTTGATCTTCGCCACCGATAGACCATAAGGCTTCCAGCAAATTACATCTGCTTGACTGTTTTTTGTCATTTTCAATGGCCTTCTTCAGCCAGTCTATGCCTTTTACAGGATCGAGTTTTGAGGCTACAATGACATAAAAGACACTAATCCATTCTTTATGATCCGCTGCTTCATAAAGCCATGTTGCATCCGCTTTAGTCAATACTTCGGCTGAAAAGTATAGCAAAGCTCTGCGCAATCCTTGAGATCGCCAGTCCATATATTTGTATGCTGTAAGTTGTGTATCTGCAATTATGTCCCTTTCAAGTATCGTTTTTAACGCAGGAATGGAAAGCCCCTCCTTAAGGATGCTTGCGCCTTCAGTTACGGTAAACGGAATATCCCAATTTTTATCGATGCATTCCCCAACAATTGATAAAAGAATAACTGCACGATCCCTTACTTTTAGTTCCAGAACTTCTTTCTTTAATTTTTCAACATCCACATTCCATGCCTGATAACGTCTTAATCGCATAATCCATTCATGTGGGATTTCTGTGTCTTTTGTTGATTCCAAATACGTTTTCATATTATCGGCGGTTATTTCACCGTCTTTGGGTTGAATACCCCTGGCCCTAAGCGCAGTATTCGCTAATTCCTTTACAGTCCATGGACGGACTTCGGCTTCATCTCTGAACAAAAGAGATTCCCAGCCATAAGCTTTGATAACTGTTTGAGCCTGATCCTTCAGAATATCCAAATGTTTTGATATAATTTCTCTGGTTCCGCCTAGAAATAAGATTGCTGATGCCATTCCGCGTTTGTCAGGATCTTGAGACATGAGTAGTGATTCTGGGAGTACATTCGCTGATAAAACCAGAGAACGAAAAGGATCTTCAAAAGCATTCACCTCGGAGATGGCTTGCAGAAAAGATCGAGAAAAACCATTCTTCTTTGCATTTTCCAATAAGTCATCAAAACGTTTTAATGCAACTTTTTCTGATGATATATTAGCGACTGTTTTTGGTGAAGTTGCTGCCATCCCAGATGCCGTCGTTATTTCTTGCGCAATTGCACTCTTGTTGTTGAGTGCTATGATTGCCAAAACAGTATTTATAAAAACATATACATATATATACATCTTGTGATTATGGAAGTAATGCTCGCCTTTCATTATAGTATTTATTTTGGCCATGCAAGAGCCTCTGTAAGAGTTTGGTCTACAGCAGGTGCATTTGCAAATGGTGCTGCAATGCAAAGATCTTTACTGCCATTAGGATGAAATACAAAATACCGTTGGCCAATACCATCTATTCTGCCAGGGCCATATCCCCCAACTCCATTAACCCGTGGAAATGGGCCTGCCCCATAGCATATATCATAATACTGCCCATCATCATCTTTTATGAGCATGTGCCAATCCCATTCAGCTGGTGGATTTAAATTGCCATGAGCTGATAATAGTCCTCCTGCATAATTACAATCATACACCGGAAAAGTTTCCTGAGGGAGGTAGTCACCACCTACACCACATGTAGTTTTAAATAGCCAACTAAAAGGAGCGTATTTAGCTGCCAGTCCCGGTCCATTGAACGTCCAGTTTTTGAATAACAAGTCATCCCACCTTGTAAATCCATTGGGACGAGCAGGATCATTTTTGTCTAAATATGGACGTGCTTGCTCCTGGACTACTTTACAAGTTAAACCGTGTATAGCTAATACAGCCGCATAAAAGTGCCCCCATGCACTACAATCACCGGTAGTTCCGCTTATGAGATCAAGTGTTCTAAATGGACAATGTTGCGGAGGTGTAAAGCCACGCCAATATCCAAGTTCTAGCCCATCTGCTCGTGTTATGATGACATTGCTTGAATGCAACGCGGAATTTTTAAAATAAGTCCATATTGCACCCTTAACATCGTTATCTACATCGTTTTTACCAATTGCACCCTTGCACGCATTATAATAAAAAGAATCCAAAGTTTTTAATTGATCAGCTCCGTTAGGAATCAATTGTATGGGCATTGCTGAGGGTTTTGCAAAAGTCACATAAATACGATGTTGTGTTTGCGTAGTATCTATCCATTTGCCGTCACTGCCCTCGTATTGCCATTTTAAGTTCCACTGCTTCAAGTCTACAGCGTTTCCAATAGGCTGCTGGATTTCAACGTCCACCTCTTTTCGCTTCATTCCATCGCCCGAAGGAAAAACAACTGTAGTATCATCCTTGACGTAGACAGTATCACCGATGACTGCCTTGACCTTTACGGTTGTGCCGGCCATACCGCTAAAGGTTACTCTGAATTTGATTTTCTTGTTCTCGGCCCGTGCGAAGGCGGCGGCCTCGTTCCTGCCTTGGTCATCCCACTCCGGATTTAGTCCGACATCCTCGCCCTTATCATCGCTGTAGACTGGAAGGGCAGAATCGTTTGCTTTTTTTATGGCCACGGAATTTACGGCAACTGCAACAATGGGGCAGTTTACATCAACAGGGGTCAATACATCACCGCTAGGACTAACTGAGATATTTTCCACATGGATCGTTTGCATACCAGCGGTATCTCCCTTGATGAGAATTTCAGTAGGAAGCCATCGGCCCAAACCTGCACCAGGTCTGAATTCAAAGGAATCCGCCCATCCGGGCGAAGTATAGAATTTGATTTTACCGGGGCCAGGGCCATTGCTCAACCTGATTGTATAGTTCTTGTCATCATACGGAAATGGCAGAAAGACTGTAACAGCGGCACCACCGCCCAATCCAACAAAATCATCATATCTCGATGCCGTGTTGACCCAGGCTATCATTCGTTTGCCACCACGATCATAGTCAGCTGTCCATAAGTTTTTACCAGTTCCAGTCCCCGATCCAGTTTCAACATAAGTTCCTGACACGCGATAAAACACTGATCCACTTGGTTTTTGCACTGTAGCAACACGTTTATCCTTGCCACTCCCTACCGAAGGATCAATTGTGTATTGTATATCAAGCGGGCCTTCCAATATTTCAAACTTATCAGCTTTGATCGTTCTCGGCTTCGGTTGATTAATTTCAGTATCCACTTTCAAGTTATATGATCCCGTATCGGCATCAAATTCCTTAGAACCGTTGAGTGGAGCTACTGGATCAACCGCATATAGGCGGAAAGAAAATAATCCAGCCAAGAATAACCATCCGATAATAATATGTAAAAATTTCATTTCACATCTCCTTTCTCGATTTCCGAACTGAGAAGCTCTTTTATTGAACTTAGCCATTCACTCTGAGGATATTTATTAATAAATGCCTCTGCGACTTTTTTCGCTTTTGTCAAATCTCCGGCCTGGACCACATTAAAGCAATAATAGGCATAAGCTTGTTCGGCTTTAGGATGGTCCGGGTATTTGGCAAGCATTTCCTCGTAAAGAGGCAGGGAGCCTTTGGCATCCTGGGTCTGATTGTATGTGAACACGGCCAGTCGGAACAGGCCATAGCCGCCCCAATATGTTCCCTTGTATTCATCCGATTGTAACTTTTTTAGCCATTCTAAAGCTTGAGGCCTTTTGTCGCTTTGTCGATCAAGAGCACCAGCCAACTGTAGAATAGCATACCCTTTGATTTCCGGGGAAACTTTTTCCAATGCCGGATCGTTTTCGGCCAGGCGGAGGAATATCTGTTCGGCATGATTCGGCCGGATGGTTTCGAGGTATAAGTCGCCCAACTGAATGGCCAGTTTTTCCTTGTCGGTCTTGGCAGCATCGAGGGCAACCTTATTCGTCAAAGGTTTTTTGGATCGAATCGCCGCTCCGAGGTAATATAAGCCGACTCTGGCAGTATCAACATTTTCTGTAAATTGTTGGGGGGGAGGCACTGGGCCTGCGGAATCGAGCATTTCCATTGCCCGATCATAATCACCAGAAAAATACGCTACAATTGTGACACGAAAGAAGCAATCACTCCGGGCCTGCTTCAACATATTGTCTGGCAAGGTTCGGCTGATGGCCCATGGTTGCAAAGTCTGGGGATTTGCTGATATTTTATGCGAATCATCCGAATCTTTCGCCCAAACTGAACATCGGTCGGACAAATCTTTGGCCAGTTTCATGTCGAACAGCCGTTCCAGCGAAATGTCTATTTGATGAACATAGGAATCGCCTGCATATGGTGAGGTTGAATATTTGTCCGTAAGTTTTCCAAGCGTCTCGACGGCTTGAGCGTAAAGCTTGGTTTGAGCAGCAGAATCAGACATTTCATCGGCCTTGGCAACTATTGCAAGACCGCAGTAATATAATGCTGGCTCAATTCGGAGAGATTGGGGATGCTTGTCAATAATGTCCTGCCACAGAGGTGCTATTTCAGCAAGAGCCTTGTTTCGTTGTTCGGCGTGTGCTTTACCCTCGGCTATAAGTTTTTTTACATCTTCAGCACTTGGTGGCTTAGCAGGCTGACCAGATTTCGAAGAGCCATCCGAGTCTTTTTTATTTTCTCTGTCAAGCTTTGCCTGCGCCTCATTTTGGAGAAGAGTAGCAAGGCAGTAGAGGGTTTCATCCTGCCAGGAGCCCTTGCCGGCGGGGACCAACTTCAGAGATTCCTGGAGGTCAGCTTTTGCTTCATTATTATTACGGCCCTGGAGGGCGACGGCACGACCGAAGCGGGCGAAGGCCAGTTGCTCGGTCGATGGATTGCCGAGTTTGGCGGTGCTGGCGGAATTTCCTGAAGAACCGCCTGACGTTCCAGAACTGCCGGATGTGGATTTGGCCGGTTCGCCAATTATGCGGGTGAATATTTTTTCGGCAGGTTCATACTGCCGGCAGAGGTTGAATATGACGCCAAGGCCGAGGGCTGTGGCAACCTTCTGGTCCGCTGAACCCGTCCTGCACTCGGACGGAATAACGTCGGTCCCATTTTTGCAATAGCCGATTAGCCGGTCGATATCCTCGATTTGTTCCTTCGAGCCGCCCTTGCCCAACATTGCCTTGGCCTGATCGAATGCCTCAGCAGCGCCAGCGGTGTCCTTCCTCGCATACGCTATAATGCCCACCCGCAGGGCTATCGGAAGCGCTACGGGAACCCATGATGGCTTCGATTTTTCATCTGCAAGTGCCGAATTTATGGCTGACTGGGCTAATGTAGAATATTTCGCTGCTTCTTCTATATTTAGGTCAGCAAGGTTCAGGTCCAGAAGCTGCAAGAACGCCTGGCCTCGCCACGGGCCGGAACTTGCCGCAGAAATAAACTTCGACCAATGTTCACAGGCGGACGCCTGCTGGCCGGATTCCAACAACGTCAGGCCGATAGCGTAACCGGCGCGGTGTGAATACTCAGAGGTTGGAAATTTTTCAACTACTTGCGAAAATCCCTTGATCGCATCCGCATACTTTTTCTGAACCCTGAGCCTGTCGGATTTATCGAACAAGACCTTTGCCGGGTCCATATTTGCACGAAGATCTTTCGCCGCGGCTATAAACGGCGAAACGCTTTCCTTGCTGATTTCACCGCCCTGGGACAGTTTCGCGGCGAAAGCAATAGCGAATTCTAAGGCCTTGATTGCTCCGGCTTCATCTGACTGGGCGATGCAGCAGCGGGCAAGCTCTATCGCGGCTTCTGGCACAAGCGTCGATGCGTGGCCCTCCTTGAGCAGGTCTTCAAGAATCTGCCGGGCCTGGGCAAGGCCCGATTCTTTCATGGACAGTTCGAGGGCCTGTTCAATTTTCTGCCGCCTGATATACGAATTAAGGGTAGACGAAATAGAACTCCACGTTTTCTTCGCCTCCGCCAGAGCCCTAGCGTCATCCGTCGCATCTTCACTGGCCAATCCTGCGGCGAGCTTGCAGCGGCCTAGCAGATACGTGGCCTCCACTCGGATCGCCTCCGTCGGAGATTTTACCAGCGGTTCGAGGAGCTTCTCAGCTTCCGGTAGGCTGCCCTGATAGAACTTCGCCCACGCCGCCGCAATCTGATCCTCAGGTTTGGCTGTGGACTTGGCCGGTTCCGCTGGTTTGCCGGAACCCTTATTCGGCCCGGCCGACTGTGAATAAATGGTTCCGCCCATCGCCGCCAAAATCAGCGCAGCAGTTATCGCCTGCTTGAAAATCCTCGAATGGTCTGCGTTGCTCTTTTCTTTAAACATATCGTTCCCGGAAATCTCGTTTTCTCAAAACAGATGCGAACTCCACGATAAGGAACGGCCTCCATTCATACGGCTAAGCGCCGGCCTTTCTCCATAAAGGCCGGATTAGGGTGAATAACCTATTATAGACCCGCCACCTCAGGTGGGCAAGGGGCCAACAGAGATTTTTTCCTGCCAGCCGAGAGTCTAATTGCTGGGCAACCTATAACTTTAAGCGAGCCAGCCGCGTGCTCTGACATTCAGGCTCAACATCCCGTTAAATCTGGAGTTGCAGATATTTTTTAGAAGCGAACGCTTCGCCCCCTATACATTATATATATGTGCGCCAGGAAAGGCGGGCAGTTGCCGACGATTTCAGCACCGGCGTGCTTCATCGCAGAGGCGACGGCGTCGAGGTCCGACGTTTTGCACGTCAGATTGATCCGCTGGATCGAGATTTCAGACGAACGTTCTTTCGGCATAATTTTTGCGGAGGGTTACCGTTCACTGCCCGCAGCATTTCTTGTACTTTTTCCCGCTGCCGCACGGGCATGGATCATTGCGGCCGATCTTGCCTTGGGATGAAGCGGTCGGTTTTGACTCGGACGCGGGAGATTTTTGATGACCGGCAGTTGGCTCGGGTGAAGTTTCTTTGTCCAAGCCCAACTCACGCAGCATGGCCTGGCGAGGAACCGGAATCGGAACGTCTCCCGCGGAGTCCGGCATCGTGCGTATGAGTATCGCAACTTGTTGTCGCCCCACAGGCGTCTGGCAGGCCTCGCGCGGAGTCTTGCCTTTCAGCACTGGCAGAGGCGTATCGAGCCATTTCATATATTGTTTGTTAAACATCTCCTGCAGGGATGCCATTAGTTCCGGCGTCATCTTGACGGGTTGTGGCTTCGATATTCGCTCGTCCAAGGGACGATCTTTTTCAGATTCATCTATTCGGCGAGTGGTTACATTGTTAAAGACGACGCCCGGCAGTTTTTCCAGCCACTTGCGACCTGCGGTGAATCGCTTGGCCGAGTTGACGCTCAAGATCAACTCGTCGGCCAAAAGTTCGATTCTGCCCAGATGCAGCGTGTCCCCAATAACTCTCGAACTGCCCTTGGCATCCCGAACCCAAATATACTCGTCCTCCGTTTCGTCGTACTCGATGTCTTTTCGCCCGGCCAATGCGCCGTGAACTTTCTGAACATCTGCCACTGAAAAGGATGCCGTGTGCCACAGCAGATCATCGCCGTCCGTGTTGCACAGGCGGGGCGGCTTCCAGTTTTTCTCCCACTGGTCGACCCAGCTCCAGAGCAGGCCAAACAGGTGTGGATCGCGCCGCAGGCCTTCTTTTGTGAACTCCAGACCGCAATCTTGAAGGAATTCCGCAGCTTCATCGCCCATCATCGCCCCCAGTGGTGGCCCGGCCGGGTCGAAGATATGGAATTTCCCGGCCGGAAACACCCGGGCGACGATGAAGACGCCGTTGTCGATGTTCTCTGAGAACAGCTTGTCGTAAATTGTCACTGCGCCGCCCAGCAGCACGTCTTCAAAAACGGCAGTCCCAGCCTTGGCATCGTGTCCGGCCACGCGATACAGGCTCGGATAGGATTCCATCCTGGCACGAAGAAGCATTGCCTCCGGCTCGGGCAGTCCCTTCTCCAGCATGATTTCGGCGAGAGTTTTACTCGTTTTGTTCTGGCGGTAGTCCAAGACCGCCCAGGTCGTATATGCCTGGAATACGGCTCGTTGTTCATTGGCGATCATTATGGCTCGGGCGTCTTCGCCACCGAAGTATCGCTTTAAAACTTTCGCGGACCGGAAAACGTTGTTTTCCATCTGGTGTGAAAACTTGCGGGCCAGTTGAAGGTCTGCCGCTTTCCAGCCAGCCAGGTCGTTCGCATCCGGGATTGCCATATTTCCACGCTCCATCGTCATTTTGCCGCTTAAAGGATTTTTGTGGCGAAGACGATTTTCTACGTTTTTAATGATGGAGTCAATGAATCTGTCTTTCCCACAGGAATAATAAGGCAAAAACTTCTGCGTGGAAGACGCCGGAAAGTCGCAGGCTGCTGCTAATCGCGAAACAGGCGGCGACAAGATTTTGTCGCGCGAAAGCAACCTGACTTGCCGGACACACGCCAGTCGCAGGCCAATGATGCGTTGCGACCGAATCTGCTCGTTTAGGAGCAACCCGAATGCGGCCTTTTGCCCAAGGTCTCAAAATCTCTCGCATTTCTGTTTATGGGGAGCTCCCCATAAACAGAATTATGTGGACCACGCCGTTATGTGGAGTAGGCCGGGGCGGGGTTGATGGATTCACGGCGCTGCCGCCATATTTACGAGATCGCATTGGCTGCTGATACACATAATCATGGGATCTGTCTTCGGCCTGATGGCCAGAAAGGAAGGTCCCATGTTAGAACTATGTTGCATTCCGCAAGCGTGTTGCCGTGTGAGGGCCAATTATCTCGGTCCGCTGGTGGAACGGTTGGCGGATTACCTGCTGAAGCGAGGGTATAAACGCGAGTGCATCAAGCAGTACCTCCGGGCTGCGGAGCACTTCGGCCGCTGGGTCGGTACGCACCGCATCGCCCCGGCTGCGGTCGACGAGGCGGTGGCGAGGCAATTCCTCCACCGACATTTGCCACATTGCCATTGCGTTGTTGCGGCTCCACGCTGCCGGATTCTCGTTAGGGCCGCCCTGCGGCATCTACTGTGCTGCATGGGACACCAGACCGGGCATATCGGGGGCCACGTTGTGATCTCTCCCGCCGTGCAGTCGATCATCCAAGAGTTCGACCAATACATGCAGAAGACCTGTGGTCTGTCGGAACAGACCAGGGTGTGCCGACGCCGCTACG
Source organism: Planctomycetota bacterium (assembly GCA_016235825.1). Classification (GTDB taxonomy): domain Bacteria; phylum Planctomycetota; class Phycisphaerae; order SM23-33; family SM23-33; genus JACRIL01. Next base: position 9,486 of record JACRIL010000232.1, read on the forward strand.
CTCGTGAGTTGCTGCAGTCCACCTTTGGGCAGCGGCCGGTGCGATGGGGGCGACTTACACCTGCGTTGATTATGAAGTTCGTGGCCGCTTATGCGCGGCGTTGCAGCCCAGCGACCGGGGCCATAGCCGCCTCGGCCATCCGTAGTCTACTCCGCTTTGCACAGCTGCACGGCTTCTGCGAGACCCGGTTGGGCCAAGCGGTTCCGCGGATTCCGGCCTGGAAGCGGGGCCAGAATTCCCAGAGGCTCACTGACGCACAGGTACGGGACATCTTAGGGAGCTTCGACCGCGCCACGGCTATCGGTCGGCGCGGTTACGCCATGGCCTTGTGCCTGGCCGATTTGGGGCTGCGGGTGAGCGAAGTTGTAGCCTTGCGATTAGAGGATTTGGATTGGCGTAAGGCCTCAGTCCACATCGCTCGTTCCAAAAACCGCCGGGCTAGGGTTTTGCCGCTTCCCCGCCGGGTGGGTGCTGCTTTGGCTGCGTACCTGCGACACGACCGGCCTGCCAGCACACATCGGCATTTGTTCCTGCGACTTCGCGCTCCCCTGGGAGAGCCGGTGGGCAAAGATCTGATCCAGGGCGCGATCCGGCAGGCTTACGCCGCCTGCGGCCTGAGCCGGAGCTTCGCAGGAACGCACGTACTGCGGCATGCCGCAGCGTGCCGCATGCACCAGCTGGGCGTGCCCCTCAAACAGATTGCCGATCTTCTCGGCCACCGCTCGCTAGATTCTACGGTCGTGTATGCCAGGGCCAACCTGCACCAACTCGCGATGGCGGCCCTTCCTTGGCCGAAGGGGGTACGGCTATGAGGCACTCAACGACGATGACCAGGCTGGCCAAGCAATATGTAACACTCCGCCGCCATCTGGGCTATCAAATCCGCGCGGAAGGTGGGCTACTCCTGAAATTTGCTGCCTGGGCCGATCGTATCGGCCATCGAGGCCCGCTAACCATCGATCTGGCGCTGCGCTGGGTGCGGTTGACTCAGAAGGCCACGCCCTTGCATTGGGCGCGGCGCATGGAAGTGGTGCGCTGCTTCGCCAGGCATCTGGCGCTGCTGGACCCACGAACCCAAATTCCGCCGAAGCGATTACTCGGGCAGGCTCATTGCCGGAGAACTCCCTACATCTACACCACCCACCAGATACAGCAATTGCTTGCCTGCGCTGGAGAATTGGCTCCCCACGGTGGTCTGCGGCCGATGACCTATCGCGCCCTCCTGGGACTCCTGGCCTGCAGCGGCCTACGGATATCCGAGGCATTGAATTTGCGTCGTAAGGATGTTGACTTCGCACAGGGACTCTTGCGCATCGGTCCCAGCAAGTTCTTCCCCAGCCGCACGCTCCCGCTGCATCCCACGGCCGCCTCGGCTCTGCAACGCTACGCGAACTTCCGCGATCATTACCACCCATTGGCCGATGCCGATGCCTTCTTCTTATCCGAGCAAGGCCAAGCCCTAGCATACAAAACTGTGGGCAAGACCTTCAGAAAAATCCGTCAACGGCAGGGGTGGGTAACGGGGCCCGCGCAACGGGACCCGCGCCTCCACGATCTGCGCCACACCTTCGCTTGCCGGAATCTGCTGCGATGGTATCGCCAAGGCCGGACAATCGACAACGCCATCCTGAACTTGTCGAATTACCTGGGGCATCGAAAAGTCACCGACACCTACTGGTACCTGACAGGCATTCCCGAACTCCTCGCCGTGGCTGGCCAGCGATTTGAGCAGTCGGTCGCTGGCTGCCGAGGAGGGATGCCATGACACGATCATCCACACCGCTCTCCTTCTCGGGCCTCTTGCAGGACTTCTTCTGCCAATACCTGATGAACCAACGGAACCTGAGCCCCCAAACGGTCGCGGCCTATCGTGACACCTTCCGCTTGCTGCTGGCGTTCCTGCAGGTCCGCCGGAAAAAGTCGCCCGCCGACGTTCAGATGGCCGATCTGGACGTACAATGCATCCTGGCGTTCTTGGATCATCTGGAGCACGACCGTCACAACGCTATTCGCAGCCGTAACGCTCGACTGGCTGCGATCCGATGCTTCTTTAATTACGCGGTTGCGCGGGAACCAACCTGCCTGCCAATGGTCCAGCGGATACTCGCAATCCCCTGCAAGCGCTTCGACCGTCCGCTCGTAGGCTTTCTATCAGCCCAGGAAGTCCAAACTATCTTGGATGCACCCGATCCAAATACCTTCAGCGGACAACGCGACCGTGTTCTGTTGGCATTGCTCTACAACACCGGTGCCCGTGTCTCGGAAGTCGCCGGGCTCAAGGTGGCGGATCTCACGTTGGCGGCATCCAGCAGCCTGCAGCTCCACGGCAAAGGGCGCAAGCAACGGTGTGTGCCACTTTGGCCGAGCACGGCCCGACAACTTCGTGGATGGCTGAAGTGCATCCCAGCTTCGCCGGACGCGCCCTTGCTGCCCAGCGCCGCTGGTACGTTCATGACCCGCTCGGGAATAGCCAAGCGTTTGGTCCGTGCCAGTGCTTCCGCCGCCCGAAAAATGCCGGCGCTGCAGGGACGCCGAATCTCTCCACACACCTTTAGACACACAACGGCGATGCATCTGCTCCAAGCCGGGGTGGACGTGAACATGATCGCCCTCTGGCTGGGCCATGCGAGTCCCACCACGACCCACGAGTATGTGGAAGCCGACCTGAAGATGAAAGAGCAAGCGTTGGGCAAACTCCAGCAGCCGCACAGCCGCCGGGTGTGCTATCGGCCCTCCGACTCGCTCCTGCGGTTCCTGGATGGCCTGTGATTATGCGGACCATACTGTTGCGATCACTGCGCGTTCCCAGGTCTCGTGCGCCGCCGCTCCACATAACGGCGTGGTCCACATAATTCTGTCCTACGCCGACGGGGCAAGAGCGAGAGTGTGAAGCAGACGCTGAGATGTCATGCAAATACGACCTGCCTGGCCGGGCAGATCGCCCCCAACTGATTCAGATATGCCGCAAATTCACACGGCGAGCAGTGGCCGGCGCGGTAAAGCAGGCATCGCCGATCCCTAAAATGCTCGCAATTTATGCAATGTGCCTCGATCCGCTGCTGGGCAAGAGACGGCGGGGCCTTGGTGGTGGAAATCTTTTTGATCACGTCCGCAAACTCACCGGCAGTCTCCGGCGTCAGCCACGGCAGGCCGGCGGGACATTCGAAATTTTTCTCCATAGCCATAAGATCGGGCGGCGGAAACACCCTAAGAATCGCCTGCCGCCATGCTTGCCCGCCCTCGCGATCCCGGCAGGTCCGGCAGTGTAGACGGCTTGTGCAATGGATTGTCTCGAAAAATGTCATGTCTGGCTTATCGTTATGGTTGCCACTGAACCGCTTCGGGCACAGCAGTAGTTATCAATATTGGGAAGGGTGAAAGACCCTGAAAGCTTGCCATTGCTTATTTTCATTGCGCCAGAGGGCAGCGTAAGCATGCCCAGGCGGTTGCGTCCGCAAAGTTCGCCCTGATACTTGGCACAACCAAGCTCGTAATTTGATTTAGGTGGGTCTCTCCATTGCCCAAAGCCGGACCATTGTGGACCGTTTTGGTAAGTCATCATCGCCATCCAGCACGGACCTTGGTTGTTATCTCCCTCAAAATATTGAATAAAGAGCATGTTGGAGTAATAGCTTATCTCGCCCACATCCCACGCCCAGAAGCACGACTTGCAGTATGCAGCCGGGGAGTAGTAGAAAGCCCTGGAAGGGCCGACAAAAATTTTGTTGCACCAAAATGCCCAGTCGGGATCAATCGGAGAAACGCTCACGACCGCAACCGGATTATTGACTGGCGGGTATTTCCAATCGCTGCAGGGATTCGGGCACCTGGCGAGGATTTGGCCCGCCGTCTTGATCAAAAATCCGTTGCGGGATTTTAATATGCCGCTCATGGAGTTTTCTCGTTTTTATGTGCCGTAGGGCAATTTCCAGTACTGGACGTAATCACTGCTTGCTTGAGCCGTGCCGGTCCCCTGAGTCCACACAACCGCCTCCTGATTACCAGCGTTATAGATGCGGATCATCACTCGGGTCAGATCGGTCCCTGCCGTGCGGACGATGCGAAGGTAAAGAGGCTGACCGGAACTGCTTCCGTCCTGCTTGCACTCAAGGTCAAAACCAACCTGGCTGCTCACGCATTCCATCGCGGGCTGGACCCGCCTCCAGTTGCCTGCGTCGATATTCCAGCAGGATTGAAGGTAGTAAAGTTTAGTGGCACCGTATCCCTGAAAAGTCGTGATGTTGATCTGCAGACTGTGATCCCAGGCAATATTATTGAAGCTGCCGATCTCGACGTAATCTCCGATTACCGACGGAAGCATGCGTTTGACGACCAACAATTCATTGGTATAGGCCCCGATCATCGGCGTGCCCGTAACCGCTTCGTCGGCGAAATCCCATCCTTGGGCCTCAGCCGGCGTCGGGATGCCGTCGGCGTCCACAAACCATCCATAGCCGCCGGTCGGGATCTCAAACCAGATAACCAACTTGCTGTTTTCAAATGCGAAAACCACGTTCGGCTGGTAGCTGCCCTTGCTGGTAACAACCGCAGAGTCAAAAGACGACCCGTTCGACCAGCAGGGCAGACAAATCAGTTCGACGGTGTCGGCCCCATAGTTGGCGTAACCGTGAACGTGAATGCAAACTTTATGCAGACCCGATATGGCAAGATTCGTCTTGAGCTTTATACCGTTATTGCCGCCGCCGATGGTCCAGGCGGCCAGATTGCGATGCTGGTAGTAATAGGGCCAGTTCGGCGTGCTCATCTGGATCGGCCTGCGCTTGCCGAGCGAGACCAGGGCGGTTTGCGAGCCCTGGTCTTCCACGGACAGCCCCGCGTCCTGATCGAGTTGAAGAACGGTTGCCGGACTGACGGAGGGCGAACCATCGGCCTCCTTGACAGTGATCGATCCGCCGGCTCCGGTCAGCGCCGTCCGCACGGCCTTTTCGGTCGCAAGATGATTGTCATCGCCCGGATTGCCTATAGTCGTCGCCACGCCGAGCATCGCGGCGGAGCCGAGTTCGAGGTCTGTCCGCGTAGCGGCGCGGTTGGATTCAGCATTGCCACCGGCAAAACCAAGGGCCGATTGGCCGCTGCCCGTGCCGGTAAAGACATATTGGCCGCTGCCGTTTATTCCCGCGACCTGGTTGCCGCCGGTATTGAATATTGAATGTGACTGGCTGCTGCTGGCGGTATGCGATTGGCTGGCAGCGCCGGACCCGCCGAGTACCACGTTCTGCGAGGTTGCCGCGTTGGTCACAGTCTGTGGCTGCGAAAAATCATTTGCAGCGTCCGTCTTTGCTACGTTTGTGTCCTCGCACTCCTGCGGTTTCTGGAACTGCGGTTTTTTATCAATCCAGACCTTTACCTGAAAGTCGTCGTCATCCGGTATCATCTCGGGCGGCGGATCGCCTAAACGAACGAGGGCCCACTTTTGACCCGTACCTGACTCCTTCCAGACAATGCGTGCCGATCCACTCAGAAAACTTTTGAGCATGGAAGGGTCGCCATTATTAATCTCGGCGAACAGATGCGTCGCATCGGTCACGTTAATCTTTACTATGGCCAGGCCGTCGATAATCGCCCGCCCGATCTGATCGGAGGCGATTGGTTCCAGCAATATGACAAACTTTCCCTTGTGGTTTTCAGGGATCGGAACTGTGCCTTGGAGAGTCGGCTGGTTGTTTTTGAAAGATTCCACATCGTCGGTCGGTGTAAACAACGGCCCTGATATGCCGAGAATGTCGAACCTGCTGCGGTCGGAGCCGCTGTCGTTGCGGACCAGGATCACGCCGCTCTGCCGGGCTGCCTGACGCGAGGTCTGCCCCTGATCGTTGGCGCTGTTGCGAACCGCCACCGCGGCGTCCACAAATGCGTTATATGCCGCCGCGGGGATTTTCAGGGATTGACCTGACGTGACTTTGGCAAGCGGATCGGCCATGGTCAGATGCTCCCCAGTTGGCCGAGGTTGGCCTCTTCGATCACTTTTTCGACGTAGGCGGCCACGGGCTTTTTGACGATGGTTTTCGCATTGGTGTCCTCCGAGTCCTCGTATCGGACCCACAGATAATGCCAGCCCTTTTTGACAATGCCGGTGATGTCGCCTATCGTGATGCCGGTCTTGTTCGGGCTTGCCGCGAATTTATAGGTAACTTCCACGAACTCCGTGGCGCTAGATTCATCCCCGGTTGCGCCCAGGAAGAGGCATTCTCCAGCGTCAAAGGTATATGTGTCGCCATGGATGGTTACGGAGAATGGCGCATCGTTTACAGTCCTCGTCAGCGAATAGAGAATCCCGGCGTATGCGGCAGACCATTGCGCAACAGGTATCCGCCTGCGTATCGAAAAGTTAAATACCGGCAGCGGGATATCCACGCCCTCGACACCGTCGTGCGTCACGCCGATAGCGCCCTTGAAGTCGGGGGCAGTTTTCCCAGGCGGGGCATATCTGGCGATAGTCTGGAGGGATTGAGTTATATGTTGCGTGCCGCCCGTGGTGTCGAAGCTGAAAGTGCTTTCGCCGACTTCCGTTGGCGGCTTCACGCCATAATTGGCCGTTATGTTCCAGATCCCGTCGTCGTTATCCTCGTCCACCCATTCAGGGTCAACGTCTATGTTCTGGAACACCAGCCCCCTGTAGGTGGCCGGAATGTTCTCCAGTGCAAAGGCCTCGACGGTCTCGTCGTCGCTGCTTCCACGCACGATGTATTCGAGTTTTTTACTGGCGCTGTCGCCGGTCTGGCCGCCGCGGCTCTTGTTTTTTTCCTCTATCGTGATCGTCATTCTTGTCTCTGAAAATCACTCGAACGTGAGGCCGTCCGAGGCCTTGTCCAGGAGTTTCTTGGTGTTAACGGCGGTCCGCTCAGTGGCATTTGCGATGCGGTCCGTAGCTCCTCCAGCGCCCATGCCCCGGGCCTCCATAGCATTGAATGTGCCGCGAACGCCGATGGTTTTCTTGCTGGCCATCTCCATCAGATCGCCCAGGCCACCAAGCTGTTTTCTCGCCTTGTCGATAACATCTTCAGGGCCTTCGAGCTTACCCGGTCCGCCGGCCTCTTTGGCCTTTCGTTTGGCCCCGGCCTCCTTGATGGCGTCCTGCCATTCCTTTTTGGCCTGATCGAGTTGCCTCTGATTCTCAGATGACTTCCCTGAAAATTCCTTGTCGAGCTGGCTTTTCTTCTCCTCGCCCTGGCGAAGGAGTTCTTTCATTGTTCCCTCGTGGGTTTGGGTTTCTTTATCACGTTCGGCCTGGCGCTGTTCCTCGCGGTCCGCGATCTGCTTCTTCGCCTCGTTCCAGATCTTGTCCTTACCGGCCTGGTAATTCTTTTCTATGACAGCGTTGGCAGCCGAGGCGTCAAAATTCTTGTCAAAAACGCCTTTGAGCCAGTTCCAGGTTTCCTCAAGCGACTTGGCGCACCAGTTCCAGCCGATCTGGATCGCGGTGCAGAATCCCGTCCATACCTGGGAGAGGAAAGCCGTGGTCTCGATCCAGGTGACTTCAAGCCCGTGCCATATAACCTCCAGACCCATGACGAGGCCATAAAACGCCTCCGTCGCTCGCTTCTCAAGCCACAGCAGGGCTTCGTTCCAGATGCCGCTGATCCAGTTAACGCCCTTTTGCCACTCCATCTTGAGCGTCAGCCACAGGATTTTGGCGGCAAGGCCGATGTCGCCAGCAGCCAGTGCATCGGCGATCCCCTGATATGCCTGCAAAGCGTCGTCCTTCAATTCCGAAAACCGCTCGCCCAACCAGTCCAGCGCTTTGCCTCCGGCACCAGACGTATATATAAGGTATCCGCCGAGTGCAGCCATGGCGGTAATCACCATGCCAATGGGCGTGAGCATCCAGACCAGGATTGCGCCCAATATGCCCAGCACGGCTCCGACACCGGTAAGGATCGTCGCCAACACACCGAAAATCGCCCCCAGCCCAGATATGGCGTAGCCCAGCAACACCAGCGCCGCGCCGCCTGCAGTAACAGCGACAGCGACCTTGAAGATGGTGAGGACAAGCTCCTTATTCTGGCGCAGCCATTGTGTCACATTTACCACTACGCCTGTAACCCATTTAGAAAAATCTTTCAGGGAGGGCGCCAGTGCCGAGCCGACGACGAACACACCCTGTTTGAGCACTTTCCACAAGATGTCAAGGGCGCGGCTGAAGGAATGGGCGGCCTGGGCATCCTCCGTGGATATTGTCAGGCCCAGCGCTGCGGCTTGCCTGCACAGGGCATCTATCCCATCAGCGCCGGCCGCCATCATGGGCAGCAGCGACGTGCCGCTCTTACCGAAGATTTCCATCGCCATGGCCGCCCGGATGGTCGGATCGGCGATCTTCGATATACGGTCCGCTATCTTTTTGAACTGTTCATCGGGCGAAAGTTTGTCCAGGTCTTTTATGGTAAGGCCCAGCAGGGCGAGCGATTCCTGGGCCGACGCGGAACCTGACGCAGCCTGGAAGATGGTCTTTTGCATCTTTCGGACGCCGATCTCCAGCGCGTCCATCTCCACTCCGCACTGGCCGGCCGCAAAAGATAACTGCGACAGGGCCTCCACGGATATCCCGGTCCGCTCGCTGATAAAGATCATCTGGTCGCCGACGGCAGCGAACGACTTTGCCGACAGCGCCAGCGGCGCTACGACCATCGCGCCGAGTTTTGCCAGCTTCGTGCCGACCTCGCGGACGGCCGTTCCCCAGGCCTTGAGCTTCGCCGAGGCGCGTCGAAGTGCGGCGACGAGCTTGCTGTCGTCGGCAAAAAGCTCGACGAACGCCTTCCCGGCCCTTATTGCTCCCGTGCCCGTCGCCATTTTTTACCACGCCTTTCAACTGCAACTGCGCCACTTGACTCGGACGAAGCCAAGAAGTAATCTTGAAAAGTCCTCGCACGGTTAACTCTCCTTTTCCGGGCGGGACATGTGTTCGGCCCGTCTCCCTCCACGGGCCGATTTTTTGCGCCTGCTATGCGATTGCCGTTTTTACGGCCGCCTGCGTGGACGGAGCCTGCGCCTCTTTCTGGGACGCGGTAAACAACTCCAGCACCCTGGCCTTGGATATCATGTCGGCAGGGACGGTTGCTGGAATCGGCTCGTCAGAAAGCTTCTCCTTGAAAATCTCGCCGCCGTTGATGATCTCCTGCGTCTGCGCCTGTGCCTGCTGGACCTGTTCGTGCTTCACCAGCCAGGCGACGACCGAACCAATGACCGGGATGACGGACGCAATCCACGTCAAGATCGTGGTGGCAATGGGCCTCGTGGCC
>JACRIL010000031.1 GCA_016235825.1 Planctomycetota bacterium
GAACTGTACGGCCCCGACGCCCTGCTGCCGATGCCCATGTCCAGTCCGATCTACCAGCTCAAGGACATGACGATCGACAAGGTCAAATACCGCAAGACGACGAAGACCCGCATCGGCGGAATGACCGAGCCGCGGCTGATGAGCGTGCAGGACGGCGACAGGCCAAAGGTCATACTCAGTGCCGAGGACCTGACCGCCGGAATGGTCGGATATAGCAGTTGGGGCCTCGACGGATACGACACACCGTCCGCATTCAACATTGCCAGGAATATCGTCCTGTTCGCGGCGATGGACAAACCCGCGACTCCTCCGGCGGCACAGACCGCGCCGAAGCCGAATTGATTCACCAAATTGACCGGCAATATTGACTTGCAGGAACTGTTATGTAATCAGCATTTTTCGGCATTCCGGAAACTTCTGCGCCAAATCATCATATACGTATAAATACAAAAAGGATGACGACAGTGAAACCTCCGTCAAATCCGGCAGACGAAGATGATAAAAATGCGCCTTCATCGGCGATAAGACCGACACAACCTGCCGGTCCTCTTGTGAAAATTGCGGCACTCGTTGCCGGCACGATGCTGCTGAATGTTTTTGTCATGGCGGGCGATGAAGGACGGGGCATAAAGGAATCGAATATAAAGGACGTTACGTTCGTCTCGTCATCGGACAAGACCGAACAGAAATACGTACTGGTACTGCCGGACGGATTCAAAGCCGGTCAGCCCCACGACATGCTTATTGCGCTGCACGGCCACGGCTCGGACCGATGGCAGTTTGTCAGAGACGGACGCGCGGAGTGCAAGGCCGTTCGCGATGCGGCGGTCAGACACGGCATGATACTGGTCTCGCCGGACTACCGGGCCAAAACTTCCTGGATGGGACCCAAGGCGGAGGCGGACATGGTTCAGATCATCCAGGAACTGAAAAAACAATATCGGATAGACAAGGTTGTTATCAGCGGTGCGTCCATGGGAGGAACCGGATGCCTGACTTTCGCCGTGCGTCAGGTGGCACTTGTGAACGGCGTCGTATCCATGAACGGAACGGCCAACCTTGTGGATTATGACAAATTCCAGGACGCCATCAGCGCCTCTTTCGGCGGAACGAAGGCCCAGGTTCCCGACGAATACAAGGCCCGCAGCGCTGAATTCTGGCCCGACAAGCTGACGATGCCCGTGGGTTTTGCCGTCGGAGGCAAGGACACCACCGTTCCGCCTGAAAGCGTAGTCCGTCTGGCGGACAACCTCAAGAAGCAGAACCGGAAGGTACTGTTGGTCAATCGCGAGGCAGGCGGGCACAGCACAAATTACGAGGATGCCACAACCATCCTGGAATTTGTCATTACACAGGTAAAGAGCCCATCTTCCGCAAATACTCAACCAGCCACCGCTGGCGCATCTACCAAACCTGCCCGTTAGAATAAGTTCGGAGTCCAGGATGCGGCGGGCAGAATCATTGACATTGACCTTTGGCCGATGATACTTTAGCCGGCATGAAAGGTCTTCTGCTGGATTCACTATATGCAATCGCCCTTGCGGCGGGCAGCCCGTTCTGGCTGTATCGCATGATCCGCCATGGGCGGTACAAAACCGATCTTGGTCAGCGGCTCGGCGGCGTTCCCGTGAACTACGGCCGCCAGCCGACGATCTGGATTCACGCCGTCAGCCTGGGCGAGGTGAACGCGGCGCGAACGCTGGTCGGGGAAATCCACAGCCAGCTTCCGGACTACCGCGTCGTTGTTTCCACGACAACGGACACGGGCATGACCGCGGCAAAGAAACTCTTCGCCTTCGACCATATTATCTTCCGCTGGCCGCTGGATTTCAGTTTCGCCGTGCATCGCGCGCTGGACCGCATTCATCCGTCGCTGGTGCTGCTGATGGAAGGGGAGGTCTGGCCGAATTTTCTGGCCCAGTGCAATGCCCGGCAGATACCGGTGGCGGTCGTGAACGCCAGGATCGGGGCGGACAAGGGCTACCCCCGATACAAACGGATGGGCAGGCTTGCGGGCGAGATGTTCAATCGCCTGTCGATGATATGCGCCCAGGATGAATCGTACGCCGGGCTGTTCCGCTCGCTGGGCGTGCGGCCGGAGAAAATCGCGGTAACCGGCATGCTCAAATACGATACGGCGATCGTCGCCGACCGGATCGACGGCCAGGACTTGCTGGCCGCCGCCGTCGGTCTGGGCGCGGACGAGCGGCTGATCGTCGCCGGCGGGACCGGGCCGGGTGAAGAGCAGATCGTGCTGGATGCGTACCGGAAGCTGGCGGCAAAACATCCGCGTGTTCGGCTGGCGATCGTGCCGCGAAAACCCGAACGGTTTGACGAGGTCGCCGACCTGATAGCGCAGACCGGCATGGGCCTGGTCCGGCGTTCAAAATGTCCCGATGGACAGAATCCGGCAAGTGAGCCGGATACGGGCGGAACCGCCGGGACGGGCAGAGCGGTGATATTGGGCGACACGATGGGCGAACTGCGAAAATTCTACGGCCTGGCGTGCGGCGTTTTTGTCGGCAGGTCGCTCGTGCCGATGGGCGGGTCGGACATGATCGAGTCGGCCGCGTTGGGCAGGCCGACGGCCTTCGGGCCGCACACTTTCAATTTTCCGCAGGCCGGCGCACTGGCTGCGCACGGCTGCGCCAGGGTCGGCGGCGCGGATGAATTGCTGAAAGTCCTGGACGGTTGGCTGACGGCCCCCGCATCGGCTGCGGCGGCGGGCAAGGCCGCCCGCGATTTCGTGATCGCCAGCCAGGGCGCAACCAAACGCAGCGTCGCCGAGATATGCCGCATCCTGGGGCGTGTGCCGGCCGTCGCGCCAGGCTGCATCGCCACGGACGTCATCCGCGAAAGCCGGCCATAAACCGATTCTTGATCGAGATACGACCATGCCGGACAAAGCCGTAAGACAGCAGATTCTCGCCAGGGCCCGCAAGATCGTGGTCAAGGTGGGAACCAACGCGCTGACCGGCCGGACGGGCCGGCTGGACCCGGCAATGGTGGGCCAACTGGCCGGGCAGATCGCCCGGGTGATGGCCGGCGGCACGGCCGTTACGCTGGTGGCCAGCGGGGCGATCGGAGCTGGCATGGCGGAACTCGACCTGCCGGACCGGCCCGGGGAGATCGCCATGCTTCAGGCCACCGCCGCCGTGGGCCAAGGGCAGCTCATGCGGCAATTCCACGACGCCTTCGCAAGCCACGGCCTGAAGGTCGCCCAGGTGCTGCTGACCCGCGAAGACTTCGAGAATCGCAAGAGATACCTGAACATCCGCAACACGCTGTCGGCGCTGGCGAAACTGCGGGTCGTTCCGATCATCAACGAAAACGACGCTGTCGCAGTCGAGGAAATCCGCTACGGCGACAACGATATAATTTCTGCCCACCTGGCCAACATGCTGCGGGCCGACGTACTTGTGCTCCTGAGCGTGGTCGACGGCGTGCTCCACGACGGCAAGGTGCTCGACGTGATCGAGCGGGTGGACGAAGGCGCTCTGTCGGTTGCGGGAGAGCATCGCAGCAGGCTGGGCTCTGGCGGCATGAAGAGCAAGATGGCCGCCGCGGGGCTGGTAACCGCCGCCGGCGAGATCGCGGTGATCGCCAACGCCCGCGAGCCCGACGTGCTGCCCAGGCTGCTGGCCGGCGAGCGGGTCGGCACGGTTTTCCTGCCGGCCAGGCGCAAGATGTCCAGCCGCCTGCGGTGGATCGGCCAGGCGGCCCGCACCGCCGGAAGCATCGTCATCGACGACGGCGCCGTCCGGGCCATCGTCCAGAACGGCAAGAGCCTGCTGCCTTCGGGCGTGCTGGCCGTGGCGGGGCAGTTCAGGAAAGGCGCCACCGTCGCCATCCGCGACGGGGCCGGAAGGGACATCGCCAAGGGCATCGTCAATTATTCGGCGGCCCAACTGGACCGGATCAAAGGCCTCAAGACCGCACAGATCGCAAAGGTTCTGGGCGACAAGCCGGCCGACGAGGTTATTCACAGGAACAACATGACGCTTGTCTAGCGAAAGGAGACGGCTATGGAAAATAATCCGGATGCAAAAACCGACAAAAACCGCACCGCTTCAGCCGGCGAATCCGCGCCGTCCGCACCGCCCGCGTCGGCGCCGGAACCGGACAAGGACGCTATTTTCATCGAATCGGTCCGGAAGAGACTCACCAGGGGCAGGATAATCGCCGTCGTTCCGCTGATTGTGGGGGCGGCGGTCATTGTGGTCATGTATTACGCCCTGACGATTTTCAGGAAGTTCGGCCTGGATAATTACCTGACGCTGACGGCCGGGCTGGTGCTGGGATTCTGCATGGCGTTCATCGCCTGGGCGATATACACGGCGGTTCTGGCCCTTGTCGGCAGCAAGGCCGAAAGGCTGATGATAAAATATTACGATCTGGCCGCGGGAAAGAAATCAGCTTCCGCCGCGGCGGAATCCGGCCGGACCGGCCAGGGGGATCAAGACGGTCAAAACACCGGGCGGAACGGCACATAATTGCCGGCCTGACGCTATCGCATTACTGTGAGAACCCGGTCAAGTTCGGCTACGGGACGATGGTGGCCGGACTGGAATACATGGGCGGCCTGCCCTGAGGGACGTAACGGGCGATCACGGTTACGACATTTGATGCCGGCAGATTGCTGCCCCATTCGAGCGGCAGGTGGTAGCACCAGAGTCCCATGCTTTTTCTAAGCAGCCCTGAAAGTTGCTGGGGCGTGAAGGTCCACGTCCGAAAAGGCCTGGTCGCGGACATGTCTTCGGGCGATATCGCATCCTCGAACATTATCATCTCCAGATTTCCCGATATGGTAGCCGACTCCGGCTGGCCGGCCGGATTGGTCGTATAAAAGAAGATTTGCATCTGCACGCCGGCAGGCTCCTTCTGTTCGGCCACGCGGAGCGGAAGCGTCAGGGCGACGAGCGTCATTGCGTCAATCTTGTCCACCGGCATGGGCGGAACGGCGCCCGGCGGGGCGCAGCCGGCCGACATCAGCAGAGCCGTCGCCGCGACAACCATGGCTGTCGTCTTCACGGCCGTCGGTCGCGTCATTTGTAAGATTCCGGCACCGCCGGGCGCGTCGTCAGCGGCGCGACGGGCTTGTTAAGCTCCTCCAGCGCCCGCAGCAGAATCGTCCTGCTGCCGTCGCCGCTGCGCATCTGCTCCTGGATGAACTGCCACTTGCGCCGATCGTCGATCGGCGGACTCAGCGCGTCGATTATCTGTATCGTATCGTTGGGCAGGCGGTTCTTGCTGGTGTCGCGCCGGTCCACGAACTGCTGCGTGGAGCGGAGGGACTGTTTCTGTGCGGCATCGGGGCTGCGGACAATGTGAGGCGTCAGGATAATCAGCAGTTCGGCCCGGTGCTTTATAACCTTCGTCGAGCGGAAGAGCAGACCAAGCAGCGGTATATCGCCGAGAATCGGGACTTTGTCCTCCTGCGCCTGTTCCTTGGTGCTGATAAGCCCGCCGATGATTATGGTGTGGCCGTCGCGCACGCTGACGGTGGTCTGGGCCTTGCGGGTGTTCACGACGATGGCCTTGGTGCCGGCGTTGATGGTTACGGTTGAATCGGCGATGTCGCTTATTTCCGGCGACACGGCGAGATTGACCATGTCGTCGGTGCCGATCCTGGCGGTAATCTTGAGGATGGTGCCGATGTCCTGATACTGGATGGTGTTGATGACGGCGTTATTGTCGGTGATGCGGCTGTCGGTGATGAACGGCACGCGCTGGCCGATGTTTATCTGCGACTCGACGTTGTTGACGGTCATGAGCTGCGGCCTGGAAAGAATCTCAAGCTTGTTCAGGTGCTTCAGGGCCATCAGGAAGGCCGTCAGGTCGCTGCTGGTGAAGGCCACGCGGAAACCGCCAATGGTGTTGTAATTGGCCTGGGCGCCGAAATTCTGCCCCACCTCGGTATAGTATTTGTTGCGGTCGTTGAACTTCATGTTCCAGTCGAGGCCCAGGTCGGTGTTGTCGTCCAGGGCCAGTTCGGCCAGCAGGACCTGTATGAGCACCTGGGGCGGCGGCTGGTCGAGTTCCTGGATCATGGCCTCGATGGTCTTGAAATACCTTGGGCTTGCCGAAAGCAGCAGCGTATTGGTGTTCTTGTCGGACACAATCGCCACTTCGCGCTCCAGCAGCCGCTGTGCGGCGCCCAGTTTGTCCTGGCCCAGGGCCTCGATCAGTTTCGCTCGCTCCTGGTCCAGAAAGTTCCGAACCGTTGCCTGAACTGTATCGGACTGATTATTGCCGAGACGATAGACCCTGGTCATCCGTTCCTGGGCGGGGCTGGAATCCAGTTCCTGGATGATCTTGCTGGCCAGTTCGACGTACTGCCTCGTGCCGCCGACCAGCAGGCTGTTGGTGCGTATGTCCACCGTAACCGACAGGGCGTCCTGTTCGGCCGTGCCGACCGTCGCGGACGGGTTGGGCGGCTGGCCGTTTTTCGGATCGTTCTTGCCGGACGGGTTCTGCTGTTTGGGCTGCTGCGGCGCATCAGCCGCGGGCTGGCTCGTAACCAGCGTGTAGCTGACGGCCTTGCCCGTGCTGCTTGAGCCGCTGGTGCTGCTGCCGGAGGTCTGAAGCCGGAAAAGTTGCTTCAGCACGTCGGCCATCTGCGTGGCGTCGGCGTTCGTCAGGGAAAAAACCCTGATCTCGGCCATCCGCGGAGTGGTTGAATCCAGGGCGTTTATCAGGCTGGTCAGCAGCGCCATATTCTCGACCGGGGCCGAGACCACCAGCGAGTTGGTCCGCTTGTCGGCTGTTATGAGGACCCCTTCCTCCAGCGCTTTTGCGATAAGGTCCTTGCCGTCCTTTGTCTGGGAAATAAACTGCAGGAGCGACTGGCGGTTGGGGCTGCCGGCGTTAAGTTCCTTGGGCTTGACGGTCAGCGTGTCGGTGAGCACCTTGGCAAGTTCGGTGGCGTCGGCGTTGTTGAGCGTGAAAATCCTGATCTCGTTGACCTTGGTGGACCTTTCGTCGTCGAGACGGTTGATGAGTTCCTCGGCCCGTTTGATGTCGGCCTCGCCGCCGGAGACTATGACGGCGTTGAGCCGCTCATCGACGCTGACGCCGACTCCGGTAGCGTCGGCGCTGGCGGCCTTGTAGAGGTCCTGGAGCGTCTGGGCCACCTGCTTGGCGTCGGCCTTGCGAAGCTGGAAGACCTGAATCCGCGTGCCGGGCTTATCCGGGACGACGTCAAGCTGCGATATCAGCCTCTCGGCCAGTTTGATGTCTTCCGGCGTGGCGCTGATGAGCAGGGCGTTGAGCTTGGGATCGGCGATTATGGTAACAGGGTCTTTTGTTCCGCCGCGGGCCGGACGCTCAGTGAAAAGCTTCTGGAGCATCGGCTGGACGCCGCCGGCGGTGGCCTGCTTGAGGAAGAACACCTTGAACTCGTTGACCAGCGCCGCCTGCTCGATGTCGAGCTGCTTTATCATCTGCTCGATGGATGCGGCGTTGTCCCGTCCGCCGGCAACAAGCAGCGTGTTGGTCCGCGGATCGGCGATGACCACCGCCTGCATGATCTTGGCATTGGCATTGAGGGCGACCTCGGCCTGGCGCTTCTTGTCAAGGAACTGCTGGATCATCGGGGCGATCTTGGCCGAATCGGCGTATTTGAGCGGAAAAATCTGAATCTCGCCGGTCAGGGGCGAGACGTCGCCGTCGAGCCGCTGGATGATCGCCTTGATGATGGCCAGGTTTTCCTTGCTGGCCGAGACGATCAGCACGTTGGTCCTGCTGTCGGCGGCGATGGCAACCTTTTCCATGGCCTCAAGCTGCTTGTTGTCGGTAATGGCCGCGGCGCCCGGCTTGTAAAGCCCGTCCTTTATCAGGCCCGAAAGCAGCGTGGCGACGGTCTGCGCCTCGGCGATTTTCAGCGTGATTATCTCCACCGCGCCGGATCTTACGGCCGGCTCTACGTCCAGCTTCTGGAGCAGGTCCTGGATAAGCTGGATGTTTTCTTTGCTCGCCGAGACAATCAGCGCGTTGGCGAGGGCGTCAAAGCCGATGTCAACCTGGTCCTGCGGCGCGGGCGTCTGGCCGGGCGGAGTCATGCTCCTCTGCCGCGACTGGAACAGGGTGCGAATCGTCGGGCCGATCGCCCCGGCGTCGTTGAATTTCAGGGGCAGGACCTCGATCCGCACGGACGGGTCGGTGAGCTTCACGTCGAGCCTCTGGAGCAGCCCGACCAGGATGCGGGTGTCGTCGTTGTTTGCGGCCACCAGCAGGCTGTTGGTCCGCACGTCCGACAGGATGACCGGCTTCTGGCGCTGCACGTCGGGGGCGGTTGCGGCCTGGTAGCGCTGATTGAACAGGTTCGTCAGGGTCGTGCTGATCGTGCCGGCGTTGCCGTTGGTCAGCGGGAATATCTGGACCATGCCGCCCAGGGCCGGGCTTGCCCCGTCGAGCTGTTCGGCCAGGTCCTTGACGATCTGGTAACCCTCGGCCGAGCCGCCGATTATCAGGCTGTTGCTGCGGGCGTCGGCGATGATAATGACCTTCATGGCCTCGGCGTCCTTGGCGCCCAGGTTGGTCTGGCGCTGGACGCGGGCGTCCATCATCTTCTGCAGCGAGGTAGCCAGCGTGGCGGCCTCGGCGTTCTTGAGCGGGATCAGCCTTATGTCGCGCAGGTCAAGCGGCGTTTTGGCGTCGAGCTGCTGGAGGAGTTTCTCTACGGCCTCGATGGTCTTGTCGCCGGCGGCGACCACCAGGGCGTTCGTCCGCGTGTCGACCGTGATGGTCGGCTTGTCCTGATTGCGGATGAGGGCCGCGTTGGGACCCGTGTAAAGTCCGTCGATCACCTGCTTGATCCTGCCGGCGTCGGCGTTGGCAAGCGGGTAGATGCGGATGCGGTTCAGGTCGCACGGGCCGGAAACGTCCAGCGTGTTTATCACGTCGGCGATAAGCGGCATGACGTCGCTGCGGGCGGCGACGACGATGGTATTGGTCCCCGCGTCGGCCTGGACGGTCAGCGTCGCGCGGCCCTTGGGCTGGGTTGAAATGTGGCCCGGTTCTTTTTCGAGGACCGTCCTGAGGCGGGTAACCTGGGTCTTGAGGCCTTCGGCGCCTGGAGCGGCGGCAGTCTCGGCGAAGACCGCCTGAAGCATCGGGACGATCCGCAGCACGTCGGCGTGCTTGAGCGTGAAGAGCCGCACCTCGGTAACGATCCGCCCCTCGGAGCGGTCGAGGTCCTTGCAGATTATTTCGGCCAGCAGGACGCTGTCCGGCACGCCGGAGATGACGACGGTGTTGGTTCTGGCGTCGGCGGAAGCGTTCAGGACGTTGACGAGGGCCTTGCCGGTCTCGGTCAGGGGCACGGCCTTGCCGGTAACCGTGGTGTTCAGCTTGCCGGCAAGCTGTTTGCCCTGCGTGAAGATGTCCTTCAGGATCGTTACGACGCTTGTGGCGTCGGCGTTTTCCATGTGAATGATGCGGACGATCGCGCCCTCCGTAACAGGCAGGGCGTCCAGAAGTTCCACGATCGACTGAAGGGCCTTGAGGTTCTCGGGCGTCGAGGAAATTATCAGCGAGTTGGACGCCTGAAGCTGCCCCTGGACGGCGTCGGCGGTGATCTTGATCGGCTTGGTCAGGTCCAGTTCGGGAATTTTGTCGCTGACGGCGCTGCTGACCCGCAGGCGGCGGATCTGCTCCTGGAGCGCCAGGGCCTCGGGCGTAACCTGTCCCGCCAGGTTCGGCTTGAGCATGTCGTTGAGGACGGCGGCCAGCCGGGTGGCGTCGGCGTTCTTGAGCGGAATTATCAGAACGTCGGCGGCCTGGTAGGCGGGCGTCTTGTCGAGCTGTTCGATGATCTTGGCGACCTGGTCGAACATGTTGCCGCGGGCCGAGACGATGACCGACCTTGTCCGCTCGTCAGCCTGCACGTCGATGGTCTCGTTGGGATTGGCCTTGAGCACCTGCGAGAGCATCTGCCTGAGGATCGGCATTATCTTGGACGGCTGGGCGTTGGTCAGCGGATAAATGCGGAAATCCAGAGGCGTGGCGGTGGTTTTGTCCAGTTGCTGGATAAGGACCGCGACCTCTTCCATTTTTTCCTTGGCCGCCGCCACCACGATCATATTGCTCTGCGTGATCGCCGTAACCGAAACCAGGTCTTCCGGATGATCGGCCCGCTGGACCGCGCGGTAGAGGTTATTCAGGGCCAGCGCGACCTGCGTGTTGAGGGCGTTGGCGAGCTGGAAAATCTGGACCTGACGCCTGTTCTTGCCGGCGGCCTCGTCGAGCTGCTTGATGAGCTTGAGGATTTCCTGGTAGTCCTCGTCGGACGCGTCGACCATTATCGCCCGCTGGTTGGGCATGGCGGTGGTCTGCGAGCTTTGCTGATTGGGTGTTCTGGGCTGCGCTGCCGGCTGGCGAGGCTGGGCCGGTCGCGGCGGGGTAACCGCCGGCGGGGCCGAAAGGATCGACGAGTCGCCTTGCGAACCGTACAGCTTGTCGAGCACCTTCTGCACCTCGTTGGGGTCGGCGTTTTCGAGGATGATGAGCCGCGGAGTGCGGACCGGCTTGAGCGCCTCGATCTTCGTGACCCATTCGCTGACGTTTTCGTACATCTCCTTGCTGGCGGCGACGACAAGGGCGTTGGCGCGGTCGTCGCTTGAGATGGCCAGCGGCTCGATGGTTTTTCCGGCCTGCCTTGCCTGGGCGGACTGCTGGTTGTAAAGATTCTGAATCATGGCGGCGGTTGTTTTGGCCTCGCCGGACTTGAGCGGGATTATGTAGACGCCGGCCTTGCTGGACTCGGTGGCCTTGTCCAGGTCCATGGCCATTTTCATCAGTTTTTCGACCTCTCCGGCCGGGCCGCTCATCACAAGGGCGTTGCTGGCCGGGTCGGCCGCGATTGACACCTTCTGGTCGGCCTGGCCCTGCTGGGGCCTGCCGGTCGACGAACCCTGGATAATCTTGTTGAGCACGTTGGCGATGTCGGCCGCCTTGGCCTGGCCCAGGATGAGGAATTCGCGCCTGGTGCCGCCGGCGGTCTGAGTGTCGAGCTTGGCCAGCAGACCCTGAATCTTCTGAAGGTTCTTCTCGTTGCAGGTAACAATCAGGCTGTTGGACAGCGGTTCGCCGACGACCACGACCTGGTCTTCCGGCGAGGTTTTCTGGCCTCTGGCCGGGGTAAAGGCTTGCGTCAGGGCGGCCGCGACGCTGCCGGCCTGGGCGTGCTGAAGCTGGATGACAGTCTGATTGGCCTGGCCGGCGCTTCCGGCGGTGTCCAGCGTCATGGCCAGTTCCCTGATGCGGGTAAATGTCTGCTGATCGGCCCGGATGACCAACATGCGGGAGTCGGGGTCGGCCTGGATGACCACCGGCTGCTGCGCGCCGCCCTGAGCCGTGCGCTGGCCGGCGGTCTGCTGGCGGGCGAACACCTTGTTAAGCGAATCGGCCACGTTTGTAACGTTGGCGTTCCTGATCATGATCGTCTGGATCGGATACTGCTCCGTAATCGCCACGTCGATCTGCGTGAGCAGTTTGGCGATCTGCTCGTGATTTTCCTTCGATGCCCGGACGACGATCGAGTTGCTGGATGAATCCGCCGTGATCCTGACGGCGGAGGACTGCTGTCCGGCCGTTGCGCCGGGCCTGCCTGTCGTCTGGCCGCTCTGCCCGACCATCGCGTCGCTCAGCGCGCGTGCCACGGTTGTCGCGTCGGCATACTGCACCTTGTAAACCTTCACTTCGAGCTGGCCGGCCTGGGCGTTGTCGATCTCCTTTATGACGTTGGCTATCAGCTCATGCTTGTCGGCCGGGGCCGAAACTATCACCAGCCTGGCGGCCTCATCGCCGGCGACCACAACCGGCTGTGTTCCGGACGCGGACGTCGTTTGCATCGGCCCGAATCGCTGGATGGCTTGCGGAGCAGTCGAGGACGAGAAAAGCTGCTGAAGCGTCGTAACGGTGGCGCGGACATCGGCGCTCTTGAGCGGATACAGTTGGATCGAGACCGCCTTGGCCGTGGACTGGTCGAGTTCCTGGATAAGCCGCTCGACGAGCTTCATGGCCTCGGACGGCGCGGCCACGACGATCGAGTTGGTCTGCTTGTTGGCCGAAATCAAAACGTTTTCCGGAGCCTCGACCTTCAGTTCGCCGCCCACGCCGCCCATCTGGGACATTTCCATCATCTGGCGGATCATTTCGGCCCGCTGGTTCTGGGGATTTTGTGCGCCCGGCTGGAGGGGCTGGCGCTGCTGCTGTTGCTGCTGCTGAGGCCGGAAAAGTTCCTTCAGGTTGTTGGCGACCTCAGTGGCGTCGGTGTTTTTCAGGGTGAAAATCCTGATATCCGTAACGACCGTCGGTATCTGGTCGAGCTGCTTGACCAGAGGCTCGATGATGTCGAAGTCCATTGGTTTGGCCCGGATGATGACGCAGCGGGTCCGCTGGTCTGCCACGACGCTGATTACCGGCGGCGGGGCGGGCTGCGCCGGCTGAGCCGGCATGCCGGGGATTCGCATGCCGGGAAACTGCGGCTGGGCCGTCTTGGGATTGAAAAGCTGATTGAGCGTCTGGGCGACGGCGCCTGGGTCGGCCTGGGTGAGCTTGAAGGTGCGGAACTCGGCCTCCTGCCCGCCGGCGGACGTCTGAAGTTTCTTTACCAGTTCCTCGATCTGGTCGAGGTCCTGCCTGCTTGCCGCGACGATGAGTGCGTTGGCGGATTTGTCGACCGCGATGGTTACGACGTTTCCGGCCGGCTGGCTGGCCGGGGCGCTGGCCGGGAAAAGCGGCTGGCTGGCCGGTCCCTGCTGCGCCGGACGGCTTGCGGGCGGGAACAGGTCAGGCATGATCTGCTCTTCCGGAGGCTCAAAGCTGCCTGGCAGCCTGTCGGTGATGACTATCCTGCTGTCTGTAACCTGGCCGTAGACTCGCTGGAGCATCTGGGCCATCTTGTCGGCCCGCGAGGCCGTCAGCGGAATTACCCGGACCTGCAGGTCGTTGGCTGCGGCGTCCATCTTGGAGATGATCGGCTCGATGGTCGTCAGGTCCTCGGGCTTGGCGATGACGGTAAGGGCGTTGGAATAAGAGTCCGCCTCGATCACCGGCTTGTCGGCGCCCTTGCGGTCGCGGTAGATGGCGTTGAGCTTGGACGCCACGTCGGAGGCGTTGGCCTTGCCCAGGCTGATGTACTTGACGTCCTGGGTCGGAAGTTGCGGGACGCGGTCCAGGTCGGTAAGCAGCTTTTCGACCAGGGCGAAGCTGCCCGGCGTGGTGGAGACGACCAGGCGGTTGGTCCGCTCGTCGGCGGCGACGCTGAAAGGCACCACGCGGGCGTCCTTGCTGCGGGTCGACTGCTGGCGGACGATGTCGCTGAAGAGCTTGCCCAGCGACCTGGACAGGTCGGCGGCCAGCGCGTTGGTCAGCGGATAGACGCGGACCTCGATGTCGCTTGCGGTGCTCTGGGCGTCAAGATCGCGGATCATTGCGAGCATCGGCTCGACATCGACTGACGGGCCGCGGACAAGCACGCTGTTGGAATTGGGTTCGGCCGTTACCGTTACCGAAGGCGCGGCGGCCTGCTGTTGCGGCCTGTTGCCGCCGGTCTGGCGGGCGGCGATGATCTGATTGATCGCCGTGGCCATCGTGGAGGCCTGGGCGTTCTTGAGCTGAATGGTCCGGACCACAGTCTGTCCGGCGGCGTCTGCCGCGTCGAACGTCTTTATGAGTTCGCGGGCCGAGGCCAACTTGCCGGGCGGCCCCTGGACGACGACCGAATTGGCGGCCGTCATGGCCGCGACGCGGACCGGCGCCTCGCCGGCCTTGCCCTGCGGAGACGTGCCGGGCCGGGCCGACGCGGACTGGTCGCCCAGCATGGCCGTAAGCAGGTTGGCGATGTCATCGGCCTTGGCGAACTTGAGCTGGAAGGTCTCGGTCTGCGAGGTGATCGAGGCGGCGGCCTGGAGATCCTTGATGACCTTCTCGATCTCCTGGTACTGCTCATCCGTCGCGGCGACAATAAGCTGGTTGGAGAGCCTGTCGGCCTGGAAGCGGGGCTCCGGCTCCGTCGGCTGCTGCTGGCCGGCGACGGGCTTTTTCTGGGCATAAAGAGCCTGGAGCGACCGGGCCACGTCCGCGGCGTCAGAACCGGTCAGTTGATATGTGCGGACGACCAGTTTTGTCTGCGGCTGGTCCGAATCGAGTTTGGCTATCATCTGCTCAAGTTCGGGGAACTTGTTCTTGGGCGCATCGACGACGACGGCCTTGTCGCCCGGTGCGGCCGCAATGATGGCCCTGCCCGGATCGTCCGACTGGGCCTGCGCTGGCGATCTGCCCGGGCGCAACCTGCCCTGATACATCTGGGTGAGGATCGACGTAACCGCCGCGGCCGATACGTTCTTGACCGGCAGAATCCGCGTCTCTCGCGCCCCGGCCTGCGTGGCCTTGTCCAGCTTGTCCACCAGTTCCTCTATCATCTTCCGTTGCGATTCCGGTGCGCGGACCAGGACGGTGTTGGTGGCCTTTTCGGCCTGGATCATCACTTCCTGCGGCTGGCCCCTGGGCGGAGCGGGGATCATCGCTGTCAGTTTGGCGGCAAGGTTCTCGGCGTCGGCGGCCTCGAGGCGGAGCAGTATTATCGGGCTATGCTGGGCCGGCGAAACGTCGAGCGTCTTTATCAGATCGGCCACGATCTGCTGGTCTTTTTCGGTCGCCGAAACCAGCAGGCTCTTGCTCTGTTTTGAGGGGGCGATGACAACCGGCACGGCATTGGGCGTGGCCCGGCCGTGGACCTTCGGATCGAACACCTGGCGCAGCGTTACGGCAAGCTCGTCCGGGTCGGCGTTCTGGAGCGGAATCTGCCTCGTCGAGGCGACCGCCAGCATCTGGACTTCCTGCGGGCTGACCTGCGCCTTGAGGGTCGTCAGCAGACCCTTGACGATCTCCCAGTCGGCCGGAGAGGCCGAGATGATAAGGCAGTTGCTCTGCGGCTCGGCCTCGATCTTCAGGGTTGATGTCGTCCTGGGATTCCTCTGGCCGGCCGTCTGCTCGCCGAAGAGCCTGACCAGGGCCGGGGCCAACTGTTTGGCATCGCCCACCGTTACCTGAACCACGTGAATCTCCCGCGACTCCTTGTCGGGCGTTATATCGAGCTGCTCGATCAGTTTGCGGGCCTGCTGGATGTCGGCGGGGTTGCCCGTAAGGACCAGGCTGTTGGTGCGAGGATCGGCGCTTATGGCTATGGCCAATATGGTTCTGCCCCTGGCGTCCTTTTTCGACAGCGAGTTGGTAACCACGCCGGCAAGCTGCTGGGCGTCGGCGACCTTCAGCGGAATCACGGTCGCCTCTGCGACGCTTTTGCTGGCCTCGTCAAGCTGGATTATGAGTTCCTTTATCTTGTCAATCATGTCGGCCGGGGCGGCTACCACCAGGCGGTTGGTCGCGGCATCGGCCACCACGCGGACCTGCGAAGCGGCGTCGGTGTTGCGGGAGACGCCCTGGCCGGCCTGCGGAAGCGACTGGCGGATCGTGTTGGCAAGGTCTTCCGCACGGGCGTTCTTCAGTTCGTATACATATATGCCGCCGCTGCCCGCGCCCCCGGCAGCGTCCAGTTTATTGACCATCTCCTCGGCCATCGTCAGCTTGTCGCCGGTGCCGATGAGCACCAGCGTATTGGTCCTGTCGTCGGATGTGGCGGTAACGACTTCCTTGAGATTGATCGCCTCGGGCACCATTCGCCCCTGCGCGGGGTCCCAGATCATCCGTCTGCCTGTTGTGCCGCCGCCGAACAGGTTGTTGATGATCCCGGCGACCACCTTGGCCGAGGCGTTTTTGAGCGACACGGTCCGGATTTGCTGCTCCACCAGCGTGGGGACGTCCAGAAGCGCCAGCATCTGCTGCACGCGCTGGATGTTCTCGAGTTTGTCGGTGATGACAAGCCCTTTGCCCTTGGTCAGCGGGGCGACAGAGCCGTAGGCGCTGACCATCCGCACGATGGCCTTGGATGCGGTGTCGGCATCGACGTACTTGAGAGGCAGCATCATGGTTACGATCTCGCCGGGGCGGATTGCTTCGACCGTTACGTCTGCGCCCTTGATTATCCTGGATTTGGCAGTCGCTTCGGCCAGCGGACGCATGCGGAGGAACCTGCCCTCCTCCTTGAGCACGTAGCCTCGCATCTCCAGCAGGATGTTCAGCGTGTCGAAGGCCTCCTCGAAGGTGTAGGGCTGGGCGTCGAAAAAGGTCAGCTTTCCGTCGATATTCAGGTCGCCGATGAGCGGCTTGCCCGTCAACTGGGCGAACCTCTGGACGACCTCGGAATAAGGCACGCCGTCGAACTGGAAACGGATAATGGCCTGGCCGGACTGCCGGGTTGCAGGCTCCAGGGGACGGACTTCGGCAACAGGCTGGACGACAGGGTCCGGCGTGGCGGCCTGGGTCGAGGCCGCCTGAACTGGCACGGTGGGGGACGGCTCCGGCTGGGCGGCCGGCTGTGTGGGCACGGCGGCGGAAGACTCCGGCTGACTGGACGGCTGAGACTGGCCTGCGGCAGTTGTCGCCGCGGGCTGGCCGGGCGACTGGCCAAACAGGCCGCCGTTGATTGCCACTACACCCAGCAATACAGACGCCATGACGTTTCTGGTCCGGTTCGACAGCATATTGCGATCTCCATAATCAGCCGTAATCGGCTGAGGCCAACACGTCTATTCCGTAACGTCAACCGGCAAGGCCATCTCCGCCAGCGCCGATAGATATATTTAACCCGCCGGCGGATTGATTGTCCTTGCCGGATTACGATTTTTCAACAGGCATTGCGTTATTGTTTGCGGTCCGCTGGCCTTCCACAGGCATGCTGGCGGGCGAGCCCTGAAGCTGCAGCGGAAGCTGGCCCTGTTCGAGCTGGCGTTTGTCCGCCAGAAACTGGCCCAGCTCGACCGCCCAGTAATTTTTATTCAGAAGCAGAATGATCCTGCTGCCGGAGAGTATCTGCGGCCTTTGCGGCATGGGCATGAGCCTGTAATCGACCATGACGATCCTGCCGCCGCCGAATTTGTCGCCGACCTTGAGTTTTTTCAGTTCGCCTGTAAACGTGTCATGAACCAGGATCTCCGACTGGTTTCCCCACTGGGGCAGGCCGACGATCTTCAGGCGGCTTTCCAGCGGCGGGTCCGTCGGGCGAGGCTGGATCGTCGTCGGGGGCGCAACCTGCGGCGGTGCGGCGACTGGGGCCGGATCGACCTTGCGGGGCACGTAGGGCCGGAAAATGTCGCGAGCCACGATTATGTCGTAAGTTTTTGAATCCTGCGTGGCCGGCTGGCTGGCCGGCATCGTGGCCGCGGGCCTGGTGGCCGGCCAGGTCAGCCCGCCGGGCTTGTCCATGACCAGCGTCATGTACCGCAGGCTCAGGTCCACGTCGCCGCCGGAACGGAGCGGCGTGAGCGAAAGGGCCTCCAACTGATGCAGATGCCTGTCGCTGGCCAGCAGATAAAGGAATTTCACCACCTTATCCAGTTTGCCGCTGGCGCGGACGGTCCAGCCCAGTTCGCTGTACACGCCTTTTTTCGGCGTGCCCGTCAGAGGCTGAAGCGAGAACCTCTGTTTGTTCAGTTCGCTTCCCTCGAGCATCGACAGCAGGTTGGCGCTGACCTCGGCGTCGATCCGTTTGGGGTCGTCGCCGAAGGTTCTTTCCGCCAGTTTCTTCAGCTTGGCGGCATAATGATCCTTGAGCCGGTTTTCAGCGGCGGTGTCGTTGATTTTTTTGACAAAGGCCGCGGCGGCCGTGTCGAGTCTTTCGGCCGGGTCGAGCAGCAGCGACTTGACGAGCAGAAACAGGACGGCCAGCACGGCCATGCCCGCGGCAACCAGGCTCAGGTTTTTTTCCCTGGTCGTCATTATCTGGTCTTCCTGAAGGACCGCCAGTTGCTGGGGGGAGCCGTCTTGGGCGGCTCTTCCGCGGGCTTATCCGGAGAAGTTTTCGGGGTCGTCGTGGCGGGCGGCGTGAAAGAAGGCCTGAATTCCCTGGGCGCGTTTCCGCCAGGCCTGTCAGATGAAGGTCTCTGGACCTCGCCGGCCTGCAAATCGTTGGCGGGTCTTGGTTCCCACCGTATCGACGCCAGTTCCAGTTTCATATTGGATGGTATCGTAACCCTGCACTGCGAACGATACGTGTATCCCAGGTCGTCTTTTGCGGTCGTGATCGCGCCTGGCTTGAATTCGTATCCGAACGCGGCCAGCTTCCTGCCGAACTCGGTTATGGCGTCGCCGCTTTTGGACAGTATCTGGAAACTGAACTGGTTGTCGCCCTCGCTTCGCAGATTGTTTATGTACATCACTTCGCAGGACGGGAACAGGCCGCTGAGATTTGCAAGGTGGTCCAGCCAGTCTCGCTGAGAGGCGTTCCAGGCTTCGATCTCGTCGAGGTTCTTTTTGATCGCCTTGACGGCCTTATTGTCCTTCGCGAGTTTATCGTATTGATTCTGAAGATTCGCCACCCTGTCCCGTTTGGCCGACAGATACATATGCCCGGCCAGCACCGATCCCAGACACGCCAGCACCACCGCCGCAGCCGCGGCAAGGGCGCGGACCTTCCTGCGATCGCGTATTTCCGGGGGACGTTTGGGACAGGTGAAATCGAACAGGTCGTTCCTGGGCCCGGCGGCGTTCTGGCCGTTGCCGCTCAGGCAGGCCATCGCCCCGCCTACGGCGGATACGCAGGCAAGCTGTTCCTCGCCGGACGGCAGGCCCGACACCTTGGGCTCCATGCCTTCGCAGCGGATGCCCAATTTTTTGGCGAGGGCCTGGCGCAGGGATGGTTCTATCCGCGCGTCGCCGGCCGTCAGGATAATACCCGGATTCGACTCGGGCGACTGGGCCTGAAAACTCTGGAGGCTGCGGACGGTCTCCATTATGAGTTGGCTGACGATCTGATCCGCGTCGGCCTGAACGTCGCTGCTCACGGCCGGGGCGGGAACCTTCAGGACGGCCGACCGGCTGAAACAGAGTTTTCCCCGCTCGACGACCGCAATTTCGGCCTGCTCGCCCATGATGTGCAGTATGGCCGCGCAGTCATAGCCTTTTACGACGGGGCAATATACCGCGGCGAAGGCGTCAAAAAGGGGTCTCAGGCCGAGGCCCCACATTTTGATCCCGGCCGATTCGGCGACGGAGGCGTAGAAATTTATCGTGTCCCTGTTTGTGGCGGCGACCAGCACGTCCAGTCCGGCCTGCGGCGCCCTGGCCGGGTCTTTCTGGGACTCGGCGGCGCCCGACGGACCGGCGCCGGAAGAGCCGTTTGGCGGATGGCTGGACGCCGGGCTTTGAGTATCCGGCTTCTCCTGCCGCGGTTTTTCTCCGTCGCCAGGCTTGACGGAAGGCTTGCCGTTTTCGTCCGGCTGGCCGGCGGGACGGGAATGCATGTCGCCAAGCACGATATGGTCGATTACAGTCTGCTCCTGGCCGAACGGGAGGTCATCCTGCATCTGAAGCAGGACCATCGCCGCGACCTCGTCGGATGAAACCGCCGGCGGCAGGCGAAGCTGCTTGAGCACCACCTTGCCCCTTGGCAGGCACATTACCGCGGTCGAGCCGGCCAGCTTGAGTTCCGCCAGCGCCGAGGCGATGAACCGCCCGACGGCCGACGGATCATTCAAGGCCAGGCTGTCGGGAATCCGCCTGCCGGCGGCGCAGAGTATCTTCAGGCCCGCCCCGTTGCGCTCGGCGTGGACCACGTGCAGGCCCGACGAGTCAAAATCAATCGCCGTAAGACGTTTGGGCATCCGCCTGGGTTCTTTGTGTCCGGTTTTTTCGTTTATTGCGGGCATGTCAGGATCAGCCTCCTGCCTTTGTGGCCGACACGTCCAACGAGAACGGCAGGCCCATGCGGGTTATGTCGCGGAGATACAGTATCTTCGGCGTCTGGCCGGCCATGTCTATCACCGCGTCGATTATCCGGAACTGCCCCGATGGCGAACTGAACCCGACGCACCGCAGCGAGAATTGATAACCCAGCCCCGTCAATTTTGGCGCGATGGCCTTGAAGGCGTCGGCGTCCATCAGCCCTTCGGTGTACAGCCATGCGGCGGTGGTCTTGAGTTCCGCCGGCACGCCGGTCCTTGCATCGACGATCCGCTGGGCCACGTCGCCGTCCAGCCCGGCGGCCATGAGGACGTCCGCCGAGGCCGAGTTGACGTTCACAAGCCCCACCTGCGGAGTCGCCCCGTCGGAAGGCAGGACCGTAAGCTTGTCGAGCACGGCCGGCAGTTCCTCGGCGCCCACGCCGGAACTCAGCGACGTCGGCTGGCCCGGACCAGGACCGCCCGGCGGGGCCGGAAGCTGCATGGTCATTTCCAGCAGTTCGCTTGGGTGCTTGAACATCTTGCCCGATGTGCGATACGCCTTTATGAACGTTACGGTCTGTTCGGGCAGGCCTGTTTCGGAGAGTTTGCCCAGGTCGCTCTGATTGCCGTTTATATTCACCCTGGCCTTGCCTTCGCCGTCCGTGTTGTAGTCGTAGCTTATGGTCGTGGCGCACCCCTTGAGGCCCAGGTTCAGCTTGCCGTCGCGGTTGTCCGGCGGGAAACCGTCGTCGCCGTCGTCCTCGTTGGGATCAAGGATTCCGTTGAGGTTGGCGTCCTCGCCGTAGACGATCTGCGCGTTGAACCCTTTTATGAGAATCGCCTCCTCGATGGTCATCAGCGGACCGTTCTTTATCAGGTAAGGCACGGGCAGTTGGTCGTAGTAGGCCTGCTCTGCCCCTTCGGCTCTGGCGACGTCGTCGGCGTCGATATAATCCATGAGACAGTCAACCAGTTCCGTCGTCATGTCGGGCAGCCTCAGCAGCGTCTGGGCGTCGGCGACGTTGATGTTGATCTTGCCGGACTCGTCGGCCAGCCCGAAACACGGCGTTCGCGAATCGCCCGGATTGGGGCTGTAGACGGTGAAATACCAGCTCTCGGCGCCATCGGTGGCGACGAGCTGGTTGAGGAACAATTGCGGATTGTCCTGCCAGACCTCGGGATTGCCGCCCGAGACTTTCATTATGGCTATAACCCGGTTCAGACCGCTCATCGCGGCGTCGTAAGCCTGCTGGCCCCGCGAACCTGCCGCCGCAGCTTTGACCTCCGCGTACATCCTGAACATCAGGCTCGACGCCACCATCGCCGTCATGGCCATAATAATAATGATCGCGACCAGGACGGTTCCCCGTCCGGCACGTGGCGAACGGCTATGTGTCGCGGGCATCCCGCCCGCGAGTGGCGAGGGCATCTTGCCCTCGTATCTTATCCTGGTATCTTTCTTTCCGCGGGTTTTCATTGCGAGGCCCCCTGGGTTGTCGCGGAACCCGACGAACTCTCCATCGCCTTTTTGCCGCCGGGCAGATAGATGATCCGGCTATGGACCTCGTAGGGGTAATCCACAGGATCGGTATTCTCGGGCAGCGGCTCGGCGCCTAACGACACCTCCACGCCCAGCGGCAGGTCCCTCTGGTTCCACGAATCCATCCACTGCTTTGACGAGTCGTCCCAATATCTCAGCCGGATGAATTTGAACTGCGACGTGATGAACTGGACCTGAATCTCGACGCCCTCCTGCGCAGTTTTGGCCGCGACGATCTTCTGGCAGGTCCGCTCGATTCCAACCACCCGCGCCAGGCCGTTGTCGTCGGTAACGGTGCTCGGACGATACACGAGTTTCTGAAGATCGAACTCCGGCGAAATCGGGGCTTCCGTGATGTTCCTGACGGCCCATGCGGCCTGGCCCGGCAGACAGGCGGTTATGAACGAGACGTTGTCAGTCTGGCCTTCCAGCCCCAGGTTGATGAACGGATAGACCACCGCGGCCGCCAGCTCGGTCGTCAGACGATCCATGACAAGCCGCCGGGCGGCGGAGCGCTGGGCGTCGGCCATCAGGCTGTTGCGCGTGTCGGTCGCCGAGGATTGAAGGCTCATTACCCCGGTCAGCAGAGCCGCCGACATCGCCACAGCCAGTATAACCTCCATCAGCGTGAAGGCCCGCCGGGCCGGACAACGGCGATTTGCCGTCAGCTTATTCATTGGCCGCCCCCCGTGGAAGACACGGCGGCAGTTTCTTCCTCGCTGGCGCCCGGCAGGATCACCGTCTGCCGGCGGGCATAACCTGTCGGCGAGTGCGTAACGATAGCGTCAACCTGGATGAGCTGGCTTTCCAGCGAGAGGTCCTGGTTGAGGCCCGCCGGGGGCGAGACGACGACCTGCCAGGTCCAGTCGGCCAGCGGCGCGTCATATGCCCGCGGTCCGTCGGAGGCCGGCTCGCGAATGCCCATCTGTATCTCGGAGACCAGCGATATGGCCAGATCGGCGGCCTGACTCTCCAGCTTTACCGATTCCCACGCGGCGATAGAATTGCGAAGCCCGCCCAGGATGATAGTCGCACAGCCGAAAAATATCGCCATCGCCACCACAACCTCAAGCAGCACGGCGCCTCTTTTTCGTGGCACGGCCTCAATCTGATATCTCAAATTTGAAATTTCAGGTTTCTTGTGTCGCGGGCCGCGGGCCGGCCTTTGCGGATATATGCTATATGCCGCAATCGTCATTGTCCGGCCCCCTGCTGCTGGCGATACTCTTCCAGTTCCGCCGGGGCGAGTATCATGGAATTGATGGTCCCGTTAAGCCCGTCGATCTCGATGATCGCCCTTCGCTGATCCTGCGGGCTTCTGGAGACAAGCTCGACCGTCGCGCTGTCGCACGAGCCGTCGGGCGAAAACGTGATTGGCGAAAAGGACTGCCCCTGCTGGTCCGCCGTCTGGCCGGCCGGGACGCCTGTCGTATTGGACGTGCTCTGCTGGCCGAACGTAACCGTCTGGAACGCGCTTGGCCCGGTGAACGTGCTGGCCGCAACGCTGCTCGACTCGCCGGGCAGATACTGCCTCCATGTGCAGCCGGAGTATTCCTGGAAGACGTTCGGCTCCGTAAGGGGCAAAAGCTCGATGAGCAGCCTGCACGTCCCGCCGGCCGGATCGAACTCCAGCCGCAGGCGCTTTCCGGTCGCGGACGCCTCGGCCTGGGCCAGACGCACCGCCGTCTCGAATTGGTCCGCCGCCTCGTCCAGGTCCTGCGAGGCCCTCAGGCCGGCGTAGTTGACCGCTATCATCGCGCCCAGAAACAGCACGAGCGCCAGCGCCAGAATGAGTTCCACCAGCGTGAACGCCTCGCGCCGGCGACGGACCGCCCCGCACGCCGGCGGACGCATCGCACCGGACAGGCTCAGACCGATCCTGCACGGACCATCATGTTTGCGCAGCGCGTTCATTCATCGGCGTCCTGCCGTAAAACTATTTCTGTTCCGTCCAACTGCGGATGTCGTCATCGCTGCCATCCTGCTTGTCGGGTCCCAGCGACCAGACCTTGAACGCCGGGCCGGTGCTCGTTCCTGAACTGCCGGTCGTCTCAGTGAGCTCGTATTTCAGCTCGCTGCCCCAGGGATCGACAGGAATCTTTCCATCCTTAAGGTACGGCCCGCCCCATTTCTTCGCTTCATTCTCATCCTCAGGGGCCGTTATGAGTTCCTGAAGGCCCTTGTCGGAGGCGGGGTAGCGGTTGAGCTTGGTGTGGAAAATATCGACCGCATGGACGACCTGATCGACCAACACTTTGGCCGCGTCTCGATCCGCCGAGTCTTTGATCTTGACATATGCTATCACCCCGACCGAGCCGGCAATGACGAGTATGATCGCAAGAACGATCATCAACTCCAGCAGGGTGAACGCGCTCTTGCGCAATCCTGGCAGCCTTTTCAGCATGTTTTTATCTCCTGGTTAAAATTTCCCGGTCCGTCGCGGACCGTAAATGTCTTTATTTGGCGGATTTTATCGCCTCGCTGAGCGAGAAGATCGGCCACATCAGGCCGGCCATTATAAACGCGTAAACTCCGGCTATCAGCACCAGAATCGCCGGTTCTATCAGTTTTACGGCCATGTCCAGCCTTCTCTCGGTCCGCTGCTCGACGGTATCCGCTATCTTTATTAACACCTTTTCAAGCTGATTGGACTCCTCCGCCACGGAAATCATTTCAACAATTTGCAGGGGGAACATCCCGCTGGCCTTGATCGGCTCGGCCAGGCTCTGGCCCGCCTGGACGTTCCGGGCAGCCTGCTCGATGCAGCGGGCCATCGTTATCGAGCCGGAGGCGTCCTTGCTGATCGACAGGGCCTGAAGGATCGGCACGCCGTTGGCCAGCATCGTGCCGAAGATGCGGCAGAACCGGCCGATCGCCAGCATCCTGCCGACGTTGCCGACGAACGGCATGCTGAACTTCCATTTTTCCCAAAGGGCCGCACCATAGTTGCTGCGCATGAACATCCTGATTCCGGCGGCAATCGCCGCCAGGCCCAGCAGCATTATCACATAGTGGTTGACGACAAGGTCGCTCATGCCGAACACGAACTGGGTCGGCGCCGGCAGATTCATGTTGCCGAACAGCCTTTTGAAAGTCGGGACAAAAAGGATCAATATCAGGAAAAAACCGACTGACCCAAGCCCGATCAGCACCAGCGGATAGACCAGGGCCTGGATAACCTTGCCCCGCAGGTCATCGTGATGTTCGATGAAGCCGGCCAGGTTGTCCAGCACGTCCTCCAGGAATCCGGCCCGCTCGCCCGCCCGCACCATGGCCGATTGCAGGCCCGGAAACTGGGCCGGCCTTGCCGCCATGGCGTCGGCCAGAGTCGTGCCCCCGGCCACGTCGTCGCGGATCGAGCGGACAAGCTCGGCCAGTCTGCGGTTGGGCGTGGCGCGCGAGATGGTTTCCATCGAGCGGATAAGCGGCACGCCGGCGCGGAGCAGGTCGGCAAGCTGCCCGTATACCTGCCCGATGTCGCGGTTTTTTACCCGCCTTGGACCGCCGATCAGGACCTGTTCCTCCCGCGTCTGGCTGACGCGGACGGGAAACAGCTTTTTTTCATCCAGGCTGCGGACGACGGCGGCCTGGCTGTCGGCCTGCATCGCGCCGACAACCTCGCGCCCGGCCGTGTCCCTGGCTGTGTAATTGAAATTGGCCATTCGTTCAGCTCATTCCAGATCGTCGTATTGCGCCCCTTCAGGGCTTTACATGTCAATTCTTGCCAATTCCCGGGGCGTTGCCCCGGGCTATCATATTTGGCCCTTTCAGGGCAAATTTTTCTCGTTCACACAGTCATACTTAAAATTGCAGCTTTAACTTAACATATGCAAAACCGCGCAGCCCCAAGGGGGCGCAATATTACAGCCCAGGGCAACGCCCTGGGAATCCGCCGCACCAACATTCAAGCCCTGTAGGGGCGAAATAAATATTTCTGTTAAAACCACCCATATGTTTGTTCGTGTCAGTTTTTAAACCTTTGTGTTCTGGACGACCTCTTCGGGCGTGGTCAGGCCTGCCCGGACCTTCAGCCAGCCGTCTTCGCGCAGCAGCCTCAGGCCCGACTCGTGGGCCGCGCGCACTATCTCGCTGGCCGAGGCGCGGGCCATTATCCGCTCTCGGATCGCGTCGCTGGCAACCATCAGCTCGTAAAGTCCGGTCCGCCCGTAATAGCCCGTCCCGCGGCACTTGCGGCAGCCCAAACCGCGATAAAGAACCTGCCCCGGCTCAAACTTGAAGTCGGCGGGCAACTGCTCGGGATCGGGATGATAAGGCGCCTTGCACTCCGTGCAGATCGTCCGCACGAGCCGCTGGGCCATCGCCGATTCCAGCGTGCTGGTTACCAGGTACGGCTCGACGCCGATATCGACAAGCCGCGTCGCCGACGAGCATGCGTCGTTGGTGTGCAGCGTGCTGAAGACCAGATGCCCGGTCAGCGAGGCCTGGATTGCGGCCTCAGCCGTCTCGTAGTCGCGTATCTCGCCGATCATCACCACGTCCGGGTCGTGCCGCAAAATCGACCGCAGGCCGTGTGCGAACGTCAAACCGATCTTCGTGTGGACCTGTATCTGGTTGACGCCGTTGAGGTGATACTCGACGGGGTCCTCGACCGTCAGCACCTTGATCTCCGGGCTTACGATGGCGGACAAGGCCGCGTACAGCGTCGTCGTCTTGCCGCTGCCGGTCGGGCCCGTTACAAGGATGATGCCGTGCGGACGCTGAATCTGGTCCTGGAAAACCCCGAAGGTGTCCTCGGCCATGCCCAACTGCGGCAGCGTATACAGAACCGTGGCCTTGTCCAGAATCCTCATCACTATTCCCTCGCCGAACAGCATCGGGATGACGCTGACGCGGACGTCGATCTGCCTGCCGCCGGCGTTGATGCTGATGCGCCCGTCCTGGGGAAGGCGCTTCTCGGCGATGTTCATGTGCGCCATGATCTTGATGCGGCTGATGATCGCCGCCTGGAACCGCCTGATCTCCGGCGGGACGTTGGCGTTGTGAAGCACGCCGTCGATGCGGTACCGGACGGCGAGGTCCTTCTCGTAAGGCTCGATGTGAATGTCGCTGGCCCGCTCGTGCAGGGCCTCGATGAATATCTCGTTGACCAGCTTTATGACGCTGGCCTCCTGGGCCTGCTCCATCAGGTCCTCGGCCGACTCGTCAATGGCCGAGACGACCTGGAGATCGTCCCCCTTCATCATCTGGTCGATGGTGTCGCCGCCCACGCCGTAGTAGGTCTTGATGAGCTTGTCCACCTCCTCGGCCGGGGCCAGCACCGCCCGGATGTCCAGCCCGGTTATCAGCCGCAGTTCGTCAACCGAGTACAGGTCGAACGGGTCGCCCGTGGCCACAGTCAGCGTGCCGTTGTCGCGCGAGATGGGCAGGACTTTTTTCCGGTAGACCACCCGGCTGGGAATGCAGTCGATGACCTCCGGCGGAATCACCATGTTCGACAGGTCCACCACCGTCATGCCTAACTGCTCGGCGAACGCGCCGAGGACGGCATCCTCGCTTGCCGCCCCCAGCTTGATTAGCGCGCGATCCACGCGCAGGGCCTCAGCCTTGCCAAGCTCAGTCGCCCTGGCAACCTGTTCGGGACTTACAAGCCCCTTGTCCAAAAGCACCCTGGCGATATCCAAGACAGGCCTGCTCCGCAAGAACCGTTCGGGTTTGCCTTGCCGCATCTGGCGGCATTCTTCAGACGCACCCTAACTATGGTTTAACGCCGCGCCGGAACCTATATTGCCTGTTAGTGTAACAAGATATTGCTTTTTTGCGTAACAAAATGACAGGTCATGCGTATATTGAGTAACGCCTTTAATCCTACAGGATATATACCTATAAGGGCGACAAGGTTACGAAAAATCTTTTTCAGGAGATTCGGAAAATGAAGACTTATCCGGCGTTGACGGCGGCTTTGGTATTAGCGGGGATTTCGGGTCTGGTTTTCTGCCAGGCCCCGTCCGGCCAGAGCGCCGCGGCGACCCAGCCGGCGGCCCAGAAACCCCAGGACGCGGCGGCGGACCTGTGCAAGGGCGCGGTCGATCCTTACGACCAGGTCTCGCAGAAGACCAAATTCCTTCAGGCCGCCGGACAGGACAGCGAACTTGACGCCAAAGAGTTCGACGCCGACAAGACTTCCGGCAAGGGCTTCGTCCAGCCGTTCGACACGTGGCGGGCCTTGCTTGCGCACGATAAAAACTCCAACAGCATGATCGACTGGTTCGAGGCCGACGCATACCGACAGGCCTTCCGCAAACAGATCATGGATAAATTCGACGCCGACAAGGACGGCAAGCTCGCCGGCCAGGAACGCACTGACGCAAACCTGTTCCTTTCCGGCGGCAAAACTTCGGTAATCGCCGCCAGCGGCCCGGCAGACACTGTGGCGTGGACCGGCGGCGGTGGCGAGCGCGGCCAGAAATGGGGCCGTAAACGGGGCGGAGAAACCGTCGAAGACCCGATGAAAAAATACGACGCCAACAGCGACGGCCAGCTTTCCGACGAGGAGCGGGCCGCCATGGGCAAGGCGATCCAGGAAAAGTGGCAGAAGCAGACCCTCCAGAAGTACGACAAGGACGGCGACGGCAAGCTCTCAGACGAGGAGCGGGGCGAGATGAGAAAGGAAATGCGCAAGGAGGGCGCGGCCTGGCAGGAAATGGGCGAAAAATTCAAGCTCCAGGTCTTCGACGCCGACGGCGACGGCAAGCTCGACGAAAAGGAAACGGCCTCGACCAAGGAGTTCGAGAAGCAGATGCAGGACATGGGCAAGAAGGTCGAGTTGCGGTTCTGGGATCTCAACGGCGACGGCCAGATCACGCCCGAGGAACGCAAGGAACTCCAGAAGCAATGGGCCCTGGCCGGCATGAAGATGATGCTGCGGGCCACGAAATTCATGGACCTTGACGGGGACGGCGATGTCTCGGTGGAGGAACGCCAGGAATTCAACCAGCGAATGAAAGACGGCGTCGAAAACTATATCGGCGACACCATAACCAAATACGACAACGACGGCGACGGACGGTTGAGTGCCGAAGAGCGGGCAAACCTTGTCAAGGGACTTGAAACCGAACTCCAGACGCGATTTGACAAGTACGCCAACCAGTCCGGCCGTGTGGAACCGGACGCCGCGATGCAGATGATCGAGGACTTCGGCAAGGAACTCGGAATACTGGACGACAAGCTCGTCGCACCGAAAAAAGCCGACGACTCATCTTCCGGAACTCAACCCGTTATGCTCAGAAGGCCATAGAAGCCCGTTAAAAAAGCCTGTCTTTCGTGGCATGGACGTCTCGCCCCTGGAATGCCGGGAAAAACAACAAATGCCACAACCGAGACGGTCGTGAAACACACGGGCAGGATGCCTGTGCCACTATTAGCGATGGGGGGTAGACGGTTAGCTCCCCCTATCGCAACAGACTGTGGTTTTACCAGTCATATCCGTCGGTAAGGTCTGCGTCGGTTACAGGACCTGTAACGACTACTTGTTCGAGAAGCCGAGCAGATCAGTCGGCCTCGCGTC
>JACRIL010000235.1 GCA_016235825.1 Planctomycetota bacterium
ACCCAGATCCTGGCGTGCTTCTTTGCGTATCAGTTGCTGCTGCGGTATAATGAACGCTGTGGGAAAAAAAATGGACAGCTACAATGGATAGTCGATGGCCTGTAATTATCGGACAGCCTCAACGAGTTGCACGCCCTACTTGGGGGAGTGAATCATGAAACGGATACTCGGCATAATTTCGGTGAGCGTTCTGGCGGCACTTGCGGGTCTGGCGGCGGTCGATCCGATTGCCGGCCGGAGCGCTCGGGCACAATCGGCCGCCCCGGCCCCGGCCGCACAGCCGGATCAAGCCGCGCCCGCCGCCCAGACTCAGAAGACCATGGAAGAACCTAAAAAGCCGGCTGCCGAATCCAAGCCCGCATCCGAAGATGCCGAAAGCGTCAAGGCAACCGAAAGGCTGATGAAGGCCGCAAGGCAGAGCTTTGTCATCGTCCAGACCTGGTACAAAAAGGACTGGACCGAGACCGTCACGGACCGCGACCAGCCGGAAAAACTCATTTATTCCGAATACGTGGACAAGAAACGGCCCGATCAGGCCGCCGGGGTTGTCGTGGACAAAAGCCTCGTGCTCATAACCGACGATGGCGTCGAGGACAGATTCATTGATCGCATATCGGTCAAGGACTCCGCCGGCAGGGAATATCCCGCCAAACGCGAACGGCTGCTGTTCAAAACCCCAGGCCTGCTGCTCAAGGTCGCCGACGAGGAAAAACTTGTACCTGTGAAATCAGCGACAGGAATTGACTTGCCGACAGTAACAATTAAAGAAATTGAAACAACAGTAAGTATTCCCGATGGCGGCACGCTTCTGCTGGGAGGTTCGGGGCGGGGGCGGGCTTCGGAAGTTGAACGGGAAATGAGCGTGCCGACAACCCAAAAGGCTGACGGCCCAAAAACTGAAACCAAACCATCCCGGCTGGCCGCTGCCAGGTTCTACAAATCCGACGAGCAGTGGCAGATCGACATCCGGCCCTATTATCCGAGCTACAGCTACTCGCAGAGCGACGACGCCGACGACCTGTTCTTCGGCTACCTTTCCTCCGTCCGCCAGTACCGCTATCGCACCTCGCAGACCTGGCTGCCGATAATAATCGCCGACGACGACGGCAATCCGATCGGCTGTTCGCCGTCGAGCCTGTTCGACAGCAAGCAGAATTTCTGCGCGTGGCGGTTCGGTCAGATACTCCAGGACAAGGGCCTGACATGGTCGCAGTATGCGGATCTCGAGAAGACCGGCCGGCAGGCGGTGATGAAATGCGTCTACGAAGTCATAATCAAGCTCCGCCAGTCCGACCAGGGCCCCGACGACGAGGGTTCCAGGCGTTCCAGCGGCGGGGCGGCCGGCAGGGAGGCCACCCTTTTCGGCCTGGCCGTCAGCCCCACCGACATCCTCGTGCCGGCGACAGGAGTCGAGATCAACAGCACCAACATCAAGTCGATCGAGACCTTTTACCTCAAATCGTCCGCCCCCGGCAGCAGGAACCGCACGCCGCTGAACTTCGCGGGCGCTTACAAAAATTTCTCGGCGATCCTGCTGCGTATTCCGGCCGGCAAGCTGCCTTCGCACCTGGCACTCGCCGGCCAGGACCCTCCCCGCATGAAGCCGCTCTGGGCCGCGGCCGTGCGCAAGAAGGGCGGCGAAAACTATGTCGATCTGGCGATAGGCCGCGTAATCGCCAAAACCGAAGGATACGAGGGCAAGAGCCACTGGTACGTGGACAGGGAGATGCAGCCGGGCTCGCTGCTGATAGACTTTG
Source organism: Planctomycetota bacterium (assembly GCA_016235825.1). Taxonomy (GTDB): domain Bacteria; phylum Planctomycetota; class Phycisphaerae; order SM23-33; family SM23-33; genus JACRIL01. Next base: position 1,758 of record JACRIL010000235.1, read on the forward strand.
ACGGAAAGCTCGCCGGCATTTATGTCAGGCAGCGGATCGACCGCGAGGATGAACTCATCCGCCAGGCGGCCAGCTACGGCGGCATCAGCCCGATTTACCGGCTTTTCACCGCCGGCGAACTGGCCGAGCCGCTCGGCAAGCCCGCAAAATTCATCGACCCGGCCATCGCCGTCGTCTCCAAAACCCAGGCCAGGCGAAGGGCGTGGTTCGGCGTCGAGTTCGTGTCCATGAGCCGCGACCTGGCCGAGGAGTTCAAAGTCGAGCAGCCCACGCAGGACGGAAAGATCGGTTTTCTCGTCAATGCCGTTTATACCGGCAGCCCGGCGGAAAAATCCGGGATCAGGGTCGGCGACATAATGCTCAACGTCATGGGCCCGGGCATGGAACAGCCGATGAATCTCTTCAGCGAGGCCGCGACGGAAGACCAGTATGACCGGCGCGAGTATTACGGCCGCAACCAGGGCGAGGATAATTTCGGCCCGCTGGCGCCGAGCTGGAAAAACCGGGTCAATTACCTGACGCGAGCCTTCGACGCCGTCGGGATCGGCAAAAAAGTCAAGATCGCCTGCATCCGCCCCGACGGCGAAGGCAAGGACAAGTCCCTCACTGTCGATTACACGATCCAGCAGGCGCCCGTGGATCAGGATTCGGCCCCCAAGTGGCAGAATCGCAAGCTGGGCCTGACGGTCAAGGACATGACCTACGAGGTCCGCTACGCCCTGAGCCTCAAGGCTGACGACCCCGGCGTGATCGTGGCGAAGGTCGAACGCGGCTCGGCGGTCGAGACCGCCAGGATCTTCCAGAACGAAGTCATCCTGCGGATGGACGACAAGCCCCTGGCCTCGGCAAGGCAGATGCAGGACCTGATCGCCAAGGCCCGCGACAGCGGCGTGGCAAAGGTGCAACTGACCGTCCTGAGGCTCGGCAAGACGCGATTCGCGGACCTGGCCATAAAGGATTACGACCCGGCCGAGGATGAAGGCCTCGACGAAGACGATCAGCCGGCGACCAAACCGGGAAAATGACCGCGGGCCGGAAAACCCAAACCGGACCGGAATATTGACTATTTTCCGAAAGCCGATAGAATTCAGCCGGCCAAGCATAACTTTTTGAGGACAATCATGGGCAAGCCAAGAAGACGCAGGAAAGTCGGTTCAAAGAAGCGCCGCGAACGCCGCAACCGCCGCAAGCAGCGCAGATAAGCCGCTGAAAATCAGCGCCGCATATAATGCTCTCATGTCCTCGCCGGACGCCGGCATGGTTTGCAAATGAGCCATGTTGGTCGGATGTTTTGTGTCAAAGCCACATAAGACATGAAGTATGTCAGCCACGCCCGCGGCACTTGCCTATGCCATAGAACATTGCTTCTCCATTCTTGGTCTTTATGTATATATCCACCCTAGAATCACTATCCTCGTGCGAACTCGGACTAACAACTTCAACGTAAGGCAGAGATTCAATATATTGAATGAGTGCTTTGACGACTTCTGCCTTTCGGTAATGCATTTGTAAATATCTCCATTTTTTGCTAATAAGCCCGTTCTCCCCAGGTCTCACCAGATCAAATACAGATGTGTTTTCATTAACCCATGGCGGTACTCCGGGATCGTCATAATAACAGTGCAGGCAGGGCAGGATGATCGCCGCAAGTATGGCGATGACCGCCAGGCCAAACAGCAGATCGGCCATCCTGATCGGCCCAACTATCTTTTTTCGCATGAATGACATTTTCCCTCTCCCGTTGAATCAGGCATTGACCGTTACCACAATTGCGGCGGCCGGCGAGCCGTATTCGCTGAAGAACAGGCCGTCGGCGTCGATGAGGTCGAGGTTTACAGTGCAGGTTCCGCCCTGTGTCGGTGCGTCGAAGGCGATGACGGTCTTGACGGCCTGGCCGGGTTCGATGGGCGATTCGCTCAGGGGGCGGACTGCGGCCAGCAGTTTTTCGACCTGCCCCTTGTGCGGCTCGCCCAGAAACGCGGCCAGCGCGACCTGCGTCGGCGGACGGCAGGCCGGTATCGCCAGCGGCGAGCGGTTGACGACCGTTACAGGCAGTTCGACCCGCCGGCCCGGCGAGGTCTTGACTTCGGCCGGGGCCTCTATGCCCGCGTAGCAGTGCGTCGGGCGATAATTCCCGAAGAGCCAGCGGCGGAACTCCCGCCATCCGCCGGTGCTGGCGCCCCGCCTGCGGCAGAATTCCTCGTATTCCAGCACTACGCCATGGATGTATTCGGGGTATTCGCGGACGTGCAGGAATTTCGCGCTCATCTGGCGTTTTGCGGTCTTGTAGTCCTGTCCGGCAAGGGCCATCGCGGCCATCATCGCGCCAAGCCCGGACCTGTCTGCCCCGCGCCGGCAGAACATGAGGATCGGCTGCGGCGCCGTCTCGATCGCCTCGGCCAGCCGCATCAGCCAGGGCGAACCGGGCAGGGCGCGGTCGACCAGCCGGAAGTTCAGCAGTTTTGCGCCCAGGCGTTCGACCGCGAGCCGCTGGCCGTCCAATTGTCCGCGTTTTGCCGCGTCGCGCCGCAGGTTCAGGACCGTCTTTATGCCCAGCTTGCGGATAAGTTCTTCCAGACGCCGCGGCGAAGGCTCGGCGCAGCGATAGACCTGGCCCGGAACCACGGCGTGAAAATTCCCGCGAATGAACTGCCGGTAAAAATAATAGCCGCAGAGGAACAGGCTTGCTGTTACGAAGGCGGTCCTGATCCTTTGGATAAGCCAGCAGACAAGCGGGTTCGGCAATGGCGGTTCGGTCAGCACGGCGACAAGATACCCGCAAAACGCCGGCGAAAGCTAGATAATCAGCCGGATTATTGTTAATCTTCCGGAAATCTTGTCACGAGGCAAATAATGCGGGCCGAATTGATAAAGACGTTCCGCTTTGAGGCGGCGCACAGCCTGCCCAACGCCCCGGCCGGCCACAAGTGCCGGTCCGTGCACGGGCACAGCTACCGCGTCGATATCCACGTAACCGGCCCGGTCGATCCGAAGACCGGATGGGTGATGGATTTCGGACAGATCAAGCGGCTGGTCGAGCCGGTCATGGAGCAGCTTGACCACCACATGCTCAACGATGTTCCCGGCCTGGAGAATTCGACCAGCGAAATCCTGGGGAAATTCATCTGGGACCGGCTGGCCGGCGGACTGCCGGGCCTGTCGGCGGTTGCGATTTGGGAATCGGACACGTCCTGCTGCGTATATCGCGGCGGGTGACAGCCGTTATGAATCGGAGATTATGACATGAGTTCCAAAAGCAATAGCGGCAGGCCCAACATCGCGGTCGTGGTCGCTCACCCCGACGACCTGGCACACGCGATGGGCGGCACGGCCTGGCTGCTCAAGGACAAATACAAGCTGCACGTCTTCTGCGCCAGCAGGGGCCAGCGCGGCTATGCGGCCCCGAAAGACGAACTGGTTCACATCAGACCGCCCAACGCCGAATTGGGGAAAATACGCTCAGCCGAGGAGGCCGCCGCGTGCAAACTGCTGGGGGCCCAACTGGCTTTCCTCGACCAGATCGACGGGGAGATATATGCCGATCCTCGGACCTGCCGGAAACTCGCCTGCGCCCTGGCCGATCTCAGGCCGGCGGCAATGTTCACGCTCTGGCCGGTCAATGTGCCCGATCACGTCGCCGCCAGCGCCATCGCGACCAGGGCGCTCTACCTGGCCGGACTGGCAGACAAAACGGAGATTTATTTCTTCGAGAACGAACCGGGCGGCCAGACTAACCAGTTCGTGCCCGACCTGTATGTGAATATTTCCGAAGTGATCGACCGCAAGCGCGATCTGATCCGCTGCCACAAGTCCCAGAATCCCGATGAAAACGCGGTCGCAAAAGTTATCAGAAGGAACGTGATGCGGGGCTTGTGCGCCCGCTGCGACTATGCCGAGCCGTTCAAGACGCCTGACCCGTTGATCAACGCCCGAAAGGCCGGAAAAATGCGATATCTTCTGCTGGACCTGTGATCCGGCAGGCCCGCCGAGAAATTCAAGGAGATTTCCAGATGGCTTCCAGAAAAGAAAAAGACAAACCCAATATAGCCTTTGTGGTCGCTCATCCCGACGACGTGGCGTTCGGAATGGGCGGCACGGCCTGGCTGCTCAAGGACCGCTACAAGCTTCACGTCTTCTGCGCCAGCAGGGGCGAGCGGGGCTACGCCGATCCGCAGAACAGAAAGGGCCTGGACAAGCCGCCCAACGCGGAAATAGCGGCGACGCGCTCGGCCGAGGAGGCTGCGGCGTGCAAACTGCTCGGCGCAGAACTTACATTCCTGGGGCTGATTGACGGCGAGATTCACGCCGAACCGGCGGCCGCCCGGAACCTGGCCAAATCGCTTGCGGACCTCAAACCGGCCGCCATGTTCACGCTCTGGCCGATAAACACGCCGGACCATACGGCCACGAGCGATATTGCCACCAGGGCGATGCGTACGGCCGGCATTTTCCACACATCCGAGATTTATTTCTTTGAGATCGGCATGGGCGGAGCCACCAACCAGTTCATCCCCGATCTGTACGTGAACATCTCGGACGTCATCGGGCACAAACGTGAATTGATCGGCTGCCACAAGTCGCACGGACCTCTCGCGGAGACGATCGAAACCTACACCAGGGATAACGTCATGCGGGGTTTTCTGGCCCGCTGCGAATACGCCGAGGCGTTCAAAACCACCGACCCGGTCGTCAACGCACGCTGGGGCAGAAAGGCGCACTACCTGCTGCTGGATTTGTGATCGGCGGGCCTAACAGCCCGTTGAAAAAGTCTCTTTACAGTAGCATGGACGTCTCGTCCATGAGTATCAGGGGCGTCTCGCCCCTGAAATGCCCGGAAAACAGCAAAATCCACGGCCAAGATGGCCGTGATACTCATGGGCAAGATGCCCATGCTACTTTTTCAACGGGCTGCTAATGGCCGCGAAGGCGGCGGGCCGATAAAATATCAGGACAAGGTTATCGGACCTTGAAGGGCTATTTTGCCGTCCCGGGCGACAGGTCCGCCCTTGGATTCAGGAAAGGATTCCGGATGGGCGTCCATAAATTCGGGTGGATGAGGATATTTGCGGCCGGGGTTTGCATGTTGTCCGTCGGCTGCCAGGGGCCCGAGGGGCCGGCCGGCGGCGCCGCCGCGACGTTTCCCGCCGATTCGACGGTCCTGCGCGACATCGCCGCCAAGGCCTACGGCGACCAGAAATACTGGCAGTTGCTGGCAAGGGCGAATCCGGATTTCAAAGGCCGGGGCCTTGGGCCGGGCGGGAAGATAACAATCCCGCTGGGCGGCCGGAGTTCGCTTGGCCCGCTGTATTCCTACGACGCGCCGGGCGCCAGGCCGGAGCACACGGTCAACATTTACATCGCCCCGGCCGACAAGGAGAAGCTGGACGTATTCATCGCCGCCATACGCGTTCCCTTGGCCAGGACGGTTGTGATACCACGGTCGGCCGGCGAGGAGATTCATTCGTACATGGTCGTCCAGGCCGAGCCGAGCGTCCTGTCGGACGCGATAAACTGGCGGCTGGACCTGGTGATTCCGCTTTATTCTGCCGGCCCGGACGTGGGCGGCCTGGCGACGGCCCAATCGGCCAATCCGCGGGAGACCATCCGGCCCGATACGGCCGTTCGCAATATCGACGGCCCGGACGGGCCCGCCGCCACCCGCAGCGTCCTGCCCAGCCAGAGCCGGCCGCACTTCGGACCAGGTCAGACAACGCTTCTGAAATGGCCGGCCGGTTCGTTCAAAAACTATGTCGTCTGGGAAGGGGACACCGTCTGGGAGATCGCGAAAAAATTCTACGGCAGCGGCGAAAACTGGATGCTGATCGCCAACGCCAATCCGACGGTTGACGTTCACGATCTGCGGGCCGGCCAGAAGCTGATAATCCCGCCGCAGGATCAGGCAAGCCGACCCGCATCGACGCCGGCGGCCGAACTGGATAATGTTCTTTCCCCGCTATCAAAACCGGCCGACGGATCGGAATTTCAGCCTGCCGCCGTGCCGGCAGCCGTTCAGTCGTCCAGGCCGATCTCGATTGCATCGGAGCCGGCGCCGAAACGGGTTTCGCGGCCGGTCTCAATGCCGGCTTCGCAACCCGCCGGCGGGCCGGACAAAAGAAAGGTTTTCGCCGTCGCCGGGGCCGACGAACTGATAGCCGCCATAGGCAGCGACAGGATCATCAGGCTCAAGGAAGGCAATTACGACCTGTCAAGCCTCTTGCAGCGCAAGATGGAGCACGTCCTCTGGACGCCGGTGCACGACGGCAGCGAACTGACAATCCGCGGGGTCCGCAATCTCCGCATCGAAGGCCCGCAGGGCAGGCCGGCAAGGCTGCTCGTCAAGCCGCGATACGCATATGTCCTGAACTTCGTGGACGCCGAGGACCTGGAATTGGCCGATCTCGTAATAGGCCACGACGAAGAACAGCCGGGCTTCTGCACCGGCGGAGTGCTGAACATCCGCGAAAGCAGAAAAATCGCCATATCCCGCTGCGAGCTGTTCGGCTGCGGGACGCAGGGATTGAGCCTGTCCGACGTGGCCGCCCTGCGATTCGAGGATTCGACCATTAAAAAATGCACCGAGGGAATAATGGTCGCATCCGCCTGCCGCGACCTGGTCTTCCGGAAGGCCAGGTTCATGGACAACGAGCAGTACAACGGCGTGATCCTGATCGACAACCGCGGCGTGCTCTTCGAGGATTGCCTGTTTTCCGGCAACGTCATAAAGGGAGTTGACGGCCGCGGAATTCTGTTCGACATCAGCTCGTGCACCGATGTTGCGGTCAAGGGCGGGCTGATAAAAAAGAACGTCTTCAGCGAACTCGTCAAGCCCGAAAAGGCCGCCGCCTTCGTCGACGTCAAGCTGGAAGACAACCGCAAGCAGTGATTATTGCCCGGTATTATATTGAGATAAAAACCGTTTTATCCATTTGATTGCCAAATCCTACTGCCCTATTTCGCCCCTTCAGGGCTTGATTATTCGGTCCCAGCCATTTTCCTGGGGCGTTGCCCCAGGCTTTCATATTGCGCCCCGTTGGGGCTGGATGTTTTAGCCGCCATTGGGAAAAATCTGCGATTCAGAGCGTGATTCCCGGGCAGACAGATTTCGCCCTGAAAGGGCGGCAATATTATAGCCCAGGGCAACGCCCTGGGAAAAGCGGCGCGATAGATTCGCGAAGCCCTGAAAGGGCGAAATAAATGCCTTATTCTTCCGTTAACACCAGCCGGATTGGTGATGATTATTTCGCGTCCAGGCAGACCAGTTCGCTGTTGCTCCTGACCAGGAGTTTACCGTCGGCCAGGACGGGGGCGGTCCAGAACTGCTTGCTGCCGGAGGCCGGTTTCTTGATCCTGCCCAGTTCCTTGTATTCCTTGGAGTTGATCTCGATCATCACCACGTCGCCGGTCGAGCCGTCCATCACGATCAGAGCGCCGTCGGCGGCGATCAGTCCGCCCTTCTCAAAGCCTCTCTTTTTCCACTTGACGCTGCCGGTCTTCAATTCCATGCAGGTCAGGTTTCCGGTGTTGGACGTGCAGTAGACGTGCCCGTCTGCGTAGATCGGCGAACTAAAGTGCGACTGGATATCCTTGTTTTCCCAGAGACTCTTGGCCTGCTCGCCTGCAACCTCGACCAGTCCGCAGCCGTGGTTGTAACCGCTGGTGATGAAAATGGCGTTGCCCTCGACGATGGGGGCGGCGGCGTTGCAGTCGCAGCCGGTCGGCCATGCAAATTTCCAGATCGCCTTTCCGCTGGCCGGGTCCAGTCCCATCAGATTTGCCGCGCTGAATATGATGTACTGTTTTTTGCCGCCTATCGTTGCGGCCAGCGGCGTGGAATAGCCTGGTTTGTCTCCGAAGTCGGCCTTCCATGCCAACTTGCCCGTCGCCTTGTTGACGGCGACGGCGGCGGCGTCTTTTGCGCCGGGCACGAGTATCACCAGATCGCCGTCGACCAGCGGCGACATGCCGTATTCCCATCCCGGCCTCTGCCCGCCATATTCCTTGACCATGTCCAGGTCCCAGACTTTCTTGCCGGTCTTTGCGTCCAGGCAGACCACATGCCCCATCTTGCCGACGGTGTAGAGCTTGCCGTTGTCGTAGGCCGGGGTGGAGCGGGAAAAGCCGTAATTGTCCTTGCCTCCGTTGTCATATGGATAGTTCCACGCCTCTTTGCCTGTCTGGGCGTCCAGGCAGCGGACGATGTCCTTGCCGGCCTTGTAGTCGATGATGAAAACCTTGCCGTCGGCGATGATCGGGCCGGAATAGCCGTTGTCGCCCAGGTCCATCTTCCAGAGCTGTTTGGGCGGCTTGGCGTTCCAGTCCTTGTTGATGCCCTTGTCGGGCGAATAGCCGTCGGCCTTTGGACCCCGGAATTGCGGCCAGGGGTCCGCGGCGTAAATAACCGTTCCGACAGCGCCTGCCAACACGATCAGGCCGGCAACAAAATTGACGTATGTTTTTCCGTGCATTTTGTCTCTCTCTGATAATGGTCGAACGAAATTATTATACCGGATGGCCAGCCGGCAGAAAGTAATAAATTCTAATGGATATATTAGAATCCCTGGGAATGTTTTTGCCGGCGTGGACAAAGACAAGGATTTATTCGGCCGGCCTGGGTTTTGGCGCGGCGGCAGGTGCGTGCCGGGGAACGAGAGTTTTGAAGGCCAGCAGCAGCCCGACCGCTGCGGCGGAAAAGACGAGCATGGCCAGCATTATCGCCCACAGATAGGTCAGCAGGTACCACAGGTCGTCGCCCGTCAGCACGGCCTGGGCCTGCCGGCTGATCGCTCCGGCGGCCGCGCATGCCCCGCCCAGCACGCCCGCCGCGGCAAGGGCGCCCCAGACTGGCCTGGCGACGGGCGCCGTCCACACGCCGAGACAGATCGTCAGATAGGCAAACAGCGGCATCCGCCAGTCGCCCGCCCGCTGCGTCCCAAGCGTATCGATCATCCGCCTGACCATGTCGATCTGCCTGTGCAGCAGTTCCCAGCAGGCCCCCCAGCTTGCGGGCAGTTCGCGCGGAAGCTGCATCGGCATGCGGACGCCGTCCAGGCCGACGTGGAAGATGAAGGCTCCGACCAGTTGGCTGTTCAGAAGTTTGTATGCCGCCGCAATGGCGACCAGACAGCCGGCAAGGCAGAGCGTCGAGGCCAGCACGCAGCGGAAGATGTTCAGTCCGCCGCGGCCGGCAGGGGCCGGCGAACCGCCCGCGGCCGGGCCGCCCGGGATGATCCTGGCGTTTTTTATGTCGCCGCCGGTTATCAGCGTGCCCAGAATGTAGCAGGTCTGACCGGCGATGGCGCCGGGCAGAATGAACCACTCAACCGCCGTGCGCCCCACAAGACTCGACCAGAGGCGATATATCCCCAGACCCGCAAGGGCGATCAACACCAGCCAGAATGTCAACGCGATGTATGTCATATAGCTTCCATGCTTGTGGCACGGCCGTCCCGGCCGTGTGTCCCAGGGGCGTCTCGCCCCTGGTTATTAAAAACTACCCTGTCCGGGTCTCTTTTATATATCGGCTTGTCGGCCTTTTCAGGCCAAACGGTTTGTCGAAGAAAACGGCATGCCAGCGAGGTCAGACTATTCGGGGAGGGGAAAGGAAAGGACTTGCATATCAGCAAATAGCGAGGGTAAACTAATAGTTTAAACAGAGCGACTCTCTGATAGGGTGATTTCATGAAATTTCTCGAGAAAAACGGACACTCGAGTCCGACACAAGTTTTCTACTGATTTACAACGATCTGCCAACTGTTTTGGTGTTCAAATGCCGAACCTTCTAAAACCCGCTCTCTTGGACGAACTAAAAAAACGATATGGTGCCTTGCGCAAACTCGAAGGTAGCGAATCTCTCTTTGAAATTGGCGATCGCGCGGCTAGAGTTTATATTCGGTATTCAAAAATTCACGCACGAAGCGAGGCTTTCTATGGGCTTCGCAGGGAAGACCTAAAGCAACTTGAGGGACTACCCTCTGTCCTATGTTTCCTTTGGGATGGGCAAAAAGAGCCGTTGTTCGTCCCATTTGCCGAATACGAGGATGTATTTCACACCCTCGCGCCCGCCAAGGACGGACAGTACAAGGCTATGGTCTACCCTCAGACCGTGGGTACGGAGCTCTATTTTCCAAAAGCAGGGCGATTTAACGTCGAAGGCAATTTTGGATACGCTGTTTTGGATGCCCTAATCGACTCTGCTAAACTAAAAGAACTACTGGTTCTTTCGCATCCTCAAGTCCAGACTCTGCTCGGAGCAGTCGGATCGGTGAAGGGTTATGACGTATGGATACCGACGAAAGATCGATCTGGACTGGATTGGAATATCACAAAAAAGACATTCCAGTGCCGCGAGAACCTTCCGAGTGTGTTTGATTCTGTAATGCCAGTTTTGCAGGAGATAGATGTCGTCTGGGTACATCGTGGAGGGAACGAACTTGGTGCTCTTTTTGAGATCGAACACTCGACTCCAGTTTACTCGGGACTACTCCGGCTAAATGATGTCCTCTTAGTCGCACCCAAGTGCGTCTCACGATACACTGTGGTTTCAAATGACTCGCGGCGTTCGCTCTTTGTCCGACAATTGAACCGTCCTACTTTCCGTACAAGTGGTCTGAGCGAAATATGTACGTTTCTTGAATATGCGGATGTGTTTGGTTGGCATCGTAGACTAAGTGCAGTTGGACAAAAGGAAATACCATGAAAAAGATGAACAAGACACGAGTTTGGGTAGTTGTAAAAGCAGAAAGCGGAATTCCTGTCTTGGCTCAGGTTTTCAAAGATAAGTCTCAAGCAAAAAAGCGGGGGAAATGGTTGCAATCCAGAAGTAGCGAAGAACGTGACGCAGTGGGCTTGTTTGAGGCAAGGTTAGGTTCTGTGTCAAGATGAGGTTTAATCGCGATAAGCGAGGCATTTCATCCCTCCGCGCCTGCGAAGCCCAAGTATTCGTCGAGCCAGTCGTCGGCTTCAATGTGGCACGGCCGTCCCGGCCGTGTGTCCCAGGGGCGTCTCGCCCCTGGAATGTCTGAAAAAACAACATAAGCCACGACCGGGACGGTCGTGGAACACACGGGCAAGATGCCCGTGCCACTTTTCAACAGGTTCCTGCTCATAATCATCCTTCCGCGCCGGCGAAGCCCAGGTACTCGTCGAGCCAGTCGTCGGCTTCAATGTGGCACGGCCGTCCCGGCCGTGTGTCCCAGGGGCGTCTCGCCCCTGGAATATTATGAATAACAACTACCACGACCGGGACGGTCGTGGAACACACGGGCAAGATGCCCGTGCCACTTTTCAACAGGTTCCTTCTCATCATCAACCTTCCGCGCCTGCGAAGCCGAGGTATTCGTCGAGCCAGTCGTCGGTGCGGAGGACGTCGAGCCTTTGGCGGGTGGCCTGGCTGTTCGAATGCCGCTGGGCCTTTTCAAATAGCCGCGGCAGCATCCGGCCGGCCAGTTCGCCCTTTTCGTCGGCGCGATAAACCGCCCCGGCCATCGCGGCCAGATGCCGCCCATGCTGGACGACCAGTTCATCTTCCAGGCTGACGAAGGCCTGTGCGCTGCCCGGGTCGCCCTGCCTGCCCGTCCTGCCGAACAACTGCCGGTCGATCCGCCTGCTCTCGTGCCGTTCGGTGGCGATGACGTGCAGCCCGCCGAGTTCCCGCACGCCCGGCCCCAGTTTGATGTCCGTGCCTCGGCCGGCCATGTTGGTCGCCACGGTTATCTTGCCCGGCTGGCCCGCCTGAGCGACGATGCCCGCCTCGTCGGCGTGCCGCACGGCGTTGAGGACCGAATGCGCAAGCCCTTTTTTTGCGAGCATCGCGCCGAGCGTCTCGCTTATCCCCACAGATCGCGTGCCGACGAGCACCGGCCTGCCCGTGCGGTTCATCGCGGCGATCTCGTCGACCACCGCCTCCATCTTGGCCCGCTCGGCCGAAAAAATCCTGTCGGGCATCTGCCGGCGGATGCACGGGCGATTGGTCGGAATTACCGCCACCGGCAGCTTGTATATCCGCCAGAATTCGCCGCGAGCCTCGCTGGCCGTGCCGGTCATGCCCGCCAGCCGCCGGTACAGCCGGAAAAACCGTTGAAAGCTCAGCCGGGCGTGCGTGTCCTTGGGCGGCACTACCTCCAGGCCCTCGCGGGCCGAGACCGCCTGATGCAGGCCGTCGCGCCATTCGCGGTCGGGCATCAGCCGGCCGGTAAACTCGTCCACGATGACGACCTTTTCTTCCTGAATGACATACTGTTTGTCCCGCAAGTACAGGCAGCGTGCCGTCAGGGCCTGCGTAACCATTTCCTGACTTCGCCTTTCGCCGCGCCACAGCCCGCCCATGTCCTTCGTCAGCTCCGCCAGACGAGCCTTGCCCGCCTCGGTCAGCAGAATCTCCCTGTAAGTCCGGTCAACGGTGTAATCCCTATCCAACTTGAGCGTCTCGGCCAGTTTCGCCGCCTGCTGGAAGACATCTGTCTGCTGGGGCGAGCCTTCCGGCTGGCCGGAGATAATCAGCGGTGTAACGGCCTCGTCGATCATTATGCTGTCGGCCTCGTCGATGATGGCCGCGTAAAGCCCCCGCTGAACGAGTTTTTCCAGGCTCGTCCGGCCGCCGGTGAGCCTCTCCAGCATCGCCGCCGGCAGGCTGCCTGTCCGGCCCAGCGTCAGGCGGTCGCGAAGAAAATCGGCCACCACCTCCTTGTTGGTGCAATAGGTGATGTCGGCCCCGTACGCCCGCCGCCGCTCGTCGGCCTTTGCCTCCTGCTGAATGGACGCGACCGTTAGCCCGCAGAACCGGTATATCCCGCCCATCAGTTCGGCGTCGCGCTTGGCCAGGTAGTCGTTGACCGTCAGGACGTGGCAGCCGCGCCCCTGCCAGCCGAGCACGACCGCCGGCATCGTGGTCGTGAGCGTCTTGCCCTCGCCGGTGGACATCTCGGCGATGCAGCCGTCGAATATCGCCAGCGCCCCGGCGACCTGGACCTTGAAAGGTTTTTCGCCTCGCACGCGAAAGGCCACCTCGCGGACCAGCGCGAAGGCCCGCAGTACGTCGGCGTCGGTCTGGCGGCCGCGCATGAACATTTCGCGGATGCGCCCGGCCTGCTCGGCAAGGGCCGGCTCGCCCAGATTCTCAAAATCGCCGTGCAGGTCTAGCACCGCCTGCGCCAGTTTCAAAAATCTTGCGGTCCGCGGCACAAACGAGTTGATCCACCCGACAGCCCTGTGCCATGCCGCGTCGAGTCCTCGCGGGACCGGCGGGCCGGACCTGCGGGCCGAGAGCATCCGCCAGGTCGCGCTGGGCAGGCCGGCCGTCATAAGCCGACCTTTCTCTGGAAGACCTGCATCACCGCCCGCCACCACTGCGCAAGCAGAGGCCGCTTGCCCATGTCCAGCCGGATGTAAACCCTCTGGCCGGCCATCAGCGGAAAATCATTCGTCTCCGCCGGTTCGATGCGGATCTCGAAAATCCTTTCCATCGCCTTTCGCGGATTTTCCTGCTCGGTCTGCACGCCGCCTCCGGCCGAGTAGCCCAGCGCCTCCGACGGCAGTTCCTCCTGCCCGGCCGGCAGAATACGCAGAATTTTGCCGTCGATCTTGACGTCGGGCCGGCCTCGCGGGCGAATCTGGACCTCGGCTGCATGATAATCCGTGAGCATGCCGGCCACGTCCTGTCCCGCCGCGGCGCGAATTATCGGCCGGTCGGGGCTGACGACCATCCCCACCGCCTGCCCGCGTTTGAGAAATGCCCCCCGAATCTGCCCCAGTTCCGGCGAAATCCAAAGTCCGCCGACCGGTGCGGCGATCCGCAACGCGTCCAGCCGACGGGCGGCCAGTTTCAGACTTTGAGTATTGGCCCGGACCTGCTCTGCCATCACGCTTGCCGCGGCCGGGTCGGACCCGGCGACCTGATCGTATCGCGCCTGATATTCCGCCTGCCTGGCCCGCAATATCGCGTAATCGCTCCGCATCGCCGGATTGTCCGTGTTCACCAGCTCGGCCCCGCGCTCGACCAGTCCGCCGCCGGGCAGGAAATCTGTCAGGAATCCGTCGCCGTCGGCGTGAAGAATCTTGACATCGACAGGCTCGACCACGCCCTCGATCACCGAGCGGTCGCTGAACGGGATCAGGCCGATCAGCACAACCACGACCGCTGCCGCCGCCAGAGTCGAGCCGACGGCAAGCCATCGCCGGCGGAAAAGTTCGGCGCTCGCCGCAAGGTAGTGAATTCCCTTGCCCAGCGGAACCACCACCCACGCCGCCACGGCCGACAGCCCCATCAGCACGCCCACGATGAAAAGCTGGTCGGTTACGAACCACAGGATGCCCACGCATATCACCACCCTGTAAATGCCCGACCCGACGCCGTAGGCCGCCAGCCATGTCTGCTCCGACCGGCTGTGGGCCGGGTTCCGCGCCCGCCTGATCCGCCACACGTACTTCTTGACAAGGTAGCCTATGGAGTCCTTCCCCCGCTGGTACAGGTTGGGAATCTCCAGCAGGTCCGAGAGGATGTAATAGCCGTCGTACCGCAGCAGCGGATTGACGTTGAAGACGATCGTCGAGACGCCGGCCACGAATATGACGTTGTACGCCAGGGCGTGCAGCGTGCCGGCGGACGTGCCCGCCCAAATAATCGCAGCAACCGCGGCAATCGCAAGCTCGACTATCATCCCCGCCGCGGCGATCACGATCCGCCGCTTCTTGTCGCGCAGGGCCCACGAGCTCGATGCGTCCACGTAGGGCATCGGCACCAGCAGCATCAGCATTATTCCCATCGCGTGGACCTGGCCCGACGTTCCCTCCTGATGGCCGAATTTCTTGCACGCCAGGGCGTGGCCGAACTCGTGAAACGCCTTTACCAGGATGAACGACAGATAAAGCAGCGGCAACGACGCCGGGGCAAGGACGCCCTGCGCCTGCTCAAAAAGCTTGTCAGCCTGTCCGGCGATATGGTAAAGCCCGACCGCCATCAGGATCAGCCATGCGACCAGCCCCCACGTCGAAAAAATCCTGCCGGCCGTGCCCGCAAGGCCCTCCAGCAACCGGTCGGGGTCGAACAGCGGGAACCGCATGAACAGCAGATTGGTCAGATAACCGCGGATTTCTCGCGCAACCCGCTTCTGCTGGAGCCTCAGCAGCCCCTCGGCGTCGGGCGGCAGGTCGGCCTGAAGCAGGTTCGCCGCGTACAGCCGGCCCAGGAGCTGGATCGCCTCGCCCTGCGTCGCGGCCTGGTCGCCAAGCTCCTCGTTGCATATTTCCCAGGCCTCCTGGACGGTCGTCCGGCCCTCGAGCCTGGCCACGAACCGGTAGGCCGGCTCGTTGAGCCGGAAAAACTGGTTGCTGGACTCATCCTCCAGCACGTGCCAGAGTTCGCCGCGAAACTGCTGCCGGCGGACCTGCACCGTCGCCCGCAGCCGCGGACGCAGCTTGCACACGCGATACCACGACTCGCTGAATGTCGGCCTGTCTACGCTCAATCATCCGCTCCGCAAAATTTTTGGTGGCGCCCTCAAGCGAAGCTGCATCGCAGTGCAGCTTGGGGGTGCTCGAAAATCAATTCTTTCGTCAAACAACCACCCCCAAGTTCCGCTCCGCTGCGATTGAGGGTGCCACCAACCGGCACTGTGGCCCAGCCGCCCTCGGCTGGGAACGTCTGATAGCCAAAAAACCAACCGGCCTTATTTCGCCCCTTCAGGGCTTTACAAATCAATCGCACAATTTTTCCCAGGGCGTTGCCCTGGGCTGTAATATTTTGCCCCTTCAGGGCGTAATATCTGTCGTATGGGACATCATGTTTTGAATTACCTGATTTTTCAATGTATGCGAAATCATGCAGCCCCAAGGGGGCGCAATATGAAAGCTTGGGGCAACGCCCCAGGAAAATGGCCACCAAAAATATTCAAGCCCTGAAGGGGCGCAATAATAATTTAAAATAACATCATCCCCGCATTTACATGCGGGGCTTTAAAAAAGAACCAATCGGCGAAACATTCATAAAGCCCCCTGCGCGAGCAGGGGGACGTTTGTTATTATTAAAATCAGTCGGTTTTCCTCATATCCACAGGTGCAGGCGTATCCAGTCGATCAGGTCGTGCGTCCAGAGCCAGCCGTAGCTCCTGCGCCCCACGATGACGTTTGCCGGGCCTTCCATGCCGGGCCTCAGCCAGTCGGGCGACTCAGCCAGGCGCACTCGAACCATGAAAACGTTCTTGCCCTTTCGGACCTCGGCGACCGGCGTGATCCGTTCGACCACGAAAGAAATCTTTTTATCCGGCCGGGCGGCCACGGCCAGGTCGCCCTGCTGGCCGGGCCTTACCCATGCTATGCCGTCGTCCGGCACGGCCAGTTCGGCCCACAGCCCGCCCATCGGCGCGATCTCGAACAGTCCGTCGCCCGTCTTCACCGGCGGGCTGATATGCCTGTCCAGGTCGTCCTTGATTTTGACGATGGTTCCGCCGGCCGGCGCCTTCAGCGACGCCAGTTCCAGTTGGCGTTTCAGCAGGTCGATCTTTGCCGAGGCCGCCTGGGCCTGCGCCTGGGCGATCTTGGCGTCGGAGGTCTTGCCCTCCGAGCGGGCCACGTCCGCCTGAGTATCGTACTGCCTCATCTGCGAGACCGCCGACGCCAGTTCCAGCCGCAGGTCGGACGTGTCGATCTGCGCCAGTTCCTGGCCGCTCCGCACCGTGTCGCCGATCTTCACGCCGAAACGGGCCACGTATCCGTCGAACGGCACGGGCACGGTCCATTTTTCCGCGGACTGGGCGGTGAAATCGGTCCCGATGCGATGGTCGCCTTTGGCGAAGATCATCCAGAGCACAAGGGCCAGAATCGCCGCTGCCAGCAGCTTCAGCCACGTGTGTTTCGGCCCGATTACGCCGGCCAGGACGCTCCTGGCATCGGCGGCCATGCGCGCGCCCAGCCAGCGGTCGTGCTTGTGCAGCAGCGCCAGGCCCGGCGTCGTCAGGTCGCACGCCAGGCGGAGCCCCTCGACATCTTGCGCGTTCATCGGTTCGGAAGGCAGGCGTTCGCAAGCCAGCACGGCGATCACCTGGCCGGCCTTGCGGAGCGGAAGGCTGACGATCCACATCGGCCCGTGCTTGAGCGAAAGCTCGCCCGCCGCCCTGCTGACGCAGACGTCCTGCGGGCCGGAAGGGTGGACGACCTCGATGTCCTGGTCGGAGCATTCCTCCATCGCGGCCTCGATGTGAGCGGCCAGAGTGGTCTTGGCGACGAATTTCTCGGCGTTGCTGATGGCCTTGAGGCGGACATACCTGCCCTTGATAAAACCCAGGCTCACACGCTGGCAGTTCCATCTGCTGGCGATCTCGTTGCACAAGGCCATCGTCGCGCCGGCGAATTTGTCCTGCCCGGCCATGCCCACCAGCGCGCCGACCGCCTGCTGAAGCATCTTCGCCTCGGCGCTCCTGCGCTGCAGGACCAGCCGCATCTCGTAGAGGCTCAACAGGCTGACGGTGAGTTCCAGCCTCTGCCTGCTTGCCTCGAGGACGGCCGGATTGCCCGACTCGACCAGGAACGCCGCCAGCCCCGAAAATGCCTGCGACCTGAGCGGCAGGATTATGAAGCTCCTCTGGGGCGGCTGGCCGTAAAGATCGCCCGACGACGCCAGCGGCTTGATTATGGTCCGCTCCACAGGCATCGCTTGGGCCGCTTCGCGGACAATCTGGTCCAGCCACTGCGGCGCCGGCTCGCCTGCGGCCACGCCGGGAAAGAACGCCAGGACCTCAAGCCTGCCTTGGCCGGACGGCCTGAACACCGCGCCCGACGACGCCCCGGCCAAAGAACCCTGCACGGCCAGAAGATTGGCCAGAAATTCCTCCGGCGGGCCGTCGAAGCGGCTTAGCCCGCCTACCAGGTCGGCCTCGCTCGGCCGCCCGGCAGGCATCCGCGATGTGGTCCATTCCTCGCTCAATGTTTTTCACCCGATCCGCGGCGCCGGCGGCGAGCCGCGATCTTATCCGGCACGGTTATTTCTTCTGCCTCTTGCGGGGATCCAGTTCGATTAGCCCGTACTGATCCTCGTACTGCCTGACAATCTGGCCCAGCGAACCGGCAAGTCGTTTTGCCGCGTAATAGTTCATGACTATCCGGTCGCTGAGCTGAAAGACCATGTCCGGCTGGTTGTTCTGCCCCGCGCCGGTCGGCACCATATTGATGCCGAAATCAATCATCACCTCTTCGTTGGTGCTCTGTGCCCTGAAGGCGTTGGCGTAGGTAACCTTCATGTTCCGCTCGTCGACGGCCAGGCGAAGCTGCTTGTGGTCCGCCCCGGCCGGGCCATGAGGTTGCGAACTGTCGCCCGGAGGCTCTTTCATTTCCGGCATTTTGATCTCCTCGTTCGGATTCGGATTTCCGTTATTTAGAGCCTATCCGGATAACTACAATGGCTGCGACGGAGCCGATTTTGCCGCAGGCCAAGAAGCGAGGGCGACGCCGACCTGTATAAGGTCGTCGAGCCCGAGCGACGAAGGCATGCGGCAAAATCGGCCCGTCCCGGAGGGTTTCGACGAAAACCGGCGTCTGCTGCGTCAGACCTCTTGGACGACCCTATTCGGGTCGCCTGCGTCGGTCTTCCTTGCATCCATCCGGTTTTTGTCGAAACGCAGCTCATCGTAGTTATTCGGATAGGCTCTTAGTGCTCCCCGGCCGCGAGGCCGGCTGGAATGAAACCTTCACCCGCTCGCCGGCGGGCCTGTCCTGTTTGTTGTCGAACTCCACGCGGACCATCCTCGTGCCGCTTGCGGCGTCGGCAACCGCTGCCACGAAGACCACTTTTCCTTCAAGCGACGCGCCGGCCGGATCGGCAAAAACTATTCTGGCCGCTGCGCCCTCGGCTATTCTGGCCGCCTGCTCCACCGGCACGGGAACGTCCATCATCATCCGCGACGTGTTCACAACACGGATCACCTTTTTCAAAGCCTCTACCGACTCGCCCTGCTTTACGGAGATCGACTCGACCTTGCCCGCGATGGGGCTGCGAATCTTCATCCGCTCCAGTTGGGCCAGAAGCTCCTGGCATTTCCGGGCGTCCTGCTGGCGCTCCAGTTCGACCATTTCAAGCGAAAGCTCGGCCTGTCGCAGCTCGAGTTTGGCATTTTCCACTTCGAGTTTTGTGGCCCCGCCGGCCGTCGAGGCCTCCTGCGTCTTTTGCATCGCCAGCTTTTTCATTTCCAGGCTGGCCTGGGCGGCCCGGACGCGGACGGTGCTTTCGGCCTGGGCCTGAAGCTGGGACAGTTGAAGCCGCTCGGCCGAGTCGTCCTGCTCGACCAGCACCTGTCCGGCCTGAACGTCCTGCCCCTCCTTGATCGGCACAGTTGTAACCCTGCCCGCCCGGACGAACGAAAGCGTAACATCCTCGCTGGGCCTGGTGATGGCCTCAAAGCCGTCCGGCCCGGCGGCAAGGACGCTCGCCGCCGCGACCAGCCCCGTCAACACCAGCATTATCCTGCCTGTCGTCATTTCCTCATTTTCCGTAAAACCTCAGAGGCTCAACCGGAAATTTATATGCCATCCTCAGCAACCTCTGATTTTAATTTTCCAAAGAGGTTTTGTACGACAATGTCTGCTTCTTTACCAGTCGATTCGAATGTAATTCCATTTGGATAATCATCGTATACCAATCGAAAAGAACATCCTGAATAATCAAGTAACCAAACTCGCTCAACAACACTATCCGCACGGTCTAAAATCGTTCCGCCAATTTGCTTTGCAAATTTCTCAGCAAAAACAGGAAAGGATTCCCACGTTCCTCCTTCGGTCAAAGTTATACACAAATTTCCACAGTGCATTTTGTTTAAGGTCGGCTTACGGAATTTTATCATTGTCCTCAGCCTGCCTTTGAATGCAGCCGTTTCAGGTCGGCCTGGACCATCAGTTCGACGATCCGGTCGAAAAATATCGTCGGCTGCCAGCCCAGGACCCGTTTGGCCTTGGCAGCGTCGGCGTGAAGTATGTGCGTCTCGGCCGGACGATAAAGATTTTCATCGAGCCTGACGTACTTTTCCCAGTCCAGGCCCGCGACCTCGAACGCCTTCCGCACGAACTCGCGGACCGAATGCGTCTGTCCGGTGCCGACCACGTAATCGTCCGGCTGGTTCTGCTGAAGCATCATCCACATCGCCTTGACGAACTCCGGCGCGTAGCCCCAGTCTCTCTTGGCGTCGAGGTTGCCCAGCCGAAGCTCCTTTTCCAGCCCCAGCTTTATCCTCGCCACGCCGTCTGAAATCTTGCGGGTAACGAACTCATAACCCCGCCTTTCCGACTCGTGGTTGAACAGCATTCCGCTGCACGCGAACATCCCGTAGGCCTCGCGGTAATTCTGCGTCAGGTAATACCCGGCCACCTTCGATATTCCGTACGGCGAGCGGGGATGGAACGGCGTTTTTTCGTTCTGGGGCGAATGCTCGACCTTGCCGAACATCTCGCTGGAGCCGGCGAAGTAGAACCGGCACTTTGGCGCCTTGTGATGCAGCGACGACAGCAGATAGTGCGTACCCTGGATGTTGGTCTCCATCGTCGAGAACTGGTCGTCGAACGAGTAGCTGACGTAGCTCTGGGCCGCGAGATGATAGCATTCGTCCGGCTGGAGGGACTCGATCACGCTGAAAATGCTCGCGTAGCTTTCCAGCGAGGCCGAGTGAAGTTTGATTCGGTCCAGCACGTCTCGCAGCCGCCAGAGCCTGTGGGCGGCGTCCTCGAACGCCACGCGTCTGACGATCCCGTGGACCTCGTATCCTTTTTCTATCAGCAGTTCGGCCAGGTACGAGCCGTCCTGACCGGTTATGCCTGTTATAAGGGCCTTTTTCATTGGTTCCTTTGTGTTCCAAACAGCAATGTTACATCAAGCCGTCCGCCCTTCAAGCTAAAAGCCGGCCCGTTCATCCTTGTCGGCAGGACCGCCCGGCAGTATGATGCCCGTCTTTCCATGAACAAGAGACTGAAAAAAGGCCTGCTGCTGGGCGTAAAACTGTTGATTGCCGCGGCGCTGCTGGTCTGGGTGCTCAGCAAGGTCCACTGGTACGACTACGTCAAGGACGCCAAGGGCAGCGAATATTCCGTCCTGGAGGTCCGCAGCGTTGACGGCCGGCAGATGCTCAAGGTTTACGAGGGCAAATTATGGTGGAAGAGCCAGCCGCAGGAACGCCCGGCCAGCGACTTTGAGTCCGTAAGGCAGGGCAGCAGCGAGGTCCTGCGATGGGGCTTTGCCACCAGTCTGGAAAACATCGACAAATTTTGGTTCACCGTCGCTTTTTGCTGCTTCCTTATTCCTGTGCTGATCTTCTCGACCCGCTGGTGGCTGCTGCTGAGGCTCCAGCGGATACGCATCAGCCTGTGGGAGGCGATCCGCCTGACCTTTTTGGGCCAGTTCTTCAACTACGTGGTGCCCGGCACGGTCGGCGGCGACCTTATCAAGGCATGGTATGTCGCCAAGCACACCGAGAAAAAGGCCGCGGTGCTCGTCAGCGTTTTTGTGGACCGCGTGCTGGGGCTGACCGAACTGGTCTTTATGGCCGGCGCGATGCTGCTTGTCGTCTGGCTGGGCGGGCTGGAAAAGAACGTCCAGAATCTCAAGACTCCGGCGATCACCGTCGGCGTGGTTGTCTGCCTGGTGATCTTCACGCTGGTGTTCATCCTCAGCAAGCGGTTCCGGAGGATCTTCCGGCTGGAAAAAATCTACGGGCGGATGAGCTTCGCCCATCACATACAGGCGGCCGGCGACGCGGCCAGCCTCTATCGCAAGCGCCTGCCTCAACTGCTCCAGGCCATCGCGATAACAATCGGCGGACACGTTATATGGATCGGCTCAATCGCCCTGGTCGGCTACAGCCTGCATCTGCATCAGTTCGGCGTGGCATGGTACAGCTACTTTCTGTATATACCGCTAATATATATCATCGGCGCCATCCCGGTAACGCCGGGCGGCGTCGGACTGATCGAAAAATTATACACGGTCTTTTTTGCGGCCGTCAGCCCCAGTTCTGTGCTGGCCCTGGCCCTGCTGGCCCGGCTGGTTCCGATGTTCTGGACCCTGCCAGGGGCAATAGTGGCCATCACAGGTCCGCGGTTGCCCAAGGCCGACCAGATGCAGGCCGAACTCGACGCCGCCGAGCAGGTGGAACTGGAGTCCGCACAGAAGGCCGGGCCGGACGACGCAGCGGACAATAATAAATTTTCAACAGAGCAGTCGCCGAAATAAAATCGTGTTTGAATTGGAGTACGGAAAGGAACAATAAATGATAGATCGCCTCCTGAAGAAGATTGATATGCACAAGGCAGTCGTGGGCGTCGTGGGGCTTGGCTACGTCGGGCTGCCGCTGGTCCGCGAGTTCACCAGCGCCGGCATAAAGGTCACAGGCTTCGACATCGACCACAACAAGATCAAGGCCCTCCACGCCGGCAAAAGTTACATCGAGCACATACCATCCTCGGCAGTGCGGAAAATGGCCGGTTCGGGCCTGTTCGACGCCACGGACGACTTCGACCGGCTCAGCCGGCCCGACTGCATCATCATCTGCGTGCCGACCCCGCTGACCAAGCAGCATGAGCCGGACATGACGTATATCGAAAAAACCGCCGAAGCGGTTTCCAGGCGCCTGCGCCGCGGCCAGCTTGTCGTGCTCGAATCGACCACGTATCCCGGCACCACGCGCGAGGTCATGCTGCCGATCCTGGCCCGGTCGGGCCTGAAGGTCGGCAAGGACTTCTTCCTGGCCTTCTCGCCGGAACGCGAGGACCCGGGCAGAAAAGATTACACCACCAAGACCATTCCGAAGAT
Source organism: Planctomycetota bacterium (assembly GCA_016235825.1). Classification (GTDB taxonomy): domain Bacteria; phylum Planctomycetota; class Phycisphaerae; order SM23-33; family SM23-33; genus JACRIL01. The sequence continues at coordinate 24,535 of JACRIL010000235.1, forward strand.
CGTCGGCGGATACGACAAAGCCTCGCTGGCGGCGGCCGTGGCCATTTATCAACTCGCCATCGACACCATCGTCCCGGTCTCAAGCTGCGAGGCGGCGGAGGCGGCCAAAATTCTCGAAAACACCTATCGCTGCGTCAACATCGCGCTGGTCAACGAATTGAAGATACTGTTCTACCGCATGAAGATCGACGTGTGGGAAGTGATAAACGCCGCGGCGACCAAGCCGTTCGGTTTCACGCCGTTCTATCCCGGCCCGGGCCTGGGCGGACATTGCATTCCCATCGACCCGTTCTATCTGTCCTGGAAGGCCCGCGAATACGGCATGCGGACCAGATTCATCGAACTGTCCGGCGAGGTCAACGTCGGCATGCCCAGGTTCGTCATCCACAAGGTTATCGAGGCCCTCAATGGGCGGGGCAAGGCCCTCAAGGGCGCAAAGGTTCTCATTCTCGGCCTGGCGTACAAAAAAGACATCGACGACGTCCGCGAAAGCCCGTCGCTGGAGCTGATCGAGCTTCTCAAGCACCACGGCGCGAAAGTGGACTACAACGATCCGCACGTCCCGCGGACTCACAAGATGCGGGAATACGACCTGCAAATGACTTCCCAAAAGCTCACGGCGGCGAATCTGAAAAGCTACGACGCGGTTCTGATAAGCACCGACCACAGCAGCTATGACTACCAGTTCATCGTGGACAACGCCAAACTGGTCATAGACGCCCGCAACGCCTGCCGCAACGTGAAATACGGCCGGGCCAAGATCGTGATGGCCTGAACCGCGGCCTTGACAATTGTACGACAAAGCGCATGTAATAGAGGTTTATGCGTCCGCCGGCGAACTGTTGGGGCAGGCGGGACGTAAGAATCTTTGCAGCCGGGCAAGCCCGGAACTAAAGGGCAGAATAATCATGATAGACGTGAAGAACCTGACAAAATGGTATGGCCGCGTTCTGGCCGTGGACGGCATCTCATTCCACGTCGAGCGGGGGAGCATCGTGGGCTTCCTTGGCCCCAATGGGGCGGGCAAGAGCACGACGCTCAAGATACTTACCTGCTATCTGCCTGCCACCGGCGGCAAGGTTACGATCGCCAACCACGACATCTTCACCGAGTCGATGGAGGTCAGGCGGATGTTGGGCTACATGCCGGAGTCCGTGCCTCTGTACCCCGAGATGCGGGTAGTGGAATATCTGAATTTTCGCGCGCGTCTGAGAGACATTCCCGGCTCGCGCCGGCAGGCGGAGATCGACCGCGTGGCCGAGCGGTGCTGGCTGTCGAAGCCGGAGAACATGCTTCGCCGCCGGCTGGGCGAACTGTCGCGCGGCTACAAACAGCGAGTGGGCCTGGCGGACGTGCTGCTGCACAATCCGCCGGTGCTGGTGCTGGACGAGCCGACGATAGGCCTGGACCCGGCCCAGATCCGCTCGATGCGCGAACTCATCCAGAGCCTGGCCGGCGAGCACACCGTCATACTGTCCAGCCACATCCTGGCAGAGGTCGAGCAGACTTGCACGCACCTGATAATCATCGCCGGCGGGCGGATCGCGGCGACCGGGACGCCGGGCGAACTTCGGGACCGCGTAACCGGGCCATCGCGGATAATCGCCGAGGTCCGCGGCGAGGACGAGCAGGCCACCGTGCAGGCCGCAAAGACCATCCGCGGCGCGAAGGAAATCCAGGTTTCGAGCCAGGGCAACTGGCGCCGGCTGCTGATAAGCAGCGAACAGGACGCCGACATCCGGGGCGAGGTGTTCAAGCTGGCCGGCCAGAAGGGCTGGCAGCTCCGCGAACTGAGGCGGGAGATCGGCTCGCTGGAGGATTTCTTCGTGCAGATAACCTACGAGCAGAACCTGCAGGCCGGCCTGTGGAAATCGGCCGCAAGGGCATGAGGAGCCAAACATGAAAAAAATGCTGACCATCGCCCAGAGAGAACTCGCCGGATATTTCTTTTCGCCCCTGGCGTACGGCGTCGGCGCGATTTATCTGCTGTGCTGCGGCATAGTGTTCTTCCACGGGCTGGACGCGTTCGGAATTCCGCCGGTTTTCGAGACCGGCAGGGAACCCACGATGAGGCCCCTGTTCGAGATGATGGCCTCGGCCACGGTCGTAGTGCTGCCATTGCTGACGATGAGGCTCGTCAGCGAGGAGTTCAGCAGCGGGACGATAGAAACGCTGATGACCGCGCCGATCAGCGACGCGCAGGTGATCATCGGCAAATTCCTCAGCGTGCTGGGGTTCTTCGCGATCCTTCTGGCGGCCAGCCTGTTTTACGTGATACTGCTGTCGATATACGGTTCGCCCGACGCGGGGGTTACCGTCTCGGGATATCTGGGGCTGCTGCTGCTGGGCGGGGCGTTCATATCGGTCGGGCTTTTCACCTCGACTCTGACGGGCCATCAGCTTCTTGCGGCGATACTCGCGATGGTGATCCTGTCGGTATTCACAGCCCTGGCGTGGGCGGTTGTGGCTTTTGCCCCCCAGCCGTGGAACGTGATCGCCGTCAGGTTTAACGCACTTTCCTACTTCAGGGATTTCGCCCGCGGCGTTTTCGACACGCGCGGGTTGGTGTTCTTTCTGAGCGTGGCTGTTTTCTTCCTTTACCTTAGCATAAAAATGCTGGAGAGCCGACGATGGCGATAAGCGCATCATCCAATCCCGCGGACCAGTTGAACACGAAATTTGCCCGCTCGGCCGGCGCGTCGGCGATCCTGGCGGGCATGGCGGTCTTCTGCCTGTCGGCATGGCTGCTGATAGCCATGCTCGTCTCGCCGCCCGATCAGAAAGGATCTCCGTACAGTCCGCTGCCGTATTTCATGCCTGTCTTCGGCCGCACGTCGCTATGGCTGGCGGCGGTCCTGATGGCCGGCCTGGCCGGACTGGTTATTTCGGCTGGCGTCAGGCTGGCCAGAAAGATGGTCTGGGCGTTCCAGACGCTTCTGGCGGTCTGGCTGGCCGCGACGGTGGCGGCGGTTTGCGTGCACGCGGCGACCATCCTGTACGTCGTCCGTCATATGGACGGCGACCTGACCGGCGGGACAATAGCCCTGCTGATGCTGGCCTGCCTGATCTTCAGCGGCCTGAGCCTGGGCCTGCTTGTGATCACGGTCAAGGCGTCCGAGTCGGCGTCGAGAATGAGATATTTCAGCTATGTGATGACGTCAATTGCCGCCGCGGCGGCCATGCTGATCGTCGTCAATATCATTGCGCAGGGCGATTTCTACCGCGCCAGTTTTCAGACCCTGGGGGCAGGCAGGCTCAGCGACAGGACGGTGGGAGTTCTTTCCGCCCTCGACAAACCGGTGCACATAACCTGCGTGTATATTCCCAAGGAAGACAAGAAAAAGACGATGCAATATTCCCAGCCGGTGCTGGACCTGCTGTCCGAGATGCGGCAGTGCAATCCGAAGATCGAGACGGCCGACGCTTCCAGCGAGGAGGAAAAGGCCGCCCTCGTCAGCCGGCTTCAGCAGTTGCGGGCGGACAAGGCGAAGGCCTACGTGGACTTCCTCAAAAAGTTCGTCGAGCAGAGCCAGAAGATCATACCCCTTCTGGACAAGGACAAGGATGTATGGGCGAATTTGGGCGAGGACGCATACCTCTCGCTCTGGCCTTTCTCGATCCAGATCAGCGAGAATTTCAAGGATTTTTCGGCCAAAACAAGGGAGTTGAGCGATCAGGTGTCCAAAAAAATCCAAAAAAGCGGGGAACTGCCGGACTATTCCGGCATGGCCAGGGATGTCGGCTCGCTCGTGGAGGACATGGACGAGTTGATGAAAAAGATTTCCCTGCTTATACGCCAGATGGGTCCGTTGAACGAGCAGGTCAGGGCCAATGCCCCCAAAGCCGTTGAGGAATTCGACAAGGCGCTGGCGGCGTTCGGCGAACTGGCAGGTATTATTGGCGCAAAAGACGCCCCGGTTCCCGACGATCCGTCAGCCGTTCTGGAAAAGTTCAGCCGGTCGGCCGCAAAGGCGGCGGCGGTCTTTTATGCCGCCGGCGACGCACTGGAGGACATGGGAGGCAAGGAATCCGCCCAACTTCTTTTCATGGCCAATATTTTCAGGCCCAGCCTGGGCGAGAGCATGCCCAGCCCGCTGTCGTACGCCCAACTGCTGTCGAACACCGGAGGGCAGATCGACCGGCTTTTCTCCGTCGGCGTCAGCAATGTGCTCAAAAGCGCCAATACGGAGGCGCAGAAAAAAGTCCTCAGCGAGCAGATCAGGCCTCTGGTCGGTCGGCTGCAGGAAGAACTCCAGATGATTCGCAAACAACTGCCCGATGCCGTCAGGAAGCTTTCAGCCGAGATCGACGTCAAGTCAAAATCCCTGATCGAGGCCGCGGCGCAGAACCAGCTTTTCCAGGTCGCAAGGCAGATGCTGACCGAACTCGACAAGCTTCACAAGGCCCTGCCCGAACTGCCCGCCGACACGCTCGCGAAAGACCTCGAACAGGAGAACATCATAATCGTCGAATCGGACGACAAGGTGAAGGTGCTTCCGTTCGACAAGGTCTGGCCTCTGAAGGTCTCGCCCTGGGTCGCCAGGCTTACCAATGTGGAGGACGCCGACGCAAGGATGTTCAACGGCGATTCGGTGATTAGCTCGGCCGTGCTCTCGATGGCGCACAAGCCTTTTGCGAACGTCATAATGACCTATTTCGAGCCGCCGCAGATGTTTGCCCAGGGCGCCGGCATTTATCCGGTGCTTATGTCGCAGAGCCTCGGTTTTGTCCGTCAGCAACTGGAGGACGCCAACTTCTCCGTGCGGGAATGGAACCTGATCGGAGATTTTCCCAAGCTGGACGATGATCAGCCCAAGGATGAAAAAACCGGCGGCAGCAAGCCTCCGGCAACCGGCCCGACGACCCGTCCCTCGACCCCGAAGATTCTGCTGGTGCTTCCGCCTCCGCTGTCGGGGAACGATATGATGAGCGGCCAGCAGGCGCCGCGGTTCGGGCCGGAACATCTTGCCAAGATCGCCCAGGAGATCGACTCCGGCACGCCGGCGGTGGTTTTATCCGGCTATCATATGCTGATGCCGCGAGGCTTCGGCCCGGCCGGCAAGGAAGACCTTTATTCCCCGCCTTACGTCCTGGGGCCTTATCTGCGGCAGGAATGGGGCCTGAACGTCAGGACCGAATACAGGCTTTTCTGGGGCGTGCGCGACAAGGCCGATCCGACGCGATTCCGCGTTACCGACATGATGCGGAATTGCCTGCCGTTGAGCACATTTGACGATCATCCCATCGGCAAACCTCTGGAGGCGCAGAACCTGCTGTGGTTCAACGCCTGTCCGATAGAGATCGCCAATCCGCTTCCGGCGGGCGTGAAGGCCCGCGGGCTGCTGACGGCGCCCGCCGATGCCGACAAGTACTGGGCCACCACGGACATCCTTCAGTTCCTGCCCGACATCGACATGAGGCGCGACAGCTTCGTCAAGCCCGACTTCGCCAAGGCGCAGAACCCGGACCTCAGGCCGCCGCTTGCGGTTGCAGCCGTGGCGACCAGGGACAGCGACCCGAAGAGGCAGATACACGGATCGCGGCTTGTGGTTCTGGCGATGGGCCAGTCATTCTCCGACTGGTTCCTGACCAGGTCTCCGGGCAGCGACGAGGACCGCACCATCGAACCGCCCAAAGCGGACGCCGACCTGCTGACGAACAGCCTGTACTGGGCCGTGGGCAGGGAATCGTCGATAGCGGCCGGGCCGCTCCAGATCAGGCCCATCGGAAAAATTTCGCCGGCAAGCCAGAAGGTCATCTGGGCGACCTGCGTGATTCTCCTGCCGCTGCTGGCGGTTGCCGCGGGCGTCCTGGTGATGGTCCTGCGAAGACGATAGGAATAGAACGTAAACCGACTTTTTGAATACAGGAGTTGTGGCCAGATGAAGTCCAAAACGATGACAACGCTGGTTATCCTGTTCGGCCTGCTGTTGGCGCTTTACGTGCTGCGGCAGTCGAACTGGTTCAATCCTTCGCCTCCGCCCGCCGACGGAGCCAAACCTTTGCCTTTCACCGGGCAGTTCGGCATACCGAAGATGCTGACGATAACCTGGCCTGACGGCAGGAAAATCTGCATGGACCTCAAGGACGGCGCATGGCAGATAGTCGAGCCGATCAGCGCCCAGGCTGACCAGGGGAAGGTTGCCGCCCTGGTCAAGACCGTCAGCGACCTGAAATACGCCCGCAGTTTCAATCCGGCCGGCAAGGGCGGCGTGCCCGACAATCTCAGCGGCCTGGACAATTCGGCCATGGCCCTGACGCTGACGGACGCCGGCGGGATCGAGCGGACGGTCATGGTCGGCAGAAAGATGCCGATGATCGGGTCGAACAAGGTTGAGACTTACATCCGGCCCAAGGGAGACAATCTCACATATATTGTCGCCGAGGACCTCAACGCCCAGTTCGATCAGAACGTCCTTGCCTTCCGCAACAAGAAAATAGTGCCGCTGAGGTCCGACGACATTGTCGCCGTCGAGATAAAGGGCGCCGACAAATGCGAACTCCGCAAGATTGCCGGGCAGTGGCAGCTTGCAACCAGGGATTTTACGGCCGAGGCGGACGAAATGGCCGTTTTCAGGTACCTCAGCACAATTGTGGATTTGCAGGCGACGGATTTCCTGAGCCGGCTTCCTGCCGGCGCCAAACTGGATCCGCCGGTGATGACGATGGCTGTTTACGCCTCGAAGACCGTCATGCCGCCCGGCGCGACCGGGCCTTCAACGGTGCCGGCCGCCGTCAGCAGGGAAATCGAGCTGGCGTTCAGCCCGAAACTTGATGACAAGGTCTACGTCCGCGTCGGGCGCGAACCGTCGGTCTACGTGATACAGGCCGCCGCGTTCGATAAACTTGCGCCGGACATCGCGGCGCTGCGGGACAAGTCGGTTCTCAGGCTGGCCTACGACGACGTTGTCAAGATCGGCATGGAACTGCCCTCGGGCAAGGCCGAACTGGTTCGGCGCGACGGAAGATGGTTCATGGCTGCGCCTTTCGCGGGCCCGGCCTCGGAGATGAACGTCGAGGAGTTCGCGGCCAGGCTCCGGTCGCTGTCGGCCGAGACGTGGGAAGATTCGCAGTCGGCCTCGCTGTGGCAGCACGGCCTGGACAAGCCGCGGGCCGCCATAACCATCGATATTGCCGGCAGGACGGAACCGAAAAAACTCCTGATCGGCTCGACAAGCGCATCGGGCGAAATGACGTTTGTCAAATCGGCCTCAAGCAAAAATATCGCGTCCGTCAAGTCCGCCGACGTGCAGGTGCTGCTGAAGGAACCGGCCCGTTTCTGGTCGCCGGAGATATTCAACCTGCCGCAGGGCCAGGAAATAGATCGGGTCAGCCTGACAAGGCCTGAAGAACAAGGCCCAGTCGAACTGGTTCGGGAATCGGAAGGATCATGGATCGTATCGGGCATGAAACCGGGGCAGTTTGAGCAAGAGCCGATCAAAAAGATTTTGCGGGCCTTGAGCGAGCTCAACGCCAATGTCGTCGTTTCGCTCGGCTCGGTGCCGCCGGCGTACAAGTCCGCGCCGGACATCATAACCGTCAATTTTTCGACCGTGGCCGCGGGAGGCGCCCAAACGGCCGCATCCTTGCCGGCAAAGCACACGCACACGCTTCGCGTGGCAAAGGCTGGGGCCGCCAATTGCCTGGCATGGCTGGAAGGCGCCGAACCGGTGGTTGTGGGCGAATTCCCGGCCGGCCTCTACGAAACCCTCGCCGAGGATTTCCGCAGCAGGGACGTGCTGGCGATCGATCCGGCGGGCGTGGTCAGGATCAAACTGTTGGGCGCAGGAAAGGTCGATGAACTCGTCAAGGTCGCCGGCGACTGGCAGAGCGCCAAAGATCCGAATATCCTGATAAAAAACGACGCGGTCGGGGATTTTCTCAAGGCGTTCAAGGCCGTCCGGGCGGAGCGGTTCTTCAGGCCCGATTACAAGCCTGTCGGCCTGGAATCAATCAGGCAGATGGTCGAGAAGGATCCGTGGTTCATGGTCCAGTTGACCGACAAGGACGGCAAGACGGCCCAGATAATCGTCGGCAACGCCGGCGTGGACAAGACGGTCAATCGCTATGCCATCATATCGGGCATCGATCTGATCTGCCTGATCAACACCAGCCAACTGACGCCGATGGCCAAAAACATCGAAGATTTCAAGAAGAAATAGCTCCATTGCGGCAATGGGTCAGTTACGGGGGGCTTGTGGCGCGGGCATTCTTCGCTGCCTTATTGATTCCCGGCCCAAAGGCCCATAACATCGGTGAGTCGGTTTTCCACGGAGCAAATCTATGGGAATGACAATCACGGAAAAGATACTGGCGTCGCATTGCGGCCGGGCCGAGGTAAGCCCCGGCCAGAACGTCTGGTGTGGAGTTGACCTGCTGATGACCCATGACATCTGCGGCCCGGGAACCATCGGGATTTTTCTGCAGGAGTTCGGCGAAGATGCGAAGGTTTTTGACCCCGACAAGGTGGTCGTCATTCCGGACCATTACATTTTCACGGCCGATGCAAAGGCCCACAGGAACATCCAGATTCTCCGCGACTTCGCCCGCAAGCAGGGGCTGAAATATTTTTACGATCCGGATTTCATCTCGCCCGATCAGAAAGGCATGGTCAGCCCGTGCAAAGACCCGGCCGGCACGAGTTATCGAGGAGTCTGCCATTCGGCCCTGCCTCAGAACGGGCACACCAGGCCGGGCGAAATACTGCTCGGCACCGACAGCCACACGTGCACGCACGGGGCGTTCGGCGAGTTCGCCACGGGCATCGGCAACACCGAGGCCGCATTCGTCCTGGGCACGGGCAAGCTGTGGCTGAAGGTTCCGGCCAGCATCAGGTTCGTCTTCAACGGCCCGATGCCGCGATACCTCATGGCCAAGGACCTTATACTTCACGTGATAGGGCAGATCGGCGTGGACGGGGCGGCCTACATGGCGATGGAATTCGCCGGCCAGGCGATAAAGTCGCTCAACGTCGACGAGCGGTGCACGCTCTGCAATATGGCCATCGAGGCCGGCGGAAAGAACGGCATTATCGAGCCGGACGACGTTACGCTTTCCTACGTCCGCCAGCGTTCGACCAAAAAGGATTTCACGGTTTACAAGTCGGACGCAAAGGCCCAATACGCGAAAGTCATCGAGTACGACGTCGGCAGGATCGAGCCGGCCGTGGCAAAACCGCATTCGCCGGACAACCATGCGACAGCCCGCGAACTTGCCGACGTGAAGATCGACCGCGTTTACATCGGCTCGTGCACGGGCGGAAAGACGACGGATTTTATGGCCGCCGCTGCGATCCTGAACGGCAGGACGGTTGTGGTCGAGACTTTTATTGTTCCGGCGACGACCGAGACGGACATGGACCTGGATCGCGTGAAGGTCGGCGGCCGGGCGCTGCGGAAAATTTTCGCCGACGCCGGATGCCGGATCGGCCCGGCCAGTTGCGCCGCGTGTCTCGGCGGGCCTCCCGACACGTTCGGCCGGGCCAACGAGCCGATACAGGTCGTCTCGACGACCAATCGCAACTTCCCCGGCAGGATGGGGCATCTGGATGCCGGCGTGTGGCTGGCCAGCCCGCTGACGGCGGCTGCTTCGGCCGTTACGGGCAAAATCGCCGATCCGAGAAAATTCATATCATAGGAGCGAGTCAGAATGCAGGTTCCAGGCATAGATCTGAAAGGGCAGTTGGCCCCCGTGCGGGATGAACTTGTCGCGGCCGTTACGGCAGTGATCGACAGCAATCAGTATTGCAACGGCCCGGCGGTCCGCGACCTGGAAAAATTGTTCACCGATATGTGCCGCTGCAAGGCGGCGGTCGGCGTCTCCAACGGCACCGACGCCCTGATAGTCTCGCTCATCGCGCTGGGCGTCGGGCCGGGCGACGAGGTGATCGTCCCGCCTTTCACGTTTTTCGCGACGGCAGGGGCGGTCTGGCGGGTCGGAGCCAGGCCGGTCTTCGCCGATATCCTGCCCGACACGTTCAACATCGACCCGGCGAAGGTCGCCGCGGCCGTTACGCCGAAAACCAGAGCCATCATGCCCGTGCATCTCTACGGCCAGGTCGCCGACATGGACGAACTGCTGGCCGTCGCCGGCAGGCACAAATTATCTGTGATCGAGGACGCGGCCCAGGCGGTCGGCGCGACGTACAAAGGCCGGCCGGCCGGGGCGTTCGGCACGACCGGATGCTTCAGCTTTTATCCGACCAAGAATCTCTCGGCCATCGGCGAGGCCGGACTGATTACCACGCAGGACGAGGCCCTTGCCGCCAGGCTTGCCGCCACGCGGAATCACGGCATGAATCGCCAGTATTTCCACGACTGGGTCGGCGGAAACTTCCGGATGGACACGATCCAGGCCGCGGCACTGCTGGTCAAGGCCCGCAGGCTCACCGATTGGACGAACAGACGCCGCGCCAACGCCGCACTTTACAACCGCCTGCTGGAAGGCTGCAAACAGATCGTCAGGCCGGTCGAGCGGCAGGGAAATTTCCACGTCTATCACCAGTACGTCATCCGGGCGCAGAAGCGAGACCAGCTCCAGGCCTTCCTCAAGGAAAACGGCGTCGCAAGCGGAATCTACTATCCACTGGGCCTGCACCTCCAGGACTGCTTCAAACCGCTTGGCGGCAAGAACGGCGATTTCCCCGTCAGCGAGCAGGCCACCCGCGAGGTACTGGCCCTGCCGATCCATCCGGAACTAACAGACCCGCAGATTCAGCACGCGGCCGAAAAAATCGTCGAATTTTACAAGGCGTAACTTGTAGTGCGTGCAACTTGCCGTCAGTCCGCGGCATGAGCCGTGCCCGTACCAGCGGGTGAGGGTGATATACCAATAACCGGTCTCGCGTTCGGCTTGGCATTTTACGTCCGACATGGATATATTTATTGTCTCAGAAGAATGAGTCGAGGAAAGGACTGCCGGTATGCCGCCGATTGGTTTGGACGAAACAATGGTAAAAAAGAACATGGCCGCAAACAGATGCGGCCAATGGCACCTGTTTTATCTTTTGGCGCAAAATCCGGCCATACCACTCGCCGAAATGGACGTCCTCAGCCTGGATGGTATGATGTAGCCGACGGCGGCATGGCAGAACAAATAGAGGATAGAGAAAATGGGAAGATTGGCGAGAATCGTTTTTGAGGTCGGCTTTTTTATCTTCATAAATGTCGGCATGCCGTCCTGCCAATTCACGAATGAACCTTTTTCAACTGAAAAGCTGATCGTCGTCGATTCCGGCAGATTATCCGGCACGATCGTAACGCCGCACCTCGCCGCGCCGATCCAGCAGGACAAAAATCTGATCTGGTGCGGCACGTTCCAGCTTGTATGGAACGAGACCGCAAAACTGATCGACGAGGACGTCCATTTCGACCCGGAGTCGCCGATGACGGCCGAGATGAACAAAAAGCTGTTCTCCGCCGACTGCGTGGATGATGCTTCTTACGTCGCACTGGCCGGGTTCATCCGCGACGGGATTTTCGACAGGATACAAAAATCGCTCGACGAAAAATTCGGGAAAAAAGTCTCGCCACGTTATCTGCCCGACCCGAAATTAACGCCACGGCCGCAGGATATCGTCGCGTATTCGTGCCTGTTCAAGCAGTTGATGTTTCCCGCGCCGTTCGAGAAGCTCGATTCGCCGCTGGATTTCGCGGGCCGGAAGGTCGAATGCTTCGGCATGAAGGGCAACAAGAAGGACAACCAGGCCATCTGCAACCAGGTTACCGTCCTGGATTGCCAGATATTGAAGGATGAGTTTATCATCGAGATCGCGACGCAGTCGCAAGGCGACCATCTTTACCTGGGTAAGGTCGCGCCGGGCACGGACCTGCTGGAAACCGTTGAAGCCGTGCAAAAACGCATTCAGTTCACAAAGAGCCAATGGGTACAGGGCAAATCGCAGACTATGCCGACGACACTCCCCGAGTATAGCAGGACGCCTCAACCGATGGGCAAGGCCTCCGTGCTCAAAATTCCAAAAATGAACTTTGACGTTACAAAAAAATACCACAAGGATGAGCTTTTGGGACGCGGACTCGCGGTGAAAAATCCGCAGGTAGCCAAGGACCTTCGTGTTCTGGATGCGACTCAGAACATCCGTCTGCAATTGGACGAACGAGGGATGAAATTAATGAGTGAGAGCCATATCTCTTTCGGATGCAGCGCCCCGGAATTCGCAGACTATCTGATCTTCGACAAGCCGTTCCTGGTAATGCTCCAGCGGGATGGGGCAAAGATGGCCTATTTTGTCATGTGGGTCGGCAACGCCGAACTACTGACAAAGAAATGATGTGAAGCGGTTCCGGATCGGCGGCATCCCCCAATCTTCACTGCGTGTCGCTTGTGGGTACAATCGGTCGAGAATTATATATCCAGGAGACGCAACAATTCATCTCTTGTAAGATTGTGATGCGCAGCGATGTTCCTGAGAATTACGTTGAGCGTTCCCAATTTCAACGGACTGTGCTGTGGAATGGTTTCATGATGTTCCCCGTTCTTGAGCGTACGTATACGGATGTGCGAACCTGTCTGGCGAACTGGAGAATAACCGAGCTTGCCCAGGGATTTGATAAGCCGATCGGCATCGAGGTCGCGTGGCAGTCGCATGTCAGGGGCAGTTGAGGGTTTCTTCGTGAATAAAATGGAGGTGCACCACCGTCGGCCTTTCGCGCTGGCCGTCGAAGTGGCAGCGGACGGCATCGATGACCATAGACCTGAGTTCATCCAGGGTGTCGGCCTGGGTTACAATCCCATGCCCTACGGCGTGCGCGACAAATCCTCCGTCTACCGGGTCTTCTTCTACCTGAAAAACAATCTCTCGCATGTCAAATGACTCCTTGGAACTCTGAATGGATAATACCTGCCAAGCATGAAAAATTCAACGCTTATATCACGCGCTACGCTGTCCTCCAATTTGGCTTACATCCTTACCGGCCGGCTCTTTTTATCGGACACGAAACAGGCGTCGAGGATTTTCTGGATGGCCGCGCCTCTCGCGAAGTCCGGCTGATCGTTTTTGCCTGTCCTGATGCTCGTGATGAACCGCTGGTACATGTTGGGCGTCTTGCCGGTGCTGACGCGCTTCCACGTGTTTGTGTGCACGTCCTTGCCGAGGCAGACGTCCAGGGCGCCCCAGTCCTTGTCCAGATCGACTATGATCGCGCCTTTGTCGCCGTAGATTCTCAGGCGCAGCGAATTGGGCTGGCCTGTGGCCCAGCGGGTGGTGTGAATCGTGCCGATGGCCCCGCCGGCGAACTCGACGGTGAGAACAGCCGAATCGTTGGCGTCGAGTCTGTATTCGCCCAGCCGGTTGCCCGGAACCTTCGGGAAGGTCTTGAGCCTGCAATTGACGGTCTTTACGTCGCCGACCGGGTAGGTGGCGAAATCGACGATATGCACGCCGATGTCGCCCAGCACGCCCTTCGAACCGTGCGCTTTTGACAGCCGCCACAGCCAGCCGGGCCCCGTCTTCCAGTCGCCCCAGTGGCGCCCCACGAGCCAGCCCTGCAGGTAGCTCGCCTCCACGTGCATCACACGGCCGATCTCGCCCGCCGCGACCATCTTGTGGGCCTTGTGGATAGCCGATGAATTGCGGTATGAAAAATTGACCATATTGATCACGCCCTTGCGTCTGGCGGCGTCGGCCATCTTTCGGGCGTCGGCGTAATTGACGGCCAGCGGCTTTTCGCACAACACGTGCCGGCCGGCGGCGATGGCCTTGAGCGAGAGCGAGGCGTGAAAGGCGTCGGGCGTTACGTTGCTGACCGCGTCGCAGTCCGTCTCGGCCAGAAGTTTGCCGAAGTCGCCGTAGACCGCCGGAATTCCGTGTTTGGCGGCGAAATCCTCGGCCTGCTTGCGGACAACGTCGCAGGCGGCGACGAGTTGGCAGCCCTTGATCTTCTTGAATTCATTGGCATGCGCGTTGGCCATGCCGCCGGTTCCGACTATGGCTATCTTTATCATGTTCTTTCCTTTCGGGCCTGCCGCTGCGGTTGAACTCAGGATTTCCGCTTTGACCTGATGGTCTCCAGCGGTTTGGTGTTGGGGCAACTGTCCGACGGCATGTTGACCAGCGGCGCCGCCCAGCGAACCGCGTTGGCGATCACGCGGATGATCTGCGGGTTCTCGTAGATCGGATATGTTTCGTGGCCGGGGCTGAAGTAGAAAATCCGGCCGTGCCCTCTCCGCCAGCAGCAGCCGCTGCGGAAGATGTCGCCGCCCTCGAACCATGAGATGAAGACCTGCTCGTCGGGCTGCGGGATGTCGAACCGCTCGCCGTACATCTCGTGGTTGGGCAGCTCGATATATTCGCCGATCCCCTGCGCGATGGGGTGGCCCGGCTCGATGGTCCAGAGCCGCTCCTTCTCGTCGGCCTCGCGCCACTTGAGGGCGCAGCTTGTCCCCATCAGCGCCCGGAAAATCTTGGAGAAGTGGCCCGAGTGCAGGACGATCAGCCCCATGCCGTCCAGCACCCGTTTTTTGACCCTGGCGACGATCTCATCGCCGACTTCCTTGTGGGCCATATGTCCCCACCAGGTGAGCACGTCGGTTTTCGCCAGGACCTTTTCGGCCAGGCCGTGCTCGGGTTCGTCGAGCGTGGCGGTGCGGATATCGAACTGGCCGGCCTTGGCGAGATTTTTGGCCAGAGTGGCGTGCAGGCCGTCGGGATAGACCTTCTTCACCGAGTCGTGAACCTTCTCGTGCCTGAATTCGTTCCAGATCGTCAGTCTGATCCTGTCTGTCATCTGCGTGCTCCTTGTAATGGTTTGAACATGGCTTGATTGCGAGCCTTTGCCCGGAGGATACGCCGCGTCCTGCCGGGGGGAATTGATTATCCTGATACTTCGTCCCGCCGGCGTTGTCAATAGGCCGCAAGCAGGTTCCGGGAAAATGCACGAAACATTTGCCTGAAGATAAAAAAACGTTTATGAATATCAGGCAACCCGGCAGGGCGCCGGACGGAAACGAGACAGTTTTGTGAACCGGCCGCGGCCCGGAATTGGCAAAGGAACAGGCTTTGACTGAACGAAGGCTGAATCTGATCATACTGACCAGCGACGAGCTTCGAGCCGACTGCGTGGGGTTCAACGGCAACGCTGACATCAAAACGCCGAATCTCGACGACTTTGCCGGGCGGAACGTGGTTTTTTCGCGGCATTTCGCCGTTCACGGGAAATGCGTCCCCTCGCGGATATCGATGGTAACCGGGCGGTATCCGCACACCGAAGGCTTCCGGACGATCAATCAGCACCTTCCTGGCGACCATCCGGACCTGCTGATGGCGCTCAAGCGCCAGGGCTACGAGTCGGCCGTCTTCGGGCATAACCACGTCTGGGAAAATTTCTGGGGCGAGAACAAAAAATCGGGCGGCTGCGTCGATTACCACTCGTACACCGAGGGTTATTTCGCGTCTATGATCGAGCGGCAGTGGCCCGTCCGGCAGCCGGCGGCGTCCGACCGCAAGCCGATGGAACTGTCGAAACTCGGCTTCCACTACTCCGGCAGGATCGAAAAGCCGCTGGGCGGCTTCTGCGACGATAACCGGGTCGAGCAGGCCATTCATTATCTGCGGCAGGTTCGCGACCGGTCGCGGCCTTTCTATCTGCACGTGAACATCTCGGCGCCTCACCCCGGTTACCAGGTTGAGGAACCTTATTTTTCGATGTACGACCGCGATGCGATCCGCGCCTGGCCCCACGACCTGCCCCGCAACGCACCGATTGCCATGCGGAAGATGCGGGAGGTCCGCACCGGCCTGGAAATTCCCCCGGATGCGTTCCGTGAGGTGCAGGCCGTCTATTACGGCATGGTTACGAAGGTCGATTTTCTTCTGGGCCGGCTGCTGGATGAAATTCGCGCCCAGGGCCTGCTGGATGATACCGTCGTCGTCTTCACGACCGACCACGGCGACTTTGCCGGCCAGTACGGGCTGGTCGAAAAGTGGGACACCTGCATGGCCGACTGCATCCTCCGCACACCGCTGATCCTTCATGCGCCGCGCCTGGGCGGCGGCAAAAAAATCGACAGCCTGACCGAACACGTGGACATCTGCCCGACCCTGCTTGAGCTTCTGAACGTAAAGCCCGACTGGGGCATTCACGGCCGCTCGCTCCTGCCGACCGTCGCCGGCTCGCCGGGCAAGGATGCCGTCTTCGCCGACGGCGGGCATGAGGATGAAATGTTCGGGCGATTCAATTTCAGGCCCGGCAGAGAACTGGACGGCAAGCAGGTTACGTACCGCGACTGCCCCGAATCGATGGCCCGCGTCAAGATGGTCCGCACGGACACGCACAAGCTGGCCATCCGGCTGGCCGGCGGGAACGAGCTTTACGACCTGCGGGCGGACCCCTGGGAAATGGACAACCGCTGGGGCGATCCGTCTCTGAACGCCGTGCTGGTCGACCTCCAGCAGAAGATGATCGACTGGTGCATCCGCACCGACACCGACCGGCCTTTTCAGAAGGACGTGGGGGCGTAGCAGTCCAGTGGCACGGGCATCTTGCCCGTGTGTTCCACGACCGGCTCGGTCGTGGCGGTTGCCGTTTTTTATGGAATCCAGGGGCGAGACGCCCCTGGGACGCACGGCCGGGACGGCCGTGCCACAAAAAAACTTTTTCAGCAAGTTGTCGGAGGGATATAATCGCGGATATGCCGACGACGATTGACGAAATAATGGAGTCGCATCAGACCGGCCGGCCGATTGTGGCCGGCATCCTGAACGTAACGCCCGACAGTTTTTCCGACGGCGGCAAATTTCTCGATCCGTCGGCGGCGATCTCCCACGCCCGGCGGATGATAGACGAAGGTGCCGACGTAATCGACGTGGGAGCCGAATCCACACGCCCCGGCAGCGACAGGGTCGATCAGGCCCAGCAGATTCTGCGGCTCCAGACGGTTCTGCCGGCGGTGGTTGCGATGGGCGCGCCGGTCAGCATCGACACGACCATCGCGCGGGTGGCTGAGATGGCGATAAAACACGGCGCGGCGATCATCAACGACGTCTCGGCCGGACGGGATGATGCCGACATGTTTGCGCTCGCCGCCGCCAGTCACGTGCCTATCGTG
The DNA here is from genome assembly GCA_016235825.1 of Planctomycetota bacterium. Classification (GTDB taxonomy): domain Bacteria; phylum Planctomycetota; class Phycisphaerae; order SM23-33; family SM23-33; genus JACRIL01. The sequence continues at coordinate 41,599 of JACRIL010000235.1, forward strand.
CTGATGCACATGCTGGGGCAGCCAAGGACCATGCAACAGGACCCGCAATACGCCGACGTGGCGGCGGAGGTCCGCGAGTTTCTCGTGGAGCGGATAGCGGCGGCAACGGCCGTCGGCGTCGAGGCCGAGAACATCATCGTCGATCCGGGAATCGGGTTCGGCAAGAAACTCCAGCACAACCTGGCTTTGCTGACCGGGATCGGGAAACTGGCCGAGTTGGGCTGCCCAGTGATGATCGGCGCGTCGCGCAAGCGGTTCATCGGCGAACTGACCGGCCAGGACTCGCCCGCCGATCGGCTGGGCGGGACCATCGCCGCATGCCTGGAGGCATATCGCAACGGCGCAACCATCTTCCGCGTCCATGACGTCGCACAGGTCCGGGCGGCCTTAGCCGTCGCCGCCGCCGCGAAAAAAACGCAATAAGATTGGACGTGATGGGCTATAGATGTGCCGCTCCTACGGAGCATAAACATCCTGCAAATCGTGAGTTCCGGCGATTTTTGCAGAAAACCAACATATCAGCGACATTTCCAAACGCCGTAGGCGTGACATGTTTATAGTCTCGAAGCTCTTTTAAGGACCAAGCCCCGTCGGGGCGGCACATTTCACTCGACAGGCTTGAAAATGTAGCGTTCATTATAAGCGATATTGAACTTCTTAAGGAACTCAAGGTATTCCTCCTGGAATCCCCTCTTGGTATGGTGTTTTTCCTGGTTTTGTATGTATCGAATCACACTGCTCAATTGGGAGTGAGAATAAGAAAATGCACCGAAACCCTCCTGCCACGCGAATCGCCCCGTTACCCACCGGCTATCGTTGATGTGATTTGTCGAACCGGTTTTGATCTCCCGCACCAGATCGGATAGGGCGATACTCGGCTTGAGGCCGATCAGAATATGGGTATGATCGGGCATGCAATGAATAGCCAGGAGTTTCTGTCCGTGGTTGGCAATGATTCCGGCAATGTATTTCTGAAGCTCCTCTTTCCGTTCGGGAAGAATCAGGTTCACACGTCCCTGCACGGCGAAAACCACCTGGAGGTAGATTTGTGTGTAGGTGTTGGCCATGGATTTCATGCCGCTCCTACGGAGCTTGCTTCAAGTTGTGGATCATTAACTATAAACATTATGCTCCTACGGAGCATGAACGTCCCGCAATCGCTCAAGGCCAAGTGCCGCACTGGAGATATGTATAACCTTCAGCATCTCATAAAACAAGATAGCCACGTTAGAACGATATGTTTATAGTCTGAGGCTGTTGAGGTATTTTAACTTTCGGCAGTGCCGATTCTTTCAATGCGGCATACTCAACTTTTAAACTATGGAAGATATTAAACTTCATCGCGTTGAACAATGGCACGAGCGATATGTTGACGGTTTCCGCGACGCCGACAAGCCGGATATCTTCGGTGTCGTGGACGACATTCTTTCCAACAAGCGGTACGGCGATTTTCCGGAACTGCTCCTGAACGTCCGGCTTGCGTGAATTTTCCCACAGTCGGTTTTCAACTGTCGCGCCAGACCAAACTGTCCAGTCGGATTTTGCCGAAATCGTCCGCCGGTTACCGCCTGCCGGACAAGGACTTATGATTGCATGGATTTTATCCGCTTTGTCCGGCGTTTTTGGGGATATAATAAAGTGTTAAAAACAGGCCCGACTCGCGGCAAGCTGTGCTTTCTCCGCCGGGCGCAGAAGCGCCCGTAAGTCGCGACCGTGCACCGGACCTCTCAGACAGGCAAAGACGCGTTCGAGGGAGTGGCGTGTGTCCCAGCATGCGCCCGGATGTTTCCGAGGAGCCTTGTCTGTCGGCAGAGGGGGCCGGAAGTCGGAGCCTGAGGTTGCAAGCTGGTCCGTTGGCAGGGCGAAATGGAAAGCCCAGCCAACGGACCATGTTTTTGCGCCGAATTTCCGATGGTTCAGCGGATGCTTGAGAGGCCGACTCTCGCGTGCTATTATGTAAAGGATGACAAGCACTGAGAAAATCCATTCCGCCGATCCGGCGGGGCTGAAGATACTGAAGTATCCCCACCCGCTGCTGGCGGAGGTCTGCACGCCTGTCGAAGAGCATCAGGATTCCGCCCTCGCATCGCTGGCCCGGCGGATGATGGAGTTGATGGCCCAAGCCAAGGGCGTCGGCCTTGCCGCCCCGCAGGTCGGCGTAACCGTGCGGATGTTCATCGCCAATCCGACCGGCCAGGAGGCCGATTTCCGCGTCTATGTCAATCCGAAGATAGTCGCCGCCGAGGATCCAGTCGAAGGCGAGGAAGGATGCCTGAGCTTTCCGGGCATTTATTGCAAGATCAAGCGGTTCAACGTGGCGACCATCGAGGCGACGGACCTGGCCGGCCAGGTCTTCCGGCAGGAAGGCCGGGATATTCTGGCCCGGGTATTCCAGCACGAACTGGACCACCTCGACGGGCGGCTGTTGACTGATCGAATGGGCGCCCTGGCCAAGCTGGCGCATCGCAGGTCGCTGAAGGAACTTCAGTTGCAATACTCCGGCGAATTGTCTTGACAACTCATTGGCGGATATATACTTTCCCGAAGCTCGGCAGGGGTTGACCCTGCCGGTTTTTTATTATCGCCGCCTTTTCGCGCACGATGGCTCGGTTTATCAACAGCCTCGGCGCGGGCGTGCGGCCAATGGACAGCAGGAAAGACGAACCATGTTACCGACTCAGAAACTAAGCCGTTCGCGGACCCGCAGCCGGCGCGCCCACCAGGCCAAGAAACCGGTCAACTACGCCGACTGCCCCCGCTGCAATTCGCCGAAGCTCCCCCACGCGGCCTGCGACAATTGCGGATATGTCCGCCCGGGCCTGAGTCTCAAGGTGCAAGAGGAGAAGTAGTCGATGCGAATCGGCATCGATGCCATGGGCAGCGATGGAGCTCCGGCCGTCGAGGTCAGGGGCGCTCTTGCGGCAGTTTTTGAGCAGAAGATTCTCGAGAACGGCGACAGGCTTGTGCTGGTCGGGCCGCGGCAGGCTATTCTCAAACACCTTGATGGCGCCCCCGCCGGCTGGCGGGACTTCATCGAAATTCACGACACCAGCCAGGTCATCACAATGAGCGAGCAGCCGGTGGAGGCCCTGCGGGCAAAGCCGGACAGCTCGATCATGGTTTTGGCCAGGATGCACAGGGACGGCGAACTGGACGGCTGCATATCGGCCGGAAACACCGGCGCGTGCGTCGCCTCGGCTCAGATGATGCTGAGGCGGCTGCCGGGCGTCCACAGGCCTGGCATCACGATCATCACGCCGATGTTCCACGGGCCGCTGGCAATCTGCGACGTGGGCGCAAACATAATGGCAAAACCCCAGCACCTGATGCAGTACGGCGTGATGGCCTCGCTGTATCTGGCGACGGTATGCAAAATAAGGGAGCCCCGCGTCGGCCTGCTGTCGGTCGGCGAGGAGGACGCCAAGGGCAATGAACTGATCAAAAAGACCCGCCAGCTCCTGAGGGACGATCCGAACGTCAACTTCATCGGCAACGTAGAGGGCAGGGACTTCTTCAGAAACACCTGCGACGTGGTCGTCTGCGACGGGTTTGTGGGCAACGTGGTCATAAAACTGATGGAAGGCATGGCCGGCGGCATCGTGAAGATCATGACCGCGGCGATGCGCAAGCAGATGCCCGACAGCGTCGAAAAGGTGCGTTCGAGCATCGAGCAGTTCCTGATGAAATGGGATTTCAACGAATACGGCGGGGCGCCGCTGCTGGGCGTCGGGGGAATTTACATCATCTGCCACGGCGCCAGCGACCACAGGGGAATAATGAACGCCGTCAAGGCCGTCAAACAGTTCGTCAGCCAGCGAGTCAACGAGCAGATCATAAGCAGGCTGTCCAACGGCAGGGAAGCACACCATGCCTGACAGTTTACTGGCGGCAATTGCCGGATTCGGTTCGGCCGTGCCCGACAGGGTCATGACCAACGGCGACTTCGCGAAGTTCCTGGACACCTCCGACGAGTGGATCGCCCAGCGGACGGGGATCAGGCAGAGAAGAATTCTTCAGGACGGCCAGTATTGCTCGACGCTGGCGACGCAGGCGGCAAAGGCCGCTTTGGCGGCGGCGGGAGTGGAACCCTCGCAGATCGACCTGATTATCTGCGCGACGGTTTCGGGCGACATGGTTTTCCCGTCCAACGCATGCCTGGTTCAGAAGGAACTGGGTATAAAAGACATACCGGCCTTCGACGTGGCCGCCGCGTGCAGCGGCTTTCTGTACGGCTTGGCGATAGGCAGCCAGTTCATCCGGACCGGCACGTATCGGAAGGTTCTGGTCATCGGCGCCGAGGTGCTCAGCAGGTTCGCCGATTTCACCGACCGCGGAAGCTGCATACTCTTCGGCGACGCTGCCGGGGCGGTCGTGCTGGAACCGTCCGACCGGACGGACAAGGGAGTGCTGTGCAACATCCTGTGCGCCGACGGCGGCGGATGGGATTACATATATGTCCCCGCCGGCGGGTCGAAGTTGCCGGCCACGGCCCAGACCGTCGCCGACCGCATGCACTACATCAAGATGCGAGGCCGCGACGTTTACAAATTCGCGGTCGAGAAGATGCAATGGCTGCTGGGCGAGTGCATGGACCGCTGCGGGCTGAAAATGCGGGACATTTCAATGGTAATTCCGCACCAGGTGAATCTGCGGATCATCGAATCGGCCGTAAACAAGTTCAACTTCCCGATGGAAAAAGTGTTCGTGAATATAAACAAGTACGGCAACACGTCGGCGGCGTCGATCCCGCTGGCACTGGACGAGGCCGCCCAGCAGGGGAAGATAGGCCCCGGCTCGACGATTATAATGGTAGCATTCGGGGCCGGCCTGACCTGGGCCGGCAGCGTTGTGAGACTTTAACTGCCCAACACGTTTTGCCGATGGAGTTGGGCTGTTTGGGCGAATTGAAAATGACAAATGTCCCCCTGCTCGCGCAGGGGGCTTTATGAGTGGTTCGCCGATGGTTTTGTTTTAAAGCCCCGCATGTAAATGCGGGGATGCTGTTTTGTGTTGTCATTAAAAATAACAAACGTCCCCATGCTTGCGCATGGGGCTTTGGGAATGGTTCGCTGTTTGATGTTATGCCCTGCAAGGGCAACAATATGATAGCCCAGGGCAACGCCCTGGGAAAACGACGGGAATAATTTGTAAAGCCCTGAGAAGGGCGCAATAAAGCGTGTCGGATTGATTCGCTACATGGATAAAGCAGATTTGGTAATGTTGCAATATCAGACGGCTTCAGAAACGGGCACCATAAACTATGGCAAAAACGGCGTTTTTATTTCCGGGCCAGGGCGCACAGCATGTCGGCATGGGCAAGGACCTCTGCGAGGCCTTTGAGTCGGCCAGACGGGTGTTTGATCTGGCCGAGCAGGCAAGCGGGCTGCCGCTCAAGAAGCTCTGTTTCAAAGGTCCGGAAGAAGAACTGAACAGGACCGACATCTGCCAGCCGGCGATTTTCACCGTGTCGGCGGCAACCTTGGCCGCCATGCACGAGGTCATGGGCGAGCGGACCGATTCAATCCGCCCGGCCTTCGCCGCCGGACTGAGCCTGGGCGAATACACCGCGCTTTATGCCGCCGATGCGATAGACCTTGCCGACGCGCTGCGGCTGGTGGCGATCCGCGGCAGGCTGATGCAGGACGCCGCAATCGCCACGCCCAGCGGAATGGTCGCCATTCTCGGCGCCGACGAGGCCAGGGTGGCCGAGCTGTGCAAGGCCGCTTCGCAGGGACAGCTTCTGATGTGCGCCAACTTCAATTGCCCCGGCCAGATCGTCGTTTCCGGCCAGATCGACGCATGCCGCCGGGCCGAGGCGATGGCAAAGGACTTTGGGGCCGTCGGGGCAGTGCCGCTGAAAGTCGCCGGGGCCTTCCATTGCGAGATTATGGCGCCCGCGGCCAAGGTCTTTGACGGGGTGTTGCGGGCCATACCCTTCCGACAGCCCAAAACGACCGTAATCGCCAATGTTGACGCCCAGCCATATGACTCTGCGGGCCGGGTAACGGCCAAATTGTTGACCCAACTCACAGGCGCGGTCTGCTGGCAGCAGTGCGCCGAATACATGCTCGCCCAGGGCGTGGAATGTTTCTATGAGATCGGGCCGGGCAGGAGCCTGGCCAACCTGATGAGAAAAATACATCGCAAGACGCACACGATAAACATCAACTCCGCCGAGGCGGTGAAGAAACTGGCCGGGTAACAACAAAAACAGTATGAGGTTGTAATGTTTGTTTTTTGGTGCTTTTATTCGACGGGATTGGCGCATACACAGAAAGTTTTATTTCGCCCCTTCAGGGCTTAAACATTAGTGACGGCCAGTATCCTGGGGCGTTGCCCCAGGCTGTCATATTTCGCCCCTTTGGGGCTGCAATTTTTGCTGGCATTGAACAAACTGCGATTTGATAGTTTTATTATACGATGCACGGAAGATGTACGCCCTGAAAGGGCAACAATATGATAGCCCAGGGCAACGCCCTGGGAATTGGCAACATATTATTGATGCAAAGCCCTGAAGGGGCGAAACAAGACGATCTGGATACGATCTGAAAATCGATTAAGACAGTCTTCGTGCAGTTGCATTACCGACTGGTGTCAGATCGTATCGCAAATAATCAGTTAAGAGCATAAACAGGAGCAGAAATAATGGCAGAGAATGAGAAGGTTGCAATTGTAACGGGCGGGGCCAGAGGCATCGGCAAGGAAATTTGCCGCGAACTGCTGGCCATGGGAATGACGGTTACGGCCGTCGATCTGAAGGCCGAACTGCTGGACAAGCTGCCCGGCGAACTGGGAAATCCGGGCGCCAAGCTCCAGACGGCAGTATGCGACGTAACCGACAGCGATAATTTCTCAAAGCTGATCGAGGACGTGGCCGAAAAGCACGGGCGGCTCGACGTGCTGGTCAACAACGCCGGCATCACCCGCGACAACATCGTCCTTCAGCTCACCGACGACGACTGGGACCTGGTTCTCAAGGTCAACCTCAAGAGCGCCTTCATCGGCACGCGGGCGGCCGGAAAGATAATGATGCGCCAGCGGAGCGGCTCGATCGTATACATGAGCAGCTACAGCGGGCTGGAGGGCAATCGCGGGCAGGCCAACTACGCCGCCAGCAAGGCCGGAATGCTGGGCCTGATGAAGTCCACGGCAAAGGAACTGGCCAAGCGGTCCGTCCGCTGCAACGCCGTCTGTCCGGGCTTCATCCAGACCGACATGACCGACGTCCTGCCCCAGCAGGCCAAGGACATGGCCATGGAACAGATCCCCATGCAGCGGTTCGGAAAACCTTCCGACATCGCCAAGGCGGTGGCGTTTCTGGCCTCGGATTCCTCGGCCTACATCACCGGCCAGACCCTCAGCGTGGACGGCGGAATGCACACCTGACGGCCCGCCCGGCGGCCTGCAATATTTCCTTGAAATTTCCAAGGTTGCTATTGCAAGCCGGCCTTGCCCAAGATATAGTACCCGCCCGCCTTATGGCGGACAGGAAAAAGGCTGTTTAACGGAACAGATATTACAACCAAGGTCCTAGTGGAGGACACGAAAGTGCCCGACGAAACCGAAGAAAAAGTGATAGAGATCGTCGCCGAACAGATGGGCGTCGACAAGAGCGAGATCACTCGCGAGACGTCCTTCGTCAACGATCTCAACGCCGACTCGCTGGATACGGTCGAACTGGTCATGGAGTTCGAGGACGAGTTCGAGCTGAGCATTCCGGACGAAGAGGCCGAGAAGATTCAGACCGTAGGCCAGGCGATCGATTACATCAAAGAACACGCCAAGAAAGGCGCTTAATGCCTTGGGTGCACGTCTGCGATGGCTAGGCGCCGCGTGGTAATCACGGGCCTGGGGACGATTAATCCCCTGGGCCACTGTGTCAGGGAGTTCTGGGATGCCCTGATCTCCTGCAAGAGCGGAATCCGCGGGATAACCAGGATCGACGTAACCTCGTTCGATTCCAGGATAGGCGGGCAGGTTCAGAACTGGGACCCGGCCGCGCCGCCGGACCGCATCGACCCCCGCGAATCCAAGCGGATGGACCGTTTCGTCCAGTTCGCCGTCGCGTCGTCCTACGAGGCTGTCAAGGACGCCGGACTGGATTTCTCCCGCGAAAACACCGACAACTGCGGCGTGGTCGTGGGCAGCGGCATAGGCGGCCTTCAAGAGCTCGAAGAACAGCACGAGCGGATGCTCACCAGGGGCCTCAGCCGCACCAGCCCGTTCACCGTCCCCAAACTGATGGGCAACGCCGCCAGCGGGCACGTCGCCATAGCCTTCGGCCTGAAAGGGCCTAACTTCGCGGTCGTTACGGCCTGCGCGTCGGCGGCAAACTCCATCGGCGAGGCCCTGAGGATCATCCAGCACGGCGAGGCCGACGTGATGATAACCGGCGGCAGCGAGGCGGCCCTGACGCTTCTGGGTGTATCGAGCTTCTGCTCTCTCAGGGGCCTGTCGTGCCGAAACGACCAGCCGGAAAAGGCCTCGCGCCCGTTCGACAAGGACCGAGACGGCTTCCTGCTGGCAGAGGGCGCCGGCTGCGTGGTGCTCGAAAGCCTCGAACATGCCAGGGCCCGCTCCGCGAAAATCTGCTGCGAACTTGTCGGCTACGGCTCAAGCTGCGACGCACACCATATTACCGCCCCCGACCCCGAAGGCTACGGGGCGATTCTGGCCATGAAAAAGGCCCTCAAGGACGCGGCGATGAACCCGTCCGACATACAGTACATCAACGCCCACGGCACCAGCACGCAACTGGGCGACCTGGCCGAGACCAAGGCGCTCAAATTGACCTTCGGCGACTGGGCCAAGGCCGGCCTGATGGTCTCATCCACCAAGAGTTCCACCGGCCACCTTCTGGGGGCCTCAGGCGGGGTCGAGCTTATCGCCTGCGTCAAGGCCATAGAAACCGGAATCATCCCCGCCACCCTCAACCTCGACAACCCCGACCCCGAGTGCGACCTGGACTACGTCCCGCTCCATCCGAGGCAGAAAAAAGTCGACGTCATCATGTCCAACAGCTTCGGCTTCGGCGGCCACAACGGCGTACTCATCGTCAAACGCTTCAACGGCTGAGCCGGCGAGCCACTCGATCCGGGTGGCACAGCTTGCTCGTAAGCTGTGTTTTAATATCCTTCCGTGCCAGGTTTGAACATAAGATTCCTCTGTTATTGCTCAAATTTCCGGCAGGACAATAACACCTTGCACGTTCAACGTGGCCGATTCGCAGACCCGAAGGGTCGGAAGAGTGTAGCCCCAGGTGAAGCACAGTCCGCCGCCAGGCGGACGAAGCGGAACCTGGGGTACGGTCGTGATTCATGGTGTTTCCAAATTCCCGATCCCGCCACTGGCAGGCGTGCCAGGATTTCAGACAACCCCGGCCAATTATTCCCCGCAAGGCATTTATCTGAATTCGCTGATATCTCAGACCGTTTTGTCTATTTTCCCGGCATGTTTTTGATTAGAGCCTATCCGGATAGGCTCTTAAAATACCAGCGCATCAGAAAGTTGGGGCAGGAGACGGAAATGGGAAAGAACATTTTTTTGAAAAACACCCCCAAGCTCCGCTTCCGGCTTCGCCAAGGCTGCGCCGGACAAGTCGCTGCGCTTGAGGGCGCCACCAAGTTACCGCGGGTCGAATGACCGCAGGAACTCGTCGTTGCTCTTGAATCTTTCCATGGCCTTCAGGAGCGTGGGCATTTCTTCGTCAACGTTCAGGCCGGACAGGAATCGCCGGAGCATATGCAGCTTGGGCAGTTTCCACGGGTCGACCAGGAGTTCCTCTTTCCGCGTGCCGGACTGCGGGATGCTGATTGCCGGCCAGGTCCGCCGCTCGGCCAGCTTGCGGTCGAGCTGAAGCTCCAGGTTGCCCGTGCCCTTGAATTCCTCGAAGATCAGGTCGTCCATGCGGCTGCCGGTCTCGACCAGCGCGGTGGCCATTATGGTCAGGCTTCCGCCTTTCTCGATCTTGCGGGCCGCGCCGAACTGCCGCTTGGGCGTCTCCAGGGCGCGGATGTCCACGCCGCCGGTCATCGTCCTGCCCGACCCCTCGACGTGCCGGTTGTACGCCCTTCCCAGGCGGGTCAGGCTGTCCAGCATGATCACCACGTCCTGCCCGAACTCGGTCATCCTCTTGGCCCGCTCGAGGGTGAACTCGGCCACGCGGATGTGATTGTTCAGTTCCTGGTCGTTATTTGAAGCGACGACCTCGGACTTGGGGCACTTGCGGCGGAAGTCGGTTACTTCCTCCGGCCTCTCGTCCACCAGCAGCAGGATGACATGGCACTCGGTGTTGTTGGCGTTGACGGCGTTGGCGATCTGCTGGAGCAGTATCGTCTTGCCGGACCGCGGCGGGGCTACGATCAGGCCTCGCTGCCCCTTGCCGACCGGGCAGATCAGGTCCAGCACACGCATCTCAAGAGGCCCGCCGGGCGTCTCGAGCTTCAACTGCGGATGCGGATCGACCACCACAAGGTCGTTGAACGGGATGATGTCCACGTATTCGCCGGACGGCTTGCCGTTAATGGCGGTCATGATCTCCAGCTTCGGCCCGCCCTTGCGCTTCGAGGGGGGAAGGACCTTTCCTTCGATAAACAGCCCGGTCCGCAGCCCGCCGTGGCGGATGTAGTCCTTGCCGACGAAAATATCTCCGGGCGTGGCCCTGTAGTCGTGCTTTGCCTGCCTGAGAAAACCGTAACCCTTGTCCGTAACCTCCAGCACGCCCGATCCGATCGTCATGGAATCGGCCGTCTGGGGCTGTTCGGCGCCCGCCTGTTCTTGCGTCATTGAGGAAACCTTCCTGACAAAAACCCTTTGTTGTCCCTGTTTGTCTCTGACAACACGTAGAGACCCGCGGCACTCCCGCGAGATGTTGAGCCTGGTTCCCCCCCGCGTCGAGAACCATTGATAAGCTCCGAGCGGCAGAGATTTAAGCAAAGGCCGGGGCGGATGTCAAGCCCGTCAAGCCGATTTTTGCATCTTTTTGATCGCCTTCCGGAACGCGGCTCTTTGGTCAACGAGTTTCCGGAGATCTGCCAGCCGATTCCCGCGTCTTTCTGATCGCCTCGGCCAGGTCGATTTTGCCCTCGTAGAGGGCCTTTCCGACGATAGCCCCCGCGCAGCCGGCCTTGCGGCATGCCTCCAGGTCGGCCATCGACGATGCCCCGCCCGATGCTATTATCGGCACGTCGGTCGCCCCGACAAGCCGGGCCGTGGCCCGGACGTTTATACCGCCCAGCATGCCGTCGCGGGAGATGTCCGTATATATTATAGCGCCCAGAGGCCAGCCGCGAACCCGGCAGGCCAGTTCGTGGGCCGTCAGATCGACCTTTTGCGTCCAGCCCTTGACGGCCAGCTTGCCGTCGCGGGCGTCCAGGCCCAGCGCCAGCCGGCCCGCCAGTTCCGGCCGGGCGGCGAGCTTCTCGAACCACTTCCAGTCTGTTATCGCCGCCGAGCCGACCACCACCCGCCTGACGCCGGCAGCGAGCATCGCCTCGACCGCCTCGTCGGACCTCGCCCCGCCGCCAAGCTGAACCTTTATGTCCGCCGCGGCGATTATCTTTTTCACCGCGTCGGTATTGGCGGGCTTGCCTGTCCTGGCCGCGTCCAGATCGACCACGTGCACCCACCCGGCCCCGGCCTGCCGAAAACTCCTCGCCACTGCGGCCGGGTCGTCGCTGTACGTCGTCTGGCGGTCGTAATCGCCACGGGCAAGACGCACCACCTTGCCCTCTCGCAAATCTATCGCTGGATATATTTCCATTTCGCTTTTCAGTTCTGCCAGGTATCCGATACAAACGTGCTTCCAGCACCTCTGTGTCGTTGGTCAATCAATTTATTCAGATATATTTGAGGAAGGGACAGCATCATACTTTAAGTCCCATAATTTGATTGTTTTATCCTGATATGTTGCCAGGATTTTGCCGGACCAACTAATTGCTGCGGTTATGACCTTTTCAATCGGCTTATTAATAGTCGCAATATTTTTACCCGTTGCAGCATTCCAGAATTTAATAATACCTGTTTTATTATCCATAGTAATGAGCATCTTGCTATCTGAAGTAAATGCCATAAAATTAATGCCTCTGAAGGAGAAATCATCAATTTTGGCATTATTTTTCTTTGTTCCAGCATCCCATAGTTCAATCGTCTTGATGCAGGCTCCGCCAGAAGCTATAATTTTTCCATCCGGACTAAAGAGAGCCATTGGAGTTGCATGGTTGCCTCTGTCATCCAGATATATCTCTGTACTCTTTCTAGTCGATACATCCCATAGTTTAATATCATTATTACCACCACTACCTGAAACTAACATCTTGCTGTTTGGACTAAAGCATAGCGAAGTTACAGCATCGGAAGCCGCATCTGGAAGCGTCGTATTTTGTTTATTCGCCAGGTTCCACAAATTGATTGTTTTGTCTTCACTTCCAGATGCCAGCATTTTATTGTCAGGACTGAATGCCAAACAGCGAACACTATCAGTATGTCCTTCCAATGTGGATATTATTTTATGGCTTTCAACATCCCACAGTCTGATTTTGTTGTCTCTGCCTCCCGACGCCAATGTCTTTCCATCTGGACTAAATGCTACGCATTGCACACTTTCAGTATGTCCCTCCAGCGTGGCGATATTTTTCCCATCTGCGATGTTCCATAGCTTAATTGTTTTATCATGACTTCCTGAAGCCAACATTTTACCATCCGGACTAAAGACAAGTTCTGTTATTACATCGCTATGCCCTTCTAAAGTGTTTTTAAATTTTAATTCTTGAGCAAATGCGGATGTTGATATTGCGAATCCAGCAAATGCGACCCAGAATGAACGTTTCATTGGCGGGTGAAATGTCCGGTTTTCGCGCCAAGAGGTATAGATTGGGTGCCATGCTCGCATCTGTTTGCGAGCATGTGTTTTTTCCGTCGGCCTGTCCAATCCCATTGACGGCATTTCGACATCCTTTTCTTTCTCCGAGGCCAGTATGCCGCACCAACTATAAAATTGCCACACCAAACATAAGACCTCCGAGACCCTGGAACGCACGGGCGGGGCATGTCAGGCGAAGTTGCAACGTCCGTTCATGTAGATAAAACAACACACGCTCACAAACAGATGTGAGCGATGGCACCTGTTTTTGCCTCTTTCCGCGTGACCGGCCCTGCCATCCGTCTCATGACTGTTACCCGCCGGTCCATGCGGCCAGTTCGACGCGGTTTCTGCCTGCGTCTTTGGCGCGGTAGAGGGCCTCGTCTGCCAGCTTGACGACGTCGTCGCATTTCGCCGGATCAATCCTGTCGATGACCGCCACGCCGAGGCTGGCCGTAACCATGATGGCGTCCTGGCCGGTCTTGTAGGGCGCGTGCGCGATGGCCGAGCGAATCCGCTCGGCGACCTGCCTTGCGGCCGATTCCTCGCACTCCGGCAGGACGATCAGAAATTCCTCACCGCCGTACCTTCCGATGGAATCGTAGGGTCGCAGGACCGAGCGTATCCTGGCGGCCACCTCGCGCAGAACCAGGTCGCCGGCCTGGTGGCCGTAGGTGTCGTTGACCTGCTTGAAGTGGTCCAGGTCGGCCATCGCAAGGCACAGCGACTTGCCGAGCCTGCCCGATCGGTGCGCCTCGCGGCGAAAAATGTCCATGACCGCCTGGTGGTTCCATATTCGCGTCAGAGAGTCCAAGGTCGCCTCCCTCCGGTACATTTCCTTTGCTGCGATGAGTTCCTCCTGGAGGGACAGTATCCTCATTGCCGCCCGCAAGTGTACCTGAAGTTCCTCAAAATCGTCGTGCACGAAAGGTTTTTTGATGTAGTCATCGGCGCCGGCGTTCATCCCCTCGAGCATATTCTCCTTCTGATTCATCACGGTAAGCAGGATGAGGAAGGTGTAGTCGTCTGTGCGTTCCTTCCGCAGTTCGCGGCAGATGGCCGGGCCGTCCAGACCGGGCATCTGCCAGTCCAGGATCGCAAGCCTGGGGGCCTTGTCGCCGCGAAGGATGTCCATGGCCTTCTTGCCGTCTTCGGCGCGGACCGCCTCGTAGCCCCAATCAGCCAGATGCGTCTCCAAAAGGGCCAGAAAACCCGGATCGTCGTCAGCAATGAGTATCTGCATTTTACGGCAAAACCTCGACTTTAATGACCGACAGCCTTTCCCTGATTATACACCGGATTTGCGCCGCGCCAAATAAATCGGCATGGAAAAAGCCGCCGGCTGACTCGAGAGCTTCGGTCCGGCCTCTCAGGCGGCGCCTTCGGGGCCCGATAGCGGCCAAAGGCTTATCTCCACGCGGTCCCGGCCGGAGTGTTTGGCCCTGTAAAGCGCCTGGTCGGCCAGGCCTATCAGGGCCTCGGCATTGACGTTCTTGGGATCACTGCACACGGCCAGCCCGACGCTGACGGTCATCGACGCGTTTTTGACCTGCCTGAGGTCGTAAGGAGAACTGGAGACGGCTGACACTATCCGCCTGGCAACCTGGCAGGCCTGCCTTGCCTGGCACTCCGGCAGGATGACCAGAAATTCTTCGCCTCCGTAGCGGCCTATCGTGTCGTAAGGCCTGACCACCGAGTTCATGCGCGACACTGTCGTATTGACCAGAATGATCCAAGGTTTTTCTGATTAAAATGGTGGAGTAAATACCTTCCTCCCAGAAGCGGCTCAAGGGCCGCGGAAGGAGTGAAGCAGATGTCAGAATTGGATAAGAACTGTTTGGGACAGGAGGA